>CAZVAQ010000171.1:0-7110 GCA_964625145.1 uncultured Candidatus Sumerlaeota bacterium
CCATCGACTTGCAGGGGCAAGACCCGCACCAGCTTTGTGACCAACAGTCACGGCCATGGGAGACCGATCGCACTTGCCCCCTGAGGGGGCCATCTGGTCTCCTATTTAGCGCATTCGGCCCGGGAGTCACGGGGGGCCACCACCCCTCCAGGACCGCGCCGGTAGCCAGATTCCGAAGGAGGGAGAGCAACATGGCAAAACCAAGAATCGCGATCAACGGATTCGGACGCATTGGACGATTGGTCGCCCGCGCGGCCATTGAGTCAGGAAAGGTTGAGGTCGTTTCGATCAACGATCTCGCCCCGATCGAAACGAACGCCCACCTGTTCAAGTACGACTCGGTACACGGCCGTTTCCCCGGCGAAGTCAGTGTCGAGGGCGGTGACCTGGTGGTGAACGGCACGAAGATCCGCTGCACATCCGAGCGTGATCCTGCCGCCCTGCCCCACGATGAAGTGAAGGCCGACTACGTCGTCGAGTCGACGGGCATCTTCACCGAGAAGGACAAGGCCGCCAAGCACCTGAAGGGCGGCGTCAAGCGTGTCATCATCTCCGCACCGGGCAAGGGCGTGGACTACACGGTCGTGCTCGGCGTGAACAGCGACAAGATCCCCGCCGACGCGAAGGTCATCTCCAACGCGTCGTGCACGACGAACTGCCTGGCGCCGGTGGTGAAGGTTATCGACGAGAAGTTCGGACTGGTGAAGGGTCTGGTGACCACGATCCACAGCTACACGAACGACCAGAACCTGCTGGACCTGTACCACAAGGACCTGCGTCGCGCGCGTGCCGGCGCGGTGAACATGATCCCGTCCACGACCGGTGCCGCCAAGGCCATCGGCGAGGTGCTCCCGCACCTGAAGGGGAAGCTGGACGGTCTGGCCGTGCGCGTCCCGACGCCGAACGTGTCGCTGGTCGACTTCGTTGCCGAGGTGAAGACGGCGACCGACAAGGATTCCGTCAACGCGGCGCTGAAGGCGGCTGCCGACGGCCCCATGAAGGGCATCCTCGACTACACGGAGCTGGCGTTGGTCAGCAGTGACTTCAACCACAGCCCGGCCTCCTCGACCGTGGATGCGAAGAGCACCTACGTCGTCGACAACCTGGTGAAGGTGCTGGCCTGGTACGACAACGAGTGGGGCTACTCCAACCGTTGCGTCGACCTGATCGTGAAGCTCGGCTGAGCTTCGCGGCGATAAGCGCGGGGGCGTCAACACGGCGCCCCCGCCTTTTTTTTGATCAACCCCCGAATGTTCGATGGAGGAGAGAGAATGGCTCGCAAGCCGTTTGTCGCAGGAAACTGGAAGATGAACCTGAAGCGCGAGGAAGCCCGCGCGCTGGTCGAGGGTCTGAAGCCCCTGGTGAAGGATCTCACGAATGTGCAGGTGTTGGTGTGCCCGGTGTATACATCCATCGACGTTGCTGTCGAGGCAGCCAAAGGCTCCCACGTTCAGGTCGGCGCGCAGAACCTGCAGGCCGTTGAGAAGGACGGCAAGTTGGTCCATGCCGGCGCGTACACTGGTGAAGTCAGCGCCCCGATGCTTGCCGAGACGGGTGTGAGCTGGGTGATCCTTGGCCATAGCGAGCGCCGCCAGTATTTCAATGAGACGGATGCGAAGGTGAGCGTGAAGGTGCGCGCGGCGTTTGAGGCCGGTCTGCTGCCGATCATTTGTGTGGGCGAGACGTTGGAAGAGCGCGACGGCGGAAAGACACTGGAGGTTCTGGCGACGCAGGTAAAGGGATGCTTTGCCAATGTCACGCCGGAGCAGGCACGTCAGTGCGTGATTGCCTACGAGCCGGTGTGGGCGATCGGCACGGGGCGCGTCGCGACGACCGAGCAGGCGCAGGAAGCGCACGCGTTCATCCGCAAGCAACTGGCCAGCCTGTACGATTCCAGCGTCGCCGATGCCGTGCGCATCCAGTACGGCGGCTCCATGAATCCGGCAAACGCGGCGGATCTGTTGGCGCAACCGGACGTGGATGGCGGACTGATCGGTGGTGCATCGCTGAAGGCAGACTCCTTCGCGGAGATCGTGAAGGCCGCCAGCAAGCGCGCCTGAGTCCGCGATGTTCCCGTACGTGATCAAACGCGAAGCGCCGCTCGTGGAGGGAATCCTCGTGCGGCGCTACAAGCGTTTCCTGGCCGACGTCGAGCTGCCGGGGCATGGACTCGTCACGGCCCACTGCGTCAACACCGGCGCGATGGAGGGCCTGACGAATCCGGGCACGCACGTGTGGCTGAGCCCTGCGGCGAATCCCGCGCGCGTCCTGAAGTGGACGTGGGAGATGACCGAGATCGACGGGCAGTTTATTGGCTCGAACACTTCGCTGCCCAACCGCGTCGTGAAGCAGTTGCTGTCGGACCGCGCCCTGCCTTGGCTGGCGAGATGGAAGACCATGAAGCCGGAGCAGAAGTTCGGGGAGAAGTCGCGGGTGGATTTCCTGCTGGAAATGCCGGATCACACATTGTACCTGGAAGTAAAAAATAACCATTTGGTTTACGAAGACAACCGCGCCTACTTTCCCGATTCAGTCTCGGAGAGGGGGACGCACCACTTGCGGGAGCTGGCATCAGTCCTGGGGCCAAACACGAAGGCCGAGGTCCTGTTCTTCTGCCAGGTTCCCGGTGTGAAGGCCGTCCGCCCCAGCGATGTCCATGATCCCGAGTTTGCCCGCGCCGCCCGCGAGGTGGCCGCCGCGGGAGTGCGATTCTCCGCCATCTCCTTGCGCCAGGATCCGGAAACCCTGACCATCGAAGGGAGGGTGCCAGTGGACCTGAAGCCTTACCGCCTGGATCGGATCCATCGATGGAAGGAAGCGAACGCCGCCCGGAAGAAGCAGTCCCAGAGCGACGACGCCTAGACGCGCGCCGGGACCGAATCGCCCTGCTCGCATTGGGCTTTGGCGGGTTTCTGGTCACAATGCTCACGACTCGGCTCTATGGGATGAGCTGGGACGAGGGATACTATTACCCGTGCTACGAGGATGCGTGGGGTTGGATTCGCACGCTGTTCACGGATCCCGGGCGTGCGTTCAGCATTGCCGGCATAGTTGAAGGCTGGCAGCGCATTGATGAGCTGCCACCGGTGACACGTTGGATCGGCGCTGTGTTTGTCGGTCTGACGCCAAAGGGTTGGGAGCTGGAGACCGTTCGCCTGTTTCCGGCAATGTTGTTCGGCGGCACGCTGGCGCTGATCTACTCGGCAGCCAGACGCTCCGCTTCCTTTGGCTGGGCTGCGGCGGCGGCGTTGGTCTATGCACTGCATCCGCGGTTGTTCGGGCACGCGCACTTCGCTGCGACGGAAACGGTGTTCTGCTTTCTTGTGGCGTGGGTGGCGTGGCTTGGCAGTCGCGGGTTGTCGGGTTGCAGCGATCGCGTGTGGCTGGCGGTGGTGTGCGGGTTGTCGCTGGCCACAAAAGTCAACGGAGTCATTCTGATCATCGCCGTGGCGGCGTGGCTGATTGGACGGAACTTGGTGTGCGGAAGGGCGCCGAACTGGAAGGGCGACCTGCGCGCCGTTGCGATGGTGCTGGTGATATCGCCGGTGCTGGCGTTCATCCTGTGGCCGTTGATGTGGACGGATCCGCTGGCGCGACTGGGCAACTACATCGCCTTTGTCCGCGATCATCAACTGACTTCCACCTGGTACATGGGCGTGCGCTGGGCTGCGGAGGGCGCGCCGAACACGCCGTGGCACTACCCGTTGGTGATGACGCTGGCGGCCTCTCCCCTGCTGTTTGTCCTCGCCGGCCTTCTTGCGGTTGCCGCCGTTGCGAATCGAGTCAGGAAGAGTGGTTGGAAGTTTGAGGAGTACGATCTGCTGCTCCTGTTGCTGTTCATGGGCCCGTTCTCGGCAAGCAGCCTGCCCGGCGCGCCGAAGTACGACGGCCTGCGGTTGTTCCTGCCGATGTTCGTGCCGCTTGCCATACTGATCGGCAGGATGGGCGCTGGCTTGCCGAACATGGCGATTACGCGTGTGCTGCAGAGCCGCGCCATCGTGTGCGCCGTGCTCGCGGTACATTTGCTGACGGTCCTGCCATGGATGGGGAGAGGTCTGCGCTATTACAACGAGGCAGTTCGCCTCATCGCGCCGCGCGACGAGCGCTTCCCGTTTGAGACAATGTATTGGATGGACGGGTTGACGAGTGATGTCATCGCCGACCTGCAGGACGAGTTCCCGGAAGGGATCGTGCGCCTGCGCACGCTGGCCATGCACGGCGCCACGTTGGAGGTGCAGCGGCAATGGGGGCGGCTGCCGGAGCGCTTCATCATTAACGGCGATCCGCCGTACGATGCGCACCTGATGCAGAACCGGCGTGGCTTTTGGTCGCGCACGGAGCGGGGTTTCTTCTGGTATCGCGTGCCGCTGAGGACTTGGCCGGTGTCCTCGCCTAATCCGTACTTGTTTCTGTACGATGGCCGTCCGCCGGACTTTCCGGCGCAGGTGCCGTTTGCGAATCCGCACCAACTTCCGGCGCCGTGAAATCAGGCGCGGGGGCGGGGCGCACGGCCGGGAGATTCTTGCGCAGGTCCTTCGAGAACTTGCCGATGATTTCCTCCGCCGCGTATTTCAGGCAGTAATGCACGTACATGACTCGCGGGTTCATGAACCCGTTCGGATAGCCGGCGTGGTCGTCGCGCAGGACGAACTCGCCAATCACCTTCTCTCCATCGACGCCCTCGCGCAGACGTCCTTCGAGCTGCATCGTGGTGGCAGCGGCACCGTAACCAATGATGAACCGTACCCAGCCGACGCCCTTCCTTACGTGCGTGACGGCAGCATCCAGATGGATGACACGGTACCCGGCGATCAATGGATCGTCTGGGTAGTAGGCATAGCGCACGCGGACGGGATGAGGATACTCGCGCAGCAGGTAGCGATAGAAGCGCTCGCGAACGACGAAGAGGACCTCTTCCTCCTGCGACTTGTTCTTCAGATGCGTTTCGGCCAGCCATTGCGGCTCGTTGATGATGAACAGGATCGGCTGCCCGGTGGAAAGGTCCACGCCGTCGGCCTGCGCATCGGGTGGCAGCGTGCCGTTGTCCTCATGCTCGCGGATCTCTGCCTTGGTCAGGAAATACTTGTCGATGGAGAAGTCCTGCTCCTCAAGGATACGGAACTTCCGCTCTTCCTCGTCGATCACGTTGAAGGACTTGTAGCTATCCAGATAGCCGGTCGTGACAATGGGGCGCGAGCAGCCGACCGCAATCAATGCAAGCATCAGGAGAAGTGCGAGTCGAAGAAGGGCGTTCATGGTGACTCCAGGACAGGGCATTTCAAGAAAAAAGGCCGGGGCGGCGCTTGCGCCGTCCCGGCCCGTGATTTTGCGGCGCAGGCAACAGACCCGATCACAGACGCGCGGCGTACTGCTCCACGCCGACGGGTTGCTTCTCCGGCAGGATCACGATGACGGAGCGGCGGTTTTCCGCGCGGCCCGTGGGGGTTGCGTTGCTGGCAGCGGGGCGATGCTCGCCGAAGCTGGTGGCTGACAGGTTGCGAGGATCGAAGCCATGCTGGTCCACCAACTCATGCAGCACGGTCAGGGCGCGTCCCGCTCCGAGCTCCCAGTTGGAACGCCAGCCCGAGTGCACGATCGGCTGGTTGTCCGTGTGTCCCTCGATCAGCAATTCGCGACCGGGGAAGTTGGTCTCGATGATGTTGGCGATCTGGCCCAGCAGTTGGCGGCCGTCCACGCTGAGGTCAGCCTGTCCCGGTGTGAACAGCAACTGGTCGACGATGGTCATCGTCAGGCCGCGGCTGGTCTGCTCAAGCTGGACATTGAGGTCCGCGAGTTCCTGACGCAGGGACTCGTAGTCCTCCTGCTTCTTCTGGAGCGAGGCCTGGATGGTGTCCAGGCGCCCCTTCGTGTCGTTGAGCGAGTCGCGCGTGGAGGCCAGTTGATTCTGGGCGGCGGCCAACTCGGCGGCAAGTTCATCGGCGCGGCGTTGGGCGGCTGCGCGATCAGCCTCGGCCTTGCGGACGGCTTCCTGCAGCGCGTCGTACTCGCCCTTTGTGGAGGAGAGCTGCGTGTCGCGGTTCAGCAGGTCGTTCTGCGCGGCAGCGAGGTCACTGCGGGCGCGTTCCAGGCCAGCCTTGGCCTGGGCAAGCTCGACCTCGAGACGGTTGCGGTCGGCACGCAGACCTTCGAGTTCCTCGACGGCGGAAAGCAATTCGCCGCGGACGGTCTCGAGGTGGGCCAACATCTCGGGCGAGCCACCTGCAGCGCGCAGCTTGGCGAGTTCCTTGTCGCGAGCGGCAAGCTCGGCGCGCAGGTTCTGGATCTCGCGCTCGACATCATCGGGGGTCAGCATGTCGTAGGCGTCGCCCGCGAGTCCGCCGAGTGTCGCACCCGAGCCACCGCCGATGGCGGCGCCCTGGGCGAGTGTCAATCCACTAACATTGTTGGAGACGATCATACCGGCGGTGGCACCCAGTGCGCCACCTGCAGCGGTACCCTTCTGGACGGAACTACAGCCTGTTGTGGCCAAAGCCAATCCTAGTCCAGCGGTGACGGTGAGTACGGCAATTCTGCGTGCGATCATGGACGGTTTCCTCCTGGAGAGCGTCTGTCGGGTATCCGGTGTCCAATCCACCGCCTGTTCCGCAACTTTCAGACGCGGCAACACCAGTGCTTGGCCCTGACGGCTCGTCGCTATACGGCTACCGCATCAAGTATAAAATGAACGTTTTGAAAGATTTATGGCCGAATTATTCGGAATGCCCGGAAGTCGCGTCCAAGGCCCTCAGTCTGGCCTGGTCAAAGGCCACCTGAAGCTCGCTGTACAGGACGAAGAAGCTGAACTCGTCCAGGGGGCGCTCGACGGTGAAGGGGACGGGATCGATGGTCCCTGTCTCGGGGTCGACAAGGTCCGACAGGATGGTGGCCCAGCCTCCGCCCTTCAAGGAGAGGCGTTCCCAGAAGGGCCGGCCATCGGGGGTAATGCGGACCTCCGAGAAAGAGGCAACGCCCTCGCCGCTCAGGAGCCCGTCCCGGTGAGTGACCTTGACGTCGAGGTCGTACAGGGTGTGCTCGACCCGGGGGATTCGCTCGTCCTTCACCGGCTCGCTCCAGAACGTCTGATGAAAGGGCATGCGACGGGCCTTGATA
>CAZVAQ010000172.1:0-7082 GCA_964625145.1 uncultured Candidatus Sumerlaeota bacterium
CATGTGCGGCAATTGCTGCCGAGGGGATGGGTATGTCGTGCTGACGGAAGAGGACATCGCGGGGATGGCCGGGCGGTTGGACCTGGAGCGCGAGATGTTCCTCAAAACTTTCGCCCGCTGGGAGCCCAGGATGCGCAAGTGGATCCTGCAGGATCAGGAGGATCCCCTCAAGAGCTGCATCTTCCTGCTGCCCGACCAATCTTGCGCCGTCCATGAGGACAAGCCCAAGCAATGCCGCGAGTTCCCCTTCAGGTGGCGCTCGCCCAATATCGCCGAGTACTGCGAGGGGTGGCGGGCCATGATCGGCCTCCCCCCGGCGGAGAAGCAGACGATGACGGAAGAGTAAGGCAGGAGGATGAAGGATAAAGGACTTGGATCGTCCTTGCCGGTTTTCCTCTGTAAGCTCTGTGCTTCATACTCTCTCCGCCCGAAGTTCAGCCCCCTCCGGAATGCGCTTGCGGCCTTTGGGTGCCGTTCTTACGCGTGACCCCTGCCCTGCCCGGGGCTGCGACGCCATTCCCGACGTCTATGCGGGGCCGCCATGACGACGCGCCGTTCGCGCCGAATCCGCGAAAACCTGGAAGCCGCCGCCTATCTCGCTCCAGCGGGCATCATCCTGCTTGTCTTCTGGTTCATGCCCGTCCTGCTGACCCTCGGGATCAGTTTCTTTGATGCCACGGCCCTGACGCCGGTCGAGGAGATGAACTTCGTTGGCCCGGCCCAATATGCCCGCGGGTTCCAGGACGAGCAGTTCGTCCAGTCCATCTGGAACACCGCCAATTACGCGATCTACCATATCCCGCCGACACTGGTGCTGGCGCTGCTGGTGGCGATGCTGCTGAACACGGGCGTGCAGGGACGCGCGTTCTTCCGTACGGCGTTCTTCCTGCCATACGTCACCACTTGGGTCGCCATCGCCATTGTGTGGAACTACGTGTATCATCGCGACGTGGGGCTGGCGAACTACCTGCTCAGCTTCATCCAGAAGAACATCCTCGGCATGGAACCAGCCCGGGTGAATTGGCTGGGCGAGGCCAGCGGCATCTGGGAGATCGCCATCTGGCAACACCTGGGCATCGACGTGCGGTCGTGGGGTTTGCCCGGAGGATCGCACAACATCCTCACGGGGCCGAGTCTTGCGCTCTTCTCAATCGTCATCACCAGCATATGGCGCGATATCGGCTACTTCATGGTGATATTTCTGGCGGGATTGCAAAACATCGACAAGTCTTACTACGAGGCCGCCTCCATCGACGGCGCCTCCGCGTGGCAAAAGTTCCGCACCATCACCTTTCCGCTTCTCTCGCCGGTCACTTTCTTCCTGCTCATCATCTCCATGATCCATGCGTTCATGGAGTTCGTGCCCATGTACATCATGACGCCCAACGGCGGGCCGGCTTACTCCACCGCGCCAATGGTCTTCCATCTCTACATGGTCGGCTTCACGGGCCAGTGGGAACTGAGCTACGCCGCGTCACTCGCCTACATCCTGACGATGTTCATCCTCGCGCTGACGCTGCTGCAGAATCTGCTAGTGGGCCGCAAAGTGGAGTACGACAACTGATGCCACTCGCCAACGGCCAACTGTCGGTGTTGCTCGTGATCGGCGTGAATGCCGCGCTGGTGGCGGTCCTCATCTGGATGCGGATGTTGGCACGACCAAAGGGTTCCATCCTGCGTCTGCGCCGGCGGTTGGAGGCCTTCCTCCTATACGAGGCCCTCATCCTTTCCTCCCTCGTCATGCTGGTACCCTTCTATTGGATGCTCGTGACCTCCTTCAAGGACCGCGAGACCGCCAACGCATTCCCGCCTGTATGGACGCCGGCGCGCGTGCAGTACACGGCCATCGATACCGAGACTGGCAACGCGGTGCCTGTGCGCCTGCTCGGCGTGCAGCGCGAAGAGGGACAACTCGTCCCCGCTGTCCCCGAGAGCGAGATGGAGTTCCGCGCTGTCCGCGATGGGGAATACTCCATCACGCGCGAGGTACCCATCGAGGGTGCGCGCCTAATGATGGTCGACCCGAGGCTCCTTCAATCCGACCTGGTGACGAGCCTCGACGGGCGCAACTTCATCCGTGCCTGGTACGCGCCGGAAGTCGCCACGCGCGGCGCCGTCAATTTCGGCAACGCGTTCTGGGTGTCGGTCTACACCGGCGTCCTGGTCACGCTCGGCACGCTCTTCACCAGCGCGCTGGCGGCCTTTGCGTTTGCCAAGATGACCTTCGTCGGCAAGGGGCTCTTCTTCTATATCGTGCTGCTTACCATGATGATCCCCGGCCAGGTGCTGCTGATTCCAAACTTCCTCACACTGAGCATGCTCGGTTGGCTGGACACGCCGATGGCATTGGTCGCGCCTTTCCTCGCATCGGTTTTCACCATCTTCCTCATGCGTCAGTTTTTCATGACCGTGCCGGATGATCTGTGGGACGCCGCGCAGATTGACGGCGCCGGCCGTTTCCGGTTCCTGTGGCAGATCGTCGCGCCGCTCTCCAAACCGGTGTTTGTCACCGCCGGCATCTTCCTTTTCCTTGGCAACTGGAACGCCCTGCTATGGCCGTTGATCGCGACCAGTTCGCCGGAAATGCGCACCCTGATGGTGGCCCTGCAGACGTTCAACCAGGAGAGCGGCCAGGAGTTCGAGCTGCTCATGGCTGCCTCGACCATGGCGGTCCTGCCGATCATCATCCTCTTCTTCCTGCTCCAACGCTTCTTCATCGCCGGCATCGCGCGCACGGGATTGAAGTGACCCGCAGGCTGGACGCGCCCAACCCTCCCTGCCGCCTCATCTGGGCCTTGCATGGCAAGTTGGATTGTGGCACTCTCCCACTTGTATCGAGAGGGCGGATGCGGTCAATCACCTGACTTGTTTGCAACACTAACTTTGGAGCCAACTTTCCGCTCATCGCATCCATCGCTCTCGCCTTGCGGCGCATTAGGCCTTCATATAACACTTCCCCATGCGCATCCTTGTCCTTTCCCCCGATCCGCTTCCGCTTCCCGGCATGCCGGTGCGCCCCTTGGGTTTGCGGGCGTGGAGCCTTGCGTTCGGTCTTCGTTCTGCCCGCATGGCCGATGTCCACATCGCGTGTCCGGCGCGCGATGGCGTTGAGTTGCCACCCATTCCGGACTTGCATACTTTTCAGAGTGGCGGCGAAGCGGCCCTCATCGATTCCATCAAGCCCGACGTGCTTCTGACCGTCTCGCCGTCGGGCCTTCTCGCGCTTCCAGATGTTCAGTGCCCCACCATCCTCGATGTGTCGCGCCTTCAGGCCACGGCCAAGGGCGTTGCGACGATTCGCAAGGCACTTGCCCGCGCCGACCTCGTGACGTGTGCAACGCCAACGGCCGCCCATTTCCTTACTCCACTCATGATCGAGTCGGGCTTTGAACAGCGCAAACCGACGATCATCGCGCTATGCCTCGCTCCGGATCAACCGCCCGTCGCATCGCGCAAGGGGAACCCGGCCGTCCTGGCTTTGCGTCTCGACAGCGACTACACTGCGGAGGAGGTGGAATCGCTCCGTGCCGTCGTTGAAGGAAAATCCGGTGCCACTCTCGAGGTCATTGCGCGATCCGATGAGGTCACTTTCGACAACCTGTTGATGCGGCTGACGAAGGCCGACCTTGCGATCACCATGCGGCCGGATGGGGAATTGCGTGCGATCAATCCGTGCGATGCAACGCTGCTGGCCATGTGGGCGGGTGTTCCTGTCATTCACGATGCGGACGACCCGCTCACCAATGCGATCGCTGCCGACCGTGCCGGTTGGTGCGCCGAGGATGATCTGCCACGCGTGATTGGTCGATTGCTGGCAAAGCCCGACGACGTGCGCCGCCGCGCGCCGCGCGCCGCGGAGCTGGTGCGCAACTCGTACACGTGGAACAACGCGGTCGCGCCGCTCGTGGAGTGGCTCAACGCAGGGCCGAAGCGCCGTGACAAGGGAGCGACTACAGAACTGCAAAGTGCACTACCAGCAGCTCGAAAGACCCGGCTCCGTGCGGGGGAAGTCTCCGCGGCGGTCTCTCCACTGGGACGCATCTCCTACGCACCGCCCCCCGCCGCACCGGAAAAGGCAACGACCGTCAGCATGGGCGTGACGATTCTGGCGATGGCATTGCTGCTTCCCATCGGCGTGATGCTGCTTCTGCTGTTCGGCATCGCTGAATTGCTGCGCCCGTTCCTTGCAGTTGGATCAAAGAAGAGGCTTCCGCGCCGATGACCTGGATTCGCATTGCCGCTGCAACCGTGAACCAGACGCCCATGGATTGGGAGGGCAACGTCGCGCGTTGCCGCGCCGCGGTTGATCAGGCGCGCAGAGAGGGCGCGGAGATCGTCGTCTTGCCGGAACTGGCCATTACCGGCTACGGTTGCGAGGACGCCTTTCATGGCATCGCGCACACCGAACGCGCGATGAGGCACTTGGAGGAGTTTGGCAAGTGCACACGCGGACTGGTGGTCATCGTCGGCACTCCATTGCGTCTGCAGCATGGCTTGTACAATGGCGCGGCCGTGTTCGCGGATGGCAGGCTCGTCGGCATCGTTTGCAAGCAGAACCTCGCCGGCGATGGTGTGCATTACGAGCCGCGCTGGTTCCGCCCATGGCGGCGGGGGAGCGTTGTCTACACGCAGGTTGGTGATGCGGAGATTCCCGTTGGCGACTTGATGTTTGACTTTGGCGGTGTGCGGCTTGGCATCGAGATTTGCGAGGATGCCTGGGTCGCTGATCGTCCCGCCGTGCAGCTCGCACGCGCGGGCGTTGATATCGTCGCCGTGCCAACCGCGTCGCACTTTGCCTTTGGCAAGGGCCGCACACGCGAGCGCCTCATTGCGGAATCCTCGCGCGCCACCGCGTCGTGCTATGTCTTTGCGAACCTGCTCGGAAACGAAGCCGGCCGCATGATTTTTCCGGGCGACCGGGTCATCGCCGTGCATGGCGAAACCGTCGCGCGGGGCGAGCGACTCTCTTTCCGCGAATGGTCTGTCATCTCCGCCGTCGTGGATGTCGATCTGCTTCGCATGCGCCGGCAGCGGACGATGAGCCTCAAGTCAAACGACGACGCGATGCATTTGGAACGGGTCGCGTGGAGATGGCGCGGTTCTTCGCAGACCCCCACCTCACCCATTGGTCCGCCGGTGGAATGGGAGCAGGGAACCGACCTCAAGGCAGAGGAATTCAGCCGCGCCGTTGCGCTGGGCCTCTTCGACTACATGCGCAAGAGCCGCAGCCGTGGCTTTGTCGTTTCGCTAAGTGGCGGCGCGGACTCTGCTGCGGTGGCGGCACTGGCGTCACTGGCGATTCGCATGGCGCGCGCGGAACTCGGCGACAAGGAGGTGGCCAGACGCCTCTCCTACCTGAAGCTCGATCTCGCCAGCGCCTCCGGCGGACTGCTGGACACGGTCTACCAGGCGTCTGCCAACAGCGGCGATTTCACCCGCAAGGCGGCCGCCACCATCGCGCAGGGCATCGGCGCGCGACACAGCGAGTGGGACATCCAGGCGATGGTGGAGCACGCCACCTCCATGGTCGAGTCGACGCTCGGGCGGAAGATGACCTGGGGCGATGATGACATCGCGCTGCAGAACATCCAGGCACGCGTGCGCGCGCCGGGCGTGTGGATGCTGGCGAATGTGCGCAATGCGCTGTTGCTCTCCACCAGCAACCGCAGCGAAGCAGCGGTGGGCTATGCGACGATGGACGGCGACACATCGGGCTCCATCGCCCCCATCGCCGGCATCGACAAGAATTACCTTCGCACGTGGCTGAAGTGGCTGAGCGAAACCGGCCCCCAGGGGATCGGCCCGATCCCGCAGGTTGCGGTCCTGCTGGAAGCTCCACCAACCGCGGAACTGCGCCCGCCGCACCGCAAGCAGACGGACGAGGCAGACCTGATGCCCTATGACCTGCTGGATGCGATCGAGGGCCTTGCCATTCGCGACCGCCTGGAACCGGCGGAGGTTCTGGCCCATTTGAAGGACGCGTGGAGCAAACGCGTTGGTGGCGAGAAGGCGCTTCGCGGATTCATCACGCGCTTCTATCGGCTCTGGGCGCGCAACCAATGGAAGCGCGAGCGCTACGCCCCAAGCTTCCATCTCGACGACAAGAACCTCGACCCCAAGACATGGTGCCGCTTCCCCATCCTCAGTGGCGGATTCGACGAGGAACTGGGCGAGATCGCGCCGCCAAAATACACTGATGGTCGCAAGAAAAATCAAGAATGAGGGTGGAGCACAATGTCGATGGAGAGTTGTGAAATCAACCCGCCGCGACCATCAGCACCTTCGATGGCTGTGGAATAGCCTGGCCCTGCTCCCGCATGGCTTCCAGATGCAGGGCAATCGCCTCTCGCATTAGCTCCCGAACTTCATCCTCACTTTCACCAACAGCGACGCACCCGGGAAGATCGGGGGCATATGCCCCCCAAGTAAGCTCTCCGCGTTCAATGATTACTGGAAACTCCATTCAGGGCGCCCTCTATTCAAGACCAGCTTGCTTCAATATGCTCTTGAGCGTGCCTGTCGGGATGTCAAGTCCCGGTTTGCCGGCTACCGTAACCGTTCCCGCTTTTGTGGGGTGCTGCAATTGACGATGGCTGCCCTTTGTGCGGACCACAAACCAGCCATCGTCATGCAGCATCTTCAGGGCATCCCGGACTTTCACCGCACAAACTGCGGCATCAGGTCCGTGCAGGTGTACAGGCCATTGAGCCCGCGGTCGTGCATCGCCATGGCGGCCTTCATCCATCCAAAGGCCGGCCCGAGAACGTTTGCCGCCATGCTCGTCTCGTTGCCCAGGGCGAACGTGTGCGTGGCCGTCTTCCCTTCAAACGTCACACCCGTCAGCGTCATCATCGTTTGCGTGGGCTTCACGGGCTTTGTCGTGTCGACAAGGCCGCCGACATCCACGCGCTCGCGATTCACGACGCCCGCGCGTTCCAGCAGCACGTCATCGGCGTGTTCCATGTGGTGCAGCTCGAGCAGGCCGTTGCGGTCGGCAAGGATCTCGGCGATTTGAGCGTCGCTCAGCGTCTTCACCTTCTCGACATTGTAGCCAGGCATGTGGGCGATGTCCTCGCGCACGG
>CAZVAQ010000173.1:0-6952 GCA_964625145.1 uncultured Candidatus Sumerlaeota bacterium
AAAGATGCTGGCCGCCTGCAGGACGACAGGCCAAACAGGCTCACGCCGCCTTCCTGACAACCCTTCACTGGCCTGCCGGATGTGACTGGCGAGCAGATAGTCGGCCGTCTCGCGGCTCAGCCCACGCGCAGAATCCGCCGAATACGAATGAGGCCGGGACTGGCCCGGCCTCACACGGCGGATGGATTCGCTGGTCACTTCACCCATCATCGTCTCTCAATCCGTTCAGTTCGGTGGCTATCCACCGGGACATTCTCTCGTTGGCTGTCCGGTAGCCTTTGCCGGTTCACCGTCCCCCTTCCCGCTAGGCTTTGGCGGTTCGGGGCACCGAGGGCATGGCCCTCGGGAAGAGAATGTCCCGCTGGATAGCCGGGGGCCAGTAAACGGCCCCCGACCAATCCGGGACGGATCACCCGCGCCTGCGGCGCTGGCTCGAACCCTCCTCAGCGGCCTCCTCGGCGGCAGCCGCCTTCTCGGCCTTCTTCCGCGCACGCTCCTCGGCGGCCGCCAGCTTGGCAGCGGCAGCGGCCTCGGCATCGTACTCCGGGACCGGCTCACCGAAGACAGCGGTGATGGCCTCCTCGGTCAGCGGATTCTCGCGCGCCTTCATCAGGGCGCGCAGCCGGTTGCCGATCAGCATGCGCTGCTGGCCGGGATTCAGGTGCGACCACTTCTCGACATCGACACCCAGCGTGCGGGCGCGCGCCTTCACCTCGTCCACGCTCTTGCCAGCGAGCGAACGGGCAACGAAGTCATCAGTGCGGTGCGTACGCTTGCCGCTGCCGGACTTGTCCGGGACGTAGTTGGACATGTTCGGGCGAATCACGGTCTTGGCGGCCCGGCCTTCGGTCTGGGGCGCTTCGGTGACGGTCTGGTGTTCCATGTTACACTCCTGTGGTTGATTTCGGGGCGGGCTTTCGGCCCTGACCCACAAGTATACCATGCCCACATGCGCCCGTCAATGGACGGACGTACTCGATTCGGAAGATCCCCCAGCCCCGTTGCTCCTGCACTCCGGGTCGCCGCACGCGCAGCGCCCCTCGCTCTTGCACTTCTGCACGTATTCAAGATAAGTGCGGGCGAGGGCCACCAGCTTGTCTTCAGCAGACAGTTGCCCATCAATCGCGCTGTTCGCTATCGCCTTGAACTCCTCGCTCCTGCCGGCCGTGGCATCGGCAGCCATGATGAGCACACCGACCCCGACCATGAACAAAGAAGGCAGCGGGAGGTTGGCCTGTCCCACGAAGTCGATGATGGCCTCAGCGGCTTCGCTGGACGAAGTGGCGGTGATGACTTTCATTTCCATGTCGGTTCCTTTAAAAGAGGTCCACTGGACCGGGGCTAGAAACTTCGGGCAGCACGTCAAGTCCCTCGCGCACGTGGCTGGCCTTTTGGTCTTCGATCCTGTTGGTGAAGATGTCGTATTCGATGGCCAGATCGAGCGCGTCCAACAGGACCTGCCGCGCTATCTCATCGATCACCACCGTGTACTTCCGAATGGGCTTGTTCATCTGGCAGCCCCCTCCTTGCACGAGGCCACGGCCTCGACCCTCGCACGGCGCAGGTCTCGAATGTCCTTGGCCGTCACCCGGCAACCCGGCTGGTCATCGCACTCCTTCAGAGACGACGCAAGTTCCGAGTACGCCCCAAACTGGTCCACGCACTGGAGCAGCTTGCTCCGGCTGTCGATCAGATGGCTTGCGAACATCGTGGCCATGGCTGCGAGCACGAGCGCCCCCAGTATGACTGCCATGAACACCGTTGCGCGATACAACTCAGACGTCTTCATGAATCGCCTCCTCCCTGTGCTTGTAGCGGTGCGTCTCCACATACATGCTGACGGCAACTTCGGTCAGTTCGATCGGAAGATCAAACTGGTCGAAACGCTCGCCGTCCAGCGTGTACTCGGGGTCGGAAAAGTCGTACTCGTCCGGGTATGGGTCATCGCGAATGGCGGTCTTCGTGTACTCGCAAACCAAAACTCGCCCATCCGGGAGCTTGTGCTCAGCGATGATTCTGGAGTGGATCAGATTCACGGTTTGGCTCCAAACGCGGGCAGGATCGCCCGACTGCGCCACCATTATAGCACGCCTTAAGGCATACGTCAATGCTCCGGCACGCTGTACTCGGAACGCCTGCCGCGCCTGTTCGCCCGGCGGATCGCGGCCGAATCGGTAAGCAAACGGCCCGTCTCGGCCGCCCGCCTGATCGCGTCGTGCAGCTCGCCCAACTGCTCGCCCCAAATCGGGTCAGTCGGATTCGTCTGCTCCGCGCAGATGGCGAACGCCGCCTTGAGTTCCGGATCCATCAGATAGCCGCCCATCGACCCTATCCTCGCGAACCAACTGGCCGGATCCACGTGCTCAGGCGCCGGGACAGTCATGTGCCTCGGAAGAGTGGAGGCCAAATAGCCGTAGCCACCCCGTGCCCACACCTTCAGCGCCCAATTGCCGGTCGGCAGCTCCTCGTACGGCTGCCAATACATCGGGTCGTTGTTGTACTTCCCGACAAAGGGCTCCATCCAGCGAACCAGCTGCGGAGTTGGGTACTCCAGCCCGGCACCGTGCACGAGAGCAGTGGCCAGAACAATGGCTTCATAAGACTCGGAACGGACAGGAGGATGCTGGGGAATCAGAAGCGTGTGCAAGAGCGTTCTCCATATAGACGGGACACCCTCCTATGATACCACGCCCCGGGGCACGAGGCAAGAGCGAGGTCGGAAGCAAGGGGAACGCGGAGAGAGGCCAAAGAAGGCGCGAGGAGGAGCCAAAGAGGGCGCGAGGAGGAGCCAAAGAGGGCGCGGCTAAGCCCCCGGGGCGGGGCGAGGTGACCCCGGAGAGGAGGACCCATGGGCGGGAGATTAGGGGAAAAATATCCCCCCGGTATGCGAACGCCTCCCGACCGGTCCGGAGGCATATCGCCACCTCGCCCCCCTGACCCCGGTCCTTCATCTGAAACCGTTTTCATGGGCCCCGACAGCGCTGTCATGCAGGGATAGGGCAGACTCCCATAGACAGGGGATATCTATACCTGCGCGCCTCGACTTGCGCACCGGTGGCGGCGTCGTCAGGTGACCCCGGGTGACCCCGGTGAATGGCGCTGCCGAACGCACATAAGACAACGCCGGCGCTGAGGCCGGCGTTTGGTCTGGGGCGGTAGGAGGATCAGAGGCCGATCATCTTCTGCAGCAGGCGCAGGAGGGCGTTTGGCCTCCGTTTGGCTTCACGTGGAACCGCCCGCACCGGCGGGCGGGGGCTGGCCCGCCATTCACGTTCCGACGTTCTGAGGTCCCGGCGGCTGCTCATCGGAACAGCCTCCGGATCCCTCGCGCGGCCAGCTGGCCAACCGGGGCTGTCAGGGTCGGGTGTTTGGCCCGCATGCGATCGCAGAGCGCTTCCCATGCGTCCTCGCATTCGGTCACGACGTCATCGAACGCCAGCCACATGGCCCGGAACAGCCTCCACGCCAGCCAGACGAGGAGCAGGAGGATAACGACCTTCATCACACCATCCCCACGTGCATGGCCAAGCTAGGGAAGCCATGGCAGCAATGGCCGTCCATCTCCACCTCGCAACCCTCGCTGCACATGGCGGGGCAGAACCCCGTATCGTACACGGCCTCTTCCAGTATGTCGACGATTCCGCGCCCTTCGATCCGCTCCAGCTCTGCAACAGTAATCCTGCGTGCCATGATCGTAACTCCGTTGGTTAAGGTTGGGTGGCTTTGGCGGGCCCTTACTGGCGCCCGCCTCGCTTGGGGTGGATCAGGCCTCCTCGGCCTGACCCTCTTCGGTGGCGGCCTTCTTGGCCTTCCCGGCCTTCTTGGTCCCTCGCTTGGCCTTCTCGGCCTGCTTGGCCTCCTCCTGCTTGACCTCCTCCTCGGCCTCCTCGGCCTCCTGCTTGGGCTGCTGGTCGATCAGCCACCTGTGGACCTCCTCATCGCCCCTCCTCATAGCGCCCCGGATCCGGTTGCCGATGCACATGCGGGCATGGCCGGGATTCAGGTGGTCATAGGACTCCCCGAACCTCGCAGCGCTGAACGCCTTCAGGACGTCCAGCGGGATCGGCAGGAGCAGGGTGGCGATGGAGTCGCCATTGTTCTGCGTCTTCTTCCCGTTCGGGTGCAGGGCCACCGCGTAGCGGCTGCGGTGGTTACGGATCGTGGTGGCCAAGTTCGACGTGCCGGCCGGGCGGGCGGTGGCCTCTTCGGCCTTCGGCTGCGGGGCGGTCAGCTCTTCGATCGTCTGGCCGGATTCGGCCAGAGCCTCCTGCAAGGTGATCGGCTTCGGCTCTTCGGCCTTCCGGCGGCGCTTGGGGGCCACAAAGTTGTCCTCGATAACCGTCTTCGCGCGGGTGGGCTTGGTGGTGGCGGTGTTCTTCGTCTTGCGGGCCATGATCGTTCTCCGTTCATCTGTTCATGAGGGCGTCATTACCCTCAGGAGCCATTATAACACAGCCGGCCGCCCGGTACAATCCCCCTTGCTACGCGTTTAGCCTCCGTTCAGGTGCTTATGGCAGCGCTGTCATCGAATGGCTGGCAGAATGCAGAATGCAGAATGCGAGGGCCCGGGCGTCCACGTGCCGTTCCACGTGAAACAGACAGAAAGCGAGGATCCGGGCGCTTGCGTGCTGTTTCACGGGAAACAGGCAGGAAGCGTGAAACCGTACGCCTGCGCACTGTTCCACGCGGCCCGTGAAACCGTACGCCTGCGTATTGTTCCACGCCAGTGTGCAAGTGTTGTATTGAAGTAGAACAGCAGCACGGTGCCGAAGGTACGGGGGCCAAGGCGAAAAGCGCCCGGGTGTTTTTTGCTTGTTGGGGTTCTCCGCCCGAAAAAAGAGATCTCCCAAACATTATTTACACACCCCATACTTGACGGCCTCTTCTCTCTGTGTTAGAATCCCCGTATGAGCGAGGTCGTCATCCCGTCCAGCATGCAGTTCTATACTCCGCTGGTCCCTCGTTTGGTCCGGCTCAACCCTCCGCTTGCCCAGCAGGTAGTCAACGCCCTCAACTATATCGACCGCGATCGCCGGAATTATTTGTTTCGTCAGGTCATCGGCGATTTAGCCGTCAAAAGGTAGCCTATGTCTGCTGTGGTGCCCATCAAGCAGCGGTTCCTTACTGAGGTAACTCCCGAGGAGGCGCGGGAGCAGGGGTATACGTGTTTGGATCCGTTGGAGCGGGCGGTCGCGATTGAGTTTGCAACGACCGGGCACACGCTCAAGCAGATCGCGGCAGACTTGAAGCAGCCCCTCGGTAAGGTGCGGGACGCTTTCAAGTCGCCGATCGTGCGCGCGCTGATCCACGATCTGCAGAATGAGATGGCCGCGCACAAGATCGTGAATGCTGCTTGGGTCGAGCAGCAGATCATGAAACTCTGGCCGCAGCTGATTGGTGAGGAGGAGGTGGCGCTGGTCAATAAGGCCGGCGAGCAGGTGTTTGCGAAGAAGTTCCATGGCCCTGAGGTCGCCAGCATTCTGAAGCACTTCGGCGGCAACCGGGACCAGAAGGGGGCTGGGGGAGTACATGTCCAAATCAACTTCGGGGATATGGGTGTCCAGCCGGTCAATGTGAACGTGATCGACTCAAGCGCCGATGGCAACTAATATCTCTCTGCCACACGCGTGGAAGGCCCGCGAGTATCAGCGCGGGTTTATGAACTATATGTTCGGCGGGGGACAGTTCCCGTACCGCAAGCGCGCCATGGAGATTTGGCACCGTCGCTCCGGCAAGGATTCATGCTTCATCAACACACTGGCCGTGGCCAGTCAGATGCGTGTCGGGACATACTGGCACCTGCTGCCGACCCTTAATCAGGGCCGGAAGGTGGTGTGGAATGGCATCGACGGCCTCTCGCGTCGCGTGATCTATCAGGCGTTCCCGCGCGAACTGATCGAAAGCGTGAACGAGAACGACATGATGATCAAGCTGAAAAACGGCTCGATCTATCAAGTGGTTGGTTCAGATAACTATGATGCGCTTGTCGGCACAAACCCGCTTGGCGTGGCGTTCTCGGAGTGGGCGCTGAGTGACCCGAATGCGTGGAACTTCGTCCGGCCGATTCTCGCGGAGAACGGCGGGTTCGCGATTTTCAACACCACTCCACGCGGCAAGAACCACGCGTGGGAGATGTACAATCGGGCGTTGGAGTCGGAGCATTGGCACACGTCTGTTCTGACCGTAAACGACACCAAGCGTGAAGACGGCACTCCGGTGATCACTCCGGAGATGATTGAGATGGAGCGCCAAGAGGGCGTTCCCGAAGAGGTGATCAATCAGGAGTATTTCTGCAGCTGGGAAGGCATCAATCAGGGCAGCATCTACGGCAAACACCTGCAGAAGTATGCCCCCACACACCAGATCGTGTTTCCGGAGCCGTTTGACCCTGAGCTCCCCGTGTATACGGCGTGGGACTTGGGCCGGCGCGATGCCACGGCTGTTTGGTTCTACCAGCAAGTCGGTGACGAGATTCACGTCATCGATTACGATGAGGGCACTCAGATGGGTGCCGAAGACTGGCTGGAGCGTATCCAGAAACTGCCGTATGCGTACGGCACCCCCACCTTGCCGCATGACGCGAAGGCGAAGACATTTTCCGCCAAGTACACAACGTGGGAGCAGTTCGAGGCAGCCGGTTTCTCCCCTTATCTCGCGCCCCGAATAAGTGTCGAGAATGGCATCAACGCCGTTCGCGCCATCTTGGCTTTCACGTACTTCAACATCGGCAATCCTAACGTTCGGAAGGGCCTCAACAGGCTTTCCGAATACAGTTATGAATACGACGAAAAGGCCAAGACGTTCTCGTCGAAGCCGCGTCATGACCATCACAGCCACGGCGCGGACGCTTTCCGCATGCTTGCGGTGTCGAACAACGTTATCCGGATTGTCAACAAACACCGGCAGAACACCCGGCTGGCCCGTCATCGAATGATGACGCCGATGGGGCCTG
>CAZVAQ010000174.1:0-6800 GCA_964625145.1 uncultured Candidatus Sumerlaeota bacterium
GAGCTCTGACGCCAAGGGTCGTGCCTTGATATACCGATTGCCCCAGCGGGAGGGAGCGGTGGCATTGCTTGCTCCACCTTCATGTCAGATTGATCGGTTGTTCATGTCACGCGATCAGTCAATTTGATTTCCCCATCGAGGTGCCGCCATGGCTCCGACGTACCTTCCGTTTCCGATGCTTGAGGGCGGGGAGGTCGATTCGCGTGTTCCGCATGTTTCGCCGAGGCGCATCCAGCGGGGTTGGCGGTGGCTCTTTTTGGACTTCATGTCAGTCATGACAATATGCCTATCGCTTTGCACAATGGCGCAGGGAGCGGAGGAGCCAGCCGTGATGATAGACTTCCAGGTCGACAAGGTGACGTATCTGACGTTCACGCCGGATGTTGTCGCGACGGTGGAATTCGAGCTGTCTGCCGCGCGGACAGTGGTTGTGGAGTATGCGGTGCGCGAGCTGACACGCGGGAGCACGATCGCATCCGGGCGGGAGGAGTTGCCGGCGCAGGCGGGTAGCATCCGCCATGAGATGACGCTGCCGCTTCGAGTGGATCGCATGCTGGGGTTGCTGGCGACGGTGCAGGTTGTGGATGCGCCGACGGGTGCGGTGCTGGCGCGCGCGGAGAGGCCCTTCGATGTCACCAATGATCTGCGCACGAATTTCCGCTACGCTGGCGAGACCTACGGAGCGGTTTCGCGCGCATTGGAGCCGATCCCGATCGGCGAGGGGCAGACAGACATGGATTTCTGGAGCGGTGTGCCGGTGGGCACGTTGCCGGAGGACGAAATCCGCGCGCTGCGCAGTTGCTTCATCAACGCCGCGCAGGTATCCGTCGAGGAGGGGCGTGGGCATTTCACGTGTTGGGAGGCGAGTGAAGGCAATCGCCGCATCTGGACAAAGAGCGCATATCTGAGCAAAGACGTATGGGAGTTCAGCCTGGACCGCATGATGCAGCTCTACAAGGATGGACCCGAGAATGGCATCCACATCCTGCCATGGACGAGCGGCAAGGGCACGCGCCAGGAATACTTCGACCGCGAGTTTCCGTGGATCGATCCCTACGATCCCTTCAACTTCTATCCGGGTTGCTATCTGATGAACCTGGATCCCGAGTTCCATCGTCCGTTGACCGAGGAAGAGAAGAAGATGGCGCACGTGGACCTGCACGGCGCGGAGAGTTGGCTGGAGTACGTCGCCGAGGAACTCTACATGATCACTGAGTTCTACAACTTTCAGGTGATGTGGTGGGACAATTCATTCGGCACGACGCACATACCCTTCACGCTGAACATGCTGCGCAACATGTGGGCGGACCGCCGGCCGGATGTCGCGCCGCCGACGCTGATGATCAATGGCGACGCGGGTTTCCATAGCGACGTCTATTGGTTGGAGCACAACCTGCCGCCGGCGATGGACGCGTACCTGGCCCTGCTGCGGCAGGTGATCAAGGACCGTCCCATGGTCGACAACGGACCGGCCACGGTCTTCTCCGGTCAATGGCATCCGATGTTGCGCAGTGGCCAGCGAGAGGCCATCACTGATCCGAGAAACATTTACAACGATCTCGAGACGACATTCATGTTTCGCCAGTTGTTGTTCGAATGCATCGCCGCCGACGCGCGCTTGGTGGGCCAACAGCAATGGCCACGCAACGCCCTGGAATGGCGCATCCTGAATTTCCCGGAAGCGTTTGCGGACCATGCGAAGAGCTGGGGATTCCAGACCATGTTCTCGCATGTGTACAACGCACGCGACGTTCGCCCCTATCCGGCGGCGGGTGAGATTGCGGTGACTGGCATTCCGTTTACCCTGGAGGAAAACGTCGCGGACAACGCGTTGCATTTGGTGGCGCGCGCGCCCCTTTCGCAACCGGACACGATTTATCTGCACGTGTTCAACTACACGGGTTCCACGATGCAGATTCTGGATCGTCGCGAGCGACCGGCGAAGTTGGATGCGGTGGAGATCACGATGCCACTGCCGGGATTTGCGCGGGATTTCCAGGTGCAGGTCTTCTCGCCTGACTTCGTGCAGTATGGCGACGTGCTGGAACCGGAGACCCAATGCACAGGCCAACAGGTCACGTTTGAAGTGCCGGTGGATTTGTACACGCTGGTTGTTTTGAGAAAGAAGTGGTTGTGATGCGGGGGATAGGGGCGGCGGGTGTTTGTTGAACGTACCAGCGAACGGCCCCTACTGGGCCGGTTTGCTATCGAGCTCGCGCCCCAGGGCCGTCTCCCTGGACTTGGCGAACGAACCTGTCAGGCTCGGGTGGATAGTTCTGAGGCTTGTATGGATGCCTAGACAACCGGTTCACAAAATGGGCGCTCCAGCTCGGTGAGGTATAGCGGCATCTCATCAGTCCGCTCGTAGCTGCTGAATTGCGGGCTCGTGATCCTCATGTGTGTAGCTTGGCTCCATGCATCCAACGCAAACGTCGCTGGCGCTTCTGCGGCCTGAAGGGCCGGTTTCCGGCAGTCCAGGGCGGCACCCCTGGGAAAGTGCGTCGAAAACGATCCGGACCGGTTGGGGCCGCTTGTTTTACCCCTGTCTCCTCACCATCTCCTCAACCCACACGGGTACGTACGGTGGAATGCAGCCTTTTGATACCGGCCAGTCCTTGTAGAGCCCGATCTTTTCGCCAATGGCGATGGCGCGTTTGCGGTGTTGGGCGTGGTGGATGCCGATGGCGCCGAGGGTGTTGTTCATGGTCCATTGCGTGGCGGCTGGGGCGGTGGGCATTTCCTTTTCTATGCGATCAAGGAGAGCGGTGAGGTTGAGCCCCGCGTGGTCGTTGGCGATGCGTGCGGCGGTTAGGTTCCATCCGGCGCGCGCGGCCCATGGGTCGGTGTCCTGCATCCATTTCTGGCGCAGGGTTTCCTTCTCGGCGTGGTTCTTCACGATGTAGGCGTTGAGCCAATCGGCGAGCTGGGCGAAGGATGCCTCGCGCACCATGCGGTCGAGCTCGGCGGCGGTGAGGTCCTTGGGCTTGAGGAGCAATACAGCGAGCAGTCGCGCGTCGAGGTTCCCGGTTTTCCAAAGTGAGAGGGCGAGTTCGCGATTGGCTTTGAGCTTCTTGGCTACCTTGCGAAGTTCGCCGAGAGGAACGCCGCATTGCTTCTCGCCGGCGCCGAGTTTCTTGTTTCGCGCGCGGACTTTGTCGTCGCCGAGTGACTCGAGTTCGGCGAGGATGTCGTCGATGGGGGCAGCTTGATTCGGCATGGGTGAGGACTCCACTCGATTCAGGGATGTCTCTGCATCAATCTCACGGCCATGATGGCCGTGCTACTTTACATCTTCTCGCCGGGCAATGCGCTCGCCTGTTTCACCCAATCGGCGAACTGCCTCTCGTCCAGCTCGTCGAGCTCGTGGATGTGAAAGTAGCGCACGGCCTTCTGCTTGGAGGCAACCGGTGGGATGGGATTGAGGGATGCGCCGCGGTGAAAGGCGACCTTGATGTATTTGTCGAAGCAGTGGAAGCTGAGAAACCATGTCTCGCCGTCGAGGCCGTAAAGTGGCGAGTTCCACTTCACAGCCTTCTTCACGCCGGGAACTGCGCGGTTGATAATGTCATCGATGCGGCGGGCGATGGATTGTTTCCAATCGGGGATGGCGGCGATGTAGTCCTGCACGGGCGCGTCACCGTAGCCTTTGGGGATCTGCGGATTACCGCCGGATAGGAGTCGGGGTTTTCCGGGCTCGGACGGTTCCCAGTTCTTGCACGACTTCTTGGGGGGCATTTGGGTCGGGAGTCCTTGGCGCTGGAGGATTTTCGGGGAGGGGAGCCGGTTTGATGAGAGCTGGCAAGCCAACTTTTCGGCGGCGGGTTCGCTTTTTCCTTGCCCCGAGGGTGGTGGATTCGCTTTCCATTCGCTCATGCATGCTTCGGCCCGTTCTTTCACGATTGTCGGGATCGACGCCCTGCGCGTGGACGTGGAGGCCGACTGCGTCGAGACCAGCTCGGCGGAGGCAGCCGGGTGGTCCATTGTGGGGCTGGGCGACGCGGCAGTGCGCGAGAGCCGCGACCGGGTAAAGGCCGCGCTGAAGAATTCCGGCTTCGCGATGGGCCAACGGCGAGTGACGGTGAACCTGGCGCCGGCGGACATTCGCAAGGAGGGTTCGCATCTGGATCTTCCCATCGCGTTGGCCTCGCTGGCGGGGACGGGGCGTTTGGATCCTCGCGGGCGATTGGCGCGCGTGGCGGCAGTGGGGGAGTTGGGATTGGACGGCGCGGTGAAGGCCGTCCCCGGCGCGCTCCCCATGGCGGTGGGGGCCAAGGACCAGAACCTGGATGCGTTGATCGTGCCGCAGGAGAACGCCACGGAGGCGGCCTATGTGCGCGGCATCGACATCATTCCGGTGCAGCGTTTGGCGGAGGCAGTTGGTTACCTGCGCGGCGAGTTGGAGATCACACCCGTGCGGCCGACCGATCATGGCACGGATGCGAACCAATCGGTGGATTCATGGCTGGACTTTGCCGATGTGAAGGGACAGGAAGGTGCCAAACGCGCGTTGGAAATCGCGGCGGGCGGGGGACATAACGCGCTGCTCATCGGGCCGCCTGGCAGTGGCAAGACGATGCTGGCGAAGCGCTTGCCTTCAATATTGCCCGAGATGACTTTCAATGAATCCATCGAGACGACGAAGATCTTCAGCATTGCGGGGAAGCTGGATCGTCGCGAGGGACTGATCCGGCAACGCCCATTCCGCGCGCCGCATCACACGGCGTCGCATGTGGCCTTGGTGGGTGGCGGCGCCATTCCGAAACCGGGCGAAGTCTCGCTCGCGCACAATGGTGTCTTGTTCCTGGACGAGTTTCCGGAATTCTCGCGGCCGGTATTGGAGGTGCTACGCCAACCTCTTGAAGATGGACAGGTCCAGATATCTCGCGCGCAGATGTCGCTGAACTTCCCGGCGAATTTCATTCTGTGCGCGGCGATGAATCCGTGCCCATGCGGCTATGCGGGCCATCCGGAGAAGCGCTGCATCTGCAACCCCATCGCCGTGCAGCGCTATGTCGGCAAGATCAGCGGGCCGCTGCTAGATCGCATTGACCTGCACGTGGTCGTGGGGCCGGTGAAGCTGGAAGACATGCACCGCCGCGCGCCGGGCGAGCCGAGCTCCACTATCCGTGCGCGCGTCAATCGCGCGCGCGAGATGCAGACGGCCCGCTATGCCGACCGGCCGGGCATTCACTGCAACGCGCAGATGGGCCCGAAGGACCTGGAAAAGTATTGCGTGCTCGGCGATGACGCGCGGCGCCTGCTGGACGCGGCTATCAAGGGATTGGATCTGTCGGCGCGCGCCTACGATCGTTTGCTCAAGGTCAGCCGCACCATTGCCGATCTGGCCGGCAGCGAACTGATCGGGCCGGATCACCTGAGCGAGGCGGTGCAGTATCGGACGCTGGATCGGGGGATGGGTGGATTGTGACCATGCCAACTGTGCTTCGGATTGGGCCATACCGTTTATACTTCATGGCCATGAAGTTTTTGGGCCGCCACCCGTGCATATCGACGGTGACAATTAATCCGCGAAGTTTTGGCTCCAGCCGGTTTCCCATGCAAGGAACCACGGTTTTGGGGCTCATGAGCTTGCAGCAATCGAGGCCTTGGTCGCAGGGCATCGGGCTGTATTTTTGGAGACATGGCATGGGCATTTTGGCACCTGAGTCTGACGAAAGCGTTAAGTCTGTGGTCTTTGACGCAGATATATTGTCGGTGACGCTTTGCGACGGCCGCACGATCACAGTTCCACGGGCTTGGTACCCTCGCCTTCTCCACGCGTCAGACGAGCAACGAAGCAACTGGCAAGTCCCAGGCGGTGGCTATGGAATCCATTGGCCGGAAGTTGACGAGGATCCCAGCACCGAGGGGCTCCTGCGCGGTGCACCCGCGCCAAAGCGGGCTAATGAACATGATCGCTGAACACGCTCTGGCAACTTTATCGAAGGACTTCCCCGAATGGGGCCTCCATGCCGGGGATGGGGGCTCTGTCGTGCACGTCCACGACCAGGGAAAGGCTTACGAGAATGAGTTCATTGATGTACGCGGCATAACAGTTGCCGTCCTTGCGGTCGATGCTGCCGACCTGCGCGAGGTAAGCCGTGACGAGAGGCCCATTCCTCATCTTCGAACGGCTTGAGCACGACCATCGTGCACTCGCAATCGCCTCCGCTTTGTGAAGAACCGTGACCCCGCGACTTCTCAAGCCGTGGGGTTTTTCTTCTTCAGGTACGACTCCCACGCGTAGACCGATTGTTCCTGCTGGAATGTCTCGATGCTGCCGGGGCGTTCCTCGCGGACGCGGGCGATGGCCTCGTCGGCGGGGAGGCCCATGGAGACCATCAGGCAGGCCAGGATCGTTCCGGTGCGGCCCATGCCAGCGCGGCAATGCACGACGACGGCAGAGTCGCCCTCCTGTTCCCAGGCGGACTTGGCAAAGGCATGGATGTCGTATATCTGATCCAGCGCCGGGGGGGAGAAGTCGGGGACGGGAACATGAAGGTGGCGCAATCCGGCGGCCTCAAAATCCTTCGCGGTTCCCGGAGCAGCCTCGCTCAGCGAGACTACCTTCGTGATTCCCTGGCGGCGGTACTCGGCCAGGTCCTGCTCCAACGGCTGGTACTGGCCGGGGAGCGCCGAGCCGGCGAGCTTTCCGGGCACGACAAAGGAGAAATTGTGCGGCATCGGGTGGCAGACCTCCTCGGCCTTCGCCTGCACCGAGAGGCTGGTGACCCGGCTTCAAACGTGGCAACCGTAAGTTCCGCGAGGTCCGGGCCCGGCGTTTTCCCTTGGTTCCCCGA
>CAZVAQ010000175.1:0-6759 GCA_964625145.1 uncultured Candidatus Sumerlaeota bacterium
AGCAACCGGAAGTTGTTGATTTTCAGTTGTTGAAGGCGCATAGCCGCTCCATCATTCGAGGAAGGCCATCACGCTTGACATCCTGAGGCCAAAGGCTTTTCTGGTAGCGTGGTTGTTTGAAGTGCCTCATCCGCGCTCCCGTCGACCCGCTCCCCAGGCAACACTTTCCCTCTCTCGCGGAGTCTCCCCCCATGGCAAACGACATCAAAGGCCAAATGCATCTCGTGCGATCGATGCTGGAGTCCACACTCCAGACTGGATCCATGGACCTGACTGTGGAGCAATGCGAGGCCCGCTTGATGCTCGAGTCGCTGTGGGGCTTCAGCATCGTCGACTCCGAATGGGACGGCTGTGTGCTGGAATACGACAAGTTCCGCTCCGGTGTTTCCTCCCGCCCACGCGGTCCCGCCGGCCAAGCCTGACCGGCTCCCCACTCACGCCAACTGCGTCGGGTCATCGATCCGCAACGGCGACACCGCGCGGAATCCCTCCGCATAGCGCACCCCTATCAGCGAACCGAAGAACACCGCCCGGCCCTCCATGAAGTGCCAGGCGATGTCGCTGCTGACGTAGGTCTCAGGGCCTTTGTAGTCAGGGTTGTGGAGCTGCGAACGAAACGCGCGCAGCGCCGCCATCTTTGTTTCCACCACCTCGGTGATATCCACCACAAAGGACGGCGCCACCGGCCAACGGTCGCGAGAGCCCACGTAGTGGAAGAGGCGGTGCGTCTTGTGGCGCGGTTGGCCCGTGTCGTACTTTAGCACGTTGGCCTGGAAGAATGCGTCCTTCACCGCGCGGCTGATGGCGTTGTGGTCCGGATGATGGTCATCCGGTTCGTGCGTGAAAATCGTGCGCGGGCGTGCATGGCGAATCAAACGGACCACTGCGCGTGTGGCCGCGGGAATGTCGTCGCCAATGTGTCCATCGGACAGACCGAGATTCACCCGGCGCACGCCGAGGATCTCCGCCGCGTCGGCTGCTTCCTGGGCGCGCTCTTCCAACGTGCCGCGGGTGCCCATCTCGCCGCGTGTTGCATCGGCCACCAGGACACGCCGCCCCATCGCCACCAGCCGAGCCACTGTCCCCCCGGCCAGAATCTCCACATCGTCGGGATGCGCGCCGATGAACAGCGCGTCGTAGGGTTGATCGACTGGTTCGGAAGGGAAATCGCTCATGGTGCCTTGGGGAGCGGCTTGACCGTGCACCCGGCCGCCGCCTGTCCGTAATCGTCCAGCAACGCCTTGATGGTGGGAGAATCGCCGTTGAGGGGACAACGCGGATTCCGCCGCAATTTGATCTCGCGCCACTTCATGGCCAGGGCGTCGAGCGTCAACATGCGCCCCGCCAGGGGCTTGCCAATGCCCAGCAACAGCTTCAGGATCTCTGCGGCCTGCATGCTGCCGATGATGCCGGGGACGACGCCGAAGATTCCCGCCTCCTGGCAGGAGGGGATGAGCCCCGGCGCCGGCGGTTCCGGGAACAGGCACCGCAGGCATGGCGAATCCGCACCGCCGTCGTTGGGGAAGACGGTGACCTGTCCCTCAAACTGGAAGAGCGCCCCGCTGACCAGCGGCTTTCGCGCCAAGTGTGCAGCGTCGTTCACCAAGTAGCGCGTGGGGAAGTTGTCGCTTCCTTCCACGATGACATCGCACGCACGGAACAGCTCAAGAGCATTCGAAGGAAGCAACGCGTCCTCGTGCACGACCACGTTCACATCCGGGTTCAGTGCACGAATAGACTCGGCTGCGGAGATCGCCTTTGGCCGGCCGAGATCCGCGGTGGTGTGAATCACCTGCCGCTGCAGGTTCGACGCATCGACGACATCGAAGTCGATGATGTCAATCGTCCCCACTCCCGCCGCGGCGAGGTACAGCAGCACCGGACTCCCCAACCCACCAGCTCCCACCACCAACACCCGCGACCCCAACAACCGCCGCTGTCCCTTCCCTCCCACCTGCGGCAGGATAATATGCCGCGCGTAGCGTTCGATCTGCTCGTTGGTGAAGCGCTCAGCGGGCAAGGTCTGGAACCTCTGTCAGTTGAAAGAGAGAAAAAAAATTTTACCACGGAGACACGAAGACCACGGAGGAAAAGCAAATCCACAGATTATAGAGATGAACACAGATTGGCCAGTTCGAATCAACAATGGCGACTTTATCCTTTAGCCTTTATCCTTACTCTCCGTGCCCTCCGTGTCTCCGTGGTGAATCAACTCCCTCACTCGCCTCGTTCGATGAGCAGGCGCCAGATGCCTTCCTGCATCGGTTCCTCGGCGTGCACGATGTTTCCCTCCTGCTTGCAGGAGCGCACGACGTTCAGGCGCGATTCGCCGTCGCGCACATGGACTTCCAGCACTTCGCCCGGCTCCATCTCCTCCAGCTCCAGCTTCGTCTTCACAAACGTGATGGGGCACACCTCAAGCGTGATGTCCAGCGTGCGGACTGGCTGGGGCGTGCCGGGCTTGGTGTATGTCAACGGGCTGCTCCTACTTTCGTGGTGGGCTGGTGCGGGGATAGGGCTCTTCGCCTCGGCCTGCTGCCTGGGGATCGAACTCCTCGGCGGGGGAGATGCCGCTCGCCGGGCTTGAATGGCTGCCACCGCCGCTTTCGGTGGTCGAGCCCGAGTTGTCCGGCGGGGCCAACGGCAGGTTCTCATCGGCCTCCCGCACCTTCGCGCTGACAAGACCGCCTTGCATCGTCCCCATCAAGACCGAGTTCTGCAGGTTCTCCGCGATGCCCTGCACCGCGCTGGGCGAATGCGGGATCATGATCGTGTTGCTGCGCGACTGCGCGCCGACTTCCTTCAGCGTGTCGAAGTACTGCGTCATCACGACGAGCTGCATCACGTCTCCCGGGCGCGTGCCGGGGACGGCCTGCGAGAACTCCAGCACGCTGTCGCGCAATCCGTCGACGATCGCCTTGCGCTGGTCGGCCACGCCCTTGCCGCGCAGGCGCATCGATTCCGCCTCGGCTTCCGCCTGCTTGATGCGCAGGATCTTTTCCGCCTCGCCGCGCTCCTCGCTCGCGCGCCGGATGCGCTGTGCCGCGTTGATCTCGTTCATCGCCCTCTTCACGTTCGCGTCGGGATCGATGTCGTTCACCAGCGTCTTCACGATGTTGTAGCCATACTGGTTCATCGTGTCTTCCAGGCCGCTCTTCACGGCGTTGGCGATCTCGTCCTTGTTCTGGAAAACATCGTCCAGCTTCATCTTGGGGACGACGGCGCGGACCTCGTCATAGACGAACGACTCGATCTGCATCTGCGGATTCGCCAGTTCGTAGTGTGCCTCGCGAATGCGGCCGGGCATGATGTGATACTGCACCGCCACGGTGATCTTGACGAACACGTCGTCCAGCGTCTTCGTCTCCACGTTCACGTAGAGCTCATGGACGCGCAGGCTGACACGTCCGGAAACCTTCTCGAAGGGGAGCAATATGTTCACGCCGGGCGAGGCAACGCGGGCGAACTTGCCAAAGCGCTCGATGATGGCGGCGCTCTTCTCCTGAACGGTGATGATCCACGGGATGGGCAGCATTTGGTATCCTCCGGGTGATTAGGTCATCCATACGTGCAAGGGACGTACCCAATCCCCTACGTCCGCCGAAATCGAAAATTCAGCCCCGCCGGGGAAAAACCGCAACCTCCCGATTGCGGCCTTGGGCCCGATTGACGGATGGATTCACCACGGAGGCACGAAGAGCACGGAGAGAAGGGGAAGGATAAAGTCTAAAGGATGAAGGCTAAAGTAACGCCTGCTCCCCTCATTTCATCATCTGTGGTCATCTTTTCCATCTGTGGACCTGTACTTCCTCCGTGTCCTTCGTGCCTCCGTGGTAAACATCCCACCAATTCCCCAGTCTGCATGTACTTCAACGCCCATGCCCATGTCGAGCTTTCGTTCCTGCGCGGGGCGCTGCCGTCAGGTATCGGCTTTGTGGAGTGGCTGCAGCAATTGGTTTGGCTGAAGCGAACCACCGATCCGCAGGCCATCGCCGCGGCCGCCACCGTGGCCCTCGACGAAATCCGGCAGGCCAAGACCAGCGCGCTGCTCGACATTGACGCCATGGGTGTCACTCCGGGCCTGCTCGGCCATGCGCCCTTCCCCGTCCTCTCCTTCACGGAGATGATCGCCTTTCATCCCGACCAGGCCGATGGCACCGTTGCCCGTGCGCTTGACCGCCAGGCCCGCTACACTGCCCGCGCGCGCAGGCATGTCGGCCTCTCGCCCCACGCGCCCTATACCACCACGCCGCGCTTGATCCTCTCGGCACAGGCGCAGGCAGATCGATTGGGCCAATGGATGTGCATCCACGCCGCCGAAACGCGCGAGGAAACCGAGATGATCCTGCACGGCCGCGGTCCGCTTCATGACTTTCTGCGCGACATTGGGGCCCTGCCGGATGATTGGAGCCCCGCCGGACTTCGGCCAATTCCCTATCTGGCGACGCTCGGCGCCCTGGGGCCGCAAACGTTGCTCGTGCATTGCAACGACATCGACGACGCGGACATCCGGATCATGGCGACCGCCGGCTGCCATGTTGTCGTCTGTCCCGGCACGCATGTCTTCTTCGCCCGCGAAGAGTTCCCCCTTGCCCGTCTGCTCGACGCTGGCATTCCCGTACACCTTGGGACTGATAGCCTTGCCAGCAACAAGGCCCTCGACATGGCGCGCGAAGTGCGCCTGGCGTGCGAGCTGGCACCGTCCATCGATCCGCGGCGCATCGAGCAGATGGCAATGATGACGGATGAAGTGAGGACGTTGTTCTTTGAAGCCACAGCCAAGCCATCAACATAACCGGAGACCCCAATGCCCCGCAATCCCGTGAAAGAAAAGCTGCAACGCCGCGAACCAGCCATCGGCACGTTCCTTACTCTGAACAGCCCCGCCGCCGCCGAGGCGCTCGCCCAAGCCGGCATGGAGTGGCTCGCTATCGATGCCGAACACGGCGCCATTGGCATGGATGGCATTCGCGCGATCCTGACCGCTGTCGCGGGCACGGGCGCGGTGCCGCTTGTGCGGTTGCCCGTCCCCGATCCCGCGCTCGTGGCGCCGTGCCTGGACGCGGGCGCGTTGGGTATCATCGCGCCGATGGTGCGCACGGCCGATGATGTGGCGCGCATTGTCGCCGCGGCAAAGTACCCGCCCGCGGGAACGCGTGGCTTCGGTCCCATTCGCGCCGCGCGATATGGCCTCGACTTTGCCGACTACCTGAAGACCGCCAACGACGCGATCATGGTCGTCGTGATTCTCGAGACGCGCGAATCAATGGAGAACCTGGAGTCAATCCTCGCCGTGCCGGGCCTCGATGCCGTGCTCTTCGGCTCCTTCGACCTCAGCATGGCGCACGGGCTCAATCCGCTGGAGCAACCACACGACGTGATTGACCAAGCCTGCGCGCGCGTCATGGCATTGGCGCCACAACACAACGTAGCCGTCGCCATCGGCGTGGACGCAAAGTCGATGAAGGATCGCCTCGCGCAGGGCGCCACCATGATTGCCTGGTCCGCCGATCATCAGATGCTGGTGGACGGTGCGCGCGCGGGCGTGCGGGCGCTCTCGCAGGGGATGTAGCATGGGATCTGGCACCGGCCTCCGCGACCATCTTCACCAATGGCTCCACCCCCGCGATCCGCTGCTGGAGGCGTGGCTGGAGGATCCTTTTGTCGAGGCAGTATGGGAGCGGATGGCGCCACTCAACAACCCATGGAAACGCGTACTCCAACGAAGTCAAAGTACATTCATCCTACTGCTATCACTTGGCGTGGCATACATGATCGTCAGTCAACTCGGCCTTCTTGGACGAGGTTATGACCTGTACATTATAGGTGCGGGGACACTCAGCATTGGATCGCTGTACCTCGCCTGTTCTTTCTTGTACCGGCCTGAGGAAAAATCGGAATTCTCTTTGATCGTCCCAATCGAAATGGCCTACCCTGACAGAGAACTAGTCGACGTGTGGCTTTGCGGCGTCAGGGGAAGCGATGTGGCGAAGGCGGTCTATGTCGAGATGGGGCCACAAGGAGACAAGACCCTGAATCACTTCACATTCTGGATGTGGCCGCTCCTGATTACAGGTGTCATGGAACCGCTGTCGACCTTTGGCACATTCGGAATCGTCTCCTACATCCTCATGTTGATCTGGCTGGGCTTGTTCTGGAGGCTTGTTGACTGCCAGCCGGGGAACAGATTCAGCGCGTACTTTGGTGGAAAACGGGAGGCGCCTCATTTTCTAGTGCCGCTATTGGAGCCTGCAGCCCCAATACCAATTATCGGTGCTATCCTCGTTGTGGTCTCCTCCCTGGCGCTTTTCGCGTCATTCATTGTACCGGTTATCGATCCGGTCATCAAGACGGAGAGCATTGTGGCGCAGCCCCCATTCATCCTGCATACATCTCTGCTTGTATTTGCCAGTGTCTTGCTTGCTGCCACTCCGCTGGGGGATTCGTCCTCATTGATCACTGATTTCGAAGACGTCGCCGATGAGGTCGATGTTAGGTTCGAGAAGTTCATGCGGAAGATCCTGGAGAAGCAGCTACCATAATTGTGGGCCAAACCGGTGGTGTTTGCAGGGCCGTCGCAGCCACCACCCTCCTTGACCACCGCCTGCACTCCAGCAACACTTCCTGATTCTTTTCATACCCACCAACCAGTCGAAGGACCTCACCAATGAAAACCACCCTGACCGCCATGCTTGCGCTTTCGTTGCTCACCATTGGGACCGGGTGTGCAAACAGGGCCAGCGTTGTCGTCGTGGAGGA
>CAZVAQ010000176.1:0-6686 GCA_964625145.1 uncultured Candidatus Sumerlaeota bacterium
CCCCCGGCAGTACCGTGGTTGTCAACTCAATCGTCTCCATCGTCGCCCCTCCTCAGCGGGCAGTCGGCAGATGGATAGCGGGTCCGCGGGCCCCTGTCAATCCTCTGCACCACCTCCTGGCCTCTCAAATGAAGAAGCGGAAGAACCATTTGATTCCTCCGCCTCGCTCTTCACGCGATGTCCAAAGGCCAAGCCGGAATCAGCTCAGCCGCGCTTGTTGTGCCAGCGCTTCCTCCAGGGTGATCTGCTTGTTGCGATGCGCGATGCCGAACAGGTCCGTCATGATGTTGAAGCATTCGATGTTCTTGACGAAGCCGTCGAAGTGTTCCTGTCCCGGCCCCACTGCGGACAGCAGCACCAGGTCCTGCGTGTGCGACGACGCCATGAAGTGCACGCCCGTGTAGTTGCCCAGGATTTGGCCGAAGATGCTGTTGGTGCTGCGCATGTCCATGTTGATCACGCGGGGGGGATTTCCGCCGAGCGCGTCGGCCAGAAGCTGCGCGTCGTCCCCGGTGATCTCGAAGCCGGCCATGCGCTTGATCACGTCGCCCACATTCGCCGCGGATGGCTTGGGGCCGCCGGCCTCGCGCATGGCGTCGATCATCGGCCACAGGCTCGCCTTCATCCCCGACATGGCGTCGAACATGCCGTTCGCCCGGTCGTAGAATGTCATGCCCGGGTTGGCGTTCGCATGGTCGGCGGTGATGACGACCAAGGTGTCGCCGCTGCGTCGCGCGAAATCCACCGCCACCGCAATCGCATCGTCGAATGCGATCTGGTCGTGGATCATGGCCGCGGCGTCGTTGCCATGCGCGGCGTGGTCCACGCGTCCGCCCTCCACCTGCAGCAGGAAGCCCTTCGTGTGATGGCGGTCGAGCGACTCGATGGCCGCCTTTGTCATCTCGGCCAGCGTGGGCACCTCGCGCTTCAGGCGCGCGTCCTGGTTTTGGTCGATGGTGTAGGGGAGATGGCCGTCGTAGTACACGCCGAGGATCTTGCTGCTGCCGCTGGCCGCCATCATTTCGTCGCGGCTGCGCGCCACCTTGTAACCCGATGCGGCGTAATCGGCGTACAGGTCATGCTGGTCCTTGCGCTGGGTCGGATCGAAGAAGCGATTTCCGCCACCCATGATGACGTCCACCACGTTGCGGTATTGGGGGGCGATGTCTTCCTCCATGCTCCGGCTCGCGGCATTGGCGGCAAAGCCCGCGGGGGTGGCGTGCGTCACCGTCGTGGTGGTGACCAGACCCATCCCCCGGCCGGAATCCTTCACCAACCCGCCGATGTGCCGCAGCTTTGTCCCGTCCGGGTATTGGTTGACCGCGCCGTTCATGATGCGAACTCCGCTCCCCCAGGTGCTGGACGCGGCGGACGAATCGGTCACCAGCGCGTTGAGCGAGTAGGTCTCCATCAGCGCCTGGCTGACGGTCGTGTCCTCCAGGAGCTGGGCCCATTGCGTGTCGCGCCCGTGGTATCGTTGGCAGAAAGCCTGCGCCATGCTCGGCACGCCCATGCTCATGCCGTCGGAGCACATGAAGATGATGTTCCGGGGCTTGCGTCCGGGCTTCGTGCCCAACCCGCCGGGCGTCCTCGATGTCGGCTTGGCACAGGAGAGCAGCCCCGCCCCCGCGATCCCCAAGGTGCTGACCTTCAGAAAGTCACGGCGTTCCATTGTCAAAACTCCCGTTTCTCCCCGTTCGCGACGGGGTACTTGGATAGGATAAGTCGCTTATCCGGCATGAAAGACGCATCAAGCCTTTTCACAGCCCGAATCAGGCACAAAACGCGGCCTCCGGGCAACTACGAACGCCCCTCATTGGGGGGAATTGTTTTGACATACCACGAGCTTCGAATCCACCCTGTACGACAGACGTTCCGCGTGGATCCCCCTTGCCGTCCCGGAGATTTGGGGGGTTCGCTGAAGCGCCAGAACCCATTGCCTCGACATCGTCTCCCCCTCGGCAGGGACCCATCGTGAATCTTAACGGGTCACCCACCACTCCTCCCTCCCCCGCCAGGGATATCCAGTGCGCCGTCCTCAACGGCGGCGATGTGGCGGTCGTACGCGTCAGTGGACGCGGCACCTTCCAGAACAGCGTGCCGCTGCGCCAGCTCGCCGATCACCTGCGCGAGCGCGGCAAGCCCCGCGACTTCATCGTCGACCTGTCGGACTGTTCCACCATGGACTCGACGTTCCTGGGTGGGCTGGCCGCGGTCAGCATTGCCCAGAAGCGCGGTGGCCGCTCGCCCGTCGTCGTCGTCAACGCCAACAGTCAGGTCCGCCGCCTGTTCAAGACGCTGGGCCTGATGCAGGTATTGGAAGTAGCCGACGACACCGCCGACACCAAGCAGGTCGCCGAATCCTGTCGCGACGAGATGGCCCCTGCACCCGTCTCCGGCACGGTCTCCTACAAGGACCAGATTGCCCACACCCTGGAAGCGCACAAGATCCTGTGCGACATCGAAGCCGAGAACACCGAACGCTTCCAGACCGTCATCGAGTATCTGGAGAAGAGTCTCCAGGAAGAATCCGACAAGCACTGACCCGCCCTCCCACCACCCGCGCAGTCACGCCATCAATGTTGCCAGGTTTCTCGTCGTCCATGCGTGTGACTCCCCATTTGATTCCGCGGGGAGACCGCCGACATGAATCCCGAAAGATCGCCTTGGTGAATCCAAAGCAGCGCCCCACATGGAATTCCAGGAAGCGCCCCCAATTGAATCCCAGCGGGATTCACAACCCCGTTGGGGTTTGATTTGAAGGTTGCTCTTGAGATAATCGGTTGCTGTCCCGCCGGGAATATGAGGACACTAGGGACGCTCAGCCGCCGGGCGTAAGAAGCATCAACCACCCAACGGTTTCACCCCCCCCACTCCAAGTTCCCTCTCCTTCCCTTGAACGAAGAAATCCGCGCCGGCAAACAACAGTTCAATCGCGCATTCCTGGTCGGCGTCCAGATCCATCCCACACCGCGCACCGTCGTCGAGGACCACCTCCGCGAGCTGGAAGCCCTCATCGACACCCTTGGTGTCGAGGTCGCCGCCGTGGAGATCGTGCGCTTGTCGCGCCCCAGCCCGCAGCTCCTGATCGGCAGCGGCAAGGCCGAGGAAATCACCACGCGCATGGAGGCCCTCGAATGCGACCTGCTCGTGTTCGACGACGACCTGACGCCGCCGCAGCAAAGCCAGTGGGAGTCGAAGGCCAAGTGCGCGGTCATCGATCGCCGCAAGGTGATCATCGACATTTTTGCCCAGCGCGCGCAAACGCGCGAGGCGCGCCTGCAGGTCGAGCTCGCGTTGCTTGAATACATGATGCCGCGCCTGAAGAGCGCGTGGACGCACCTGGAGCGGCAACGCGGCGGCCGCGGATTCGTTGGCGGCGCCGGCGAGGCACAGATCGAAATCGACCGCCGCCTGGTCCGCGACCGCATCGCCATCCTGAAGCGCGAAATCGGCGACGTGCGCCGTCACCGCCTGAACCAACGCAAGCAGCGCCAGCGCCGCCCCGTCCCCACGGCCGCCATCGTTGGCTACACCAACGCGGGGAAATCATCGCTGTTGAACGCCATGACGAAGGCCGGCGTGTTGCAGGAGGACAAACTCTTCGCGACGCTGGACCCCACGACCCGCCGCGTCACGCTGCCCAACAACCAACCGTTGCTGCTGACCGACACGGTGGGCTTCATCCGCAAGCTGCCCACGACCCTCATCGACGCGTTCAAGTCCACGCTCGAGGAAGCGACGCTGGCCGACGTCCTGATCCACGTCATCGACATCAGCCACCCGCAGGCCCAGGAGCAGTACGAGACCACGCGCGCGATCCTGAAGGAACTTGGAGCCGAGGACAAACCCTGCGTCGTGTTGCTGAACAAGTGCGATCGCCTCGATTCACAGGCGACATCCCGCGCCATTCCCACATGGATCGTGGAACCGGCCGAGCGCATCCTGCTCACCTCCACGCTGAACGGCGAAGGGCTCGACACACTGGCGCACCTGCTTGGCAGCCTGCTCAACCAGACGCTTGCCGAGATCCACCTGCGCGTTCCCGCCTCGCGGTTCGACATCGTTTCTGTCGTCCATCGCGAAGGCGAAGTGCTCGACGAGCGCTACGACGGGAGCGACGTCCTCATCCACGCGCTCTTCCCCCGCCAGATGCTGCCACAAGTCACCGAATGGCAGGAGTCGCCCACGGACGCGATGGCGACCTGAGCTGAACGTTGCTTGGTGGACCATGCGGGCGATGGCGCCCGCGCTCCACGACTCCTTGGCACCACATGACGAGGAACCGGGAACGAAAAACGAGGAACGTTTTCTGTTGATCGCCGCCGCCGCGGCCGTTGTCATTTCCGTGTTGTTGCTTCCGCGTGGCGGCGCCCCGAGCTGATCGGCGGCCTGGCCTCGGGCGGAAATCCTGTTTGGCGCTGGCCAACTCACGGGGAGATGGACCCGATGGGGAACGATCCGGCCGCGGCCCAATTGGCTGCGTGCGGGCGTGTTGTGGATCTTGGACGTCAACTTCTCGCGGAGAAGTCGCCCACCTTCCAGGCACTGCTCACTGAAATCACTGCGGGCAAACGCCCCGCCGTCATGCACAACCTTTCGGGAAGCGCCCTGGCCGCTGTCGTGGCCACGCTCTCCGAGCGCCTCGAGCGCCCCGTCCTCGTCCTGACCGCCGGGATGGAGCGCGCGGAGCAATTGGTCGACGACCTTGAGTTCTTCGGAACACCGCGCGCCCTGCACTTCCCCAAGTGGGAAGTCCTCCCCTACGATCAGGAGGACCTCTCGCTCGAAGTCACTTCCAAGCACCTGGACGTCTTCGATGCGCTGGCCATCGCCCGCGATCCCGCCAAGGCCGCCAACCACGCACATCCGCGCCGGCTGGTGATCACCTCGCCCATCGATGCGTTGATGCAGCGGGTCCTGCCCGCCGATGTCCTCGAAGGCCTGACCCTTCGCATCAATTGGGGGGACAGGATCGACCTGGGCAAGTTGGCCGAGGACCTCGATCGCGCGGGCTACGAACGCGTCGGCCTTGTCGAGGCGCGCGGCGAGTTTTCCATCCGCGGCTCCATTGTCGACATCTATCCGCCAAACACCGAGGATCCCGTCCGTCTGGATCTGTTCGGCGACGAGCTCGAATCCATCCGCCACTTCGAAGTTTCCACCCAACGCTCGACGCGGGATCTCGGCACCGGTGTGTCCCTTTCCATTCCCGCCGCGCGACTGAAGCATCACATCGAGGACCACGTGAAGGAGGGCGGCAAGCTCGCCACCTTCTTCGATCTTCTTCCCGCCGACACGCTTGTGCTGCTCGATTCACCGGAGCGTTACGAGGAGGTCTGCACCTACTTTGAGTCCGCCGTCCGCCGGCAATATGAGGAGATCCTGCACGGCCGTTCCGAGCTTGGTCCGCCGGAGACGCTGACGCTCTCCACCATCGATTTGCAGGCGGGCATCGACAAGTTCCGCCGCATCGAGAACACGTCCCTGCCCGTGAACCCGGACGAGAAGAAGGTCGCGCGATTCGTCTTTGAATCCGCCGGTTTCGCGCCCGATGGCGATGGGCTGGAGCATTGGATCTCCGCCATCCGCCGCCGCCAGCACGAGGACTACCTCGTCATCGTCGTGTGCGACAACGACGGCCAGGCCATGCGCTTCGACGAGGTCATGCGCGAGTTCGAGCTCAGCGCGCAGGTCGTGCTGGATGGTGAGGCCGCGGACAAGGTATCGCTTCGCCAGGCCGTCGAGGGCTACCGCGACATCCTGCTCGTCGTCGGCGCCCTGCAGGAGGGCTTTGCATTCCGCGACGCGCGCATCGCGTTCGTCACCGACCGCGAGATTTTCGGCCGCTATCGCCGCCGCCATGTCTATCGGAAGATCTACAAGGGCCGCCCCGTCGCCAGTTCCGGCGAGATCCAGCGCGGCGATTATGTCATCCATGTGGACCACGGCATCGGCCGTTACCTGGGCATGCGCCAGCAATCCATCGACGGCCGCGTCATGGACCTTCTGGAACTGGAATATGCCGACAGCGACAAGCTCCTCGTGCCGGTCGAGAAGATCCGCCATGTGCAGCGCTACGCGTCCTCGCAATCCGATGCGCCGCCGCTGGACAAGCTCGGCAGCACGCGATGGATGAAGCGCCGCCGGGCCAGCCGCGAACTCGTCGAGCAGATGGCGCAGCAACTTCTCGTGTTGTACGCGAAGCGCGAGGTCGCCGAACGCAGGCCGTTCCGCCTGGACACCATCCAGCAGACCGAGTTCGAGGCGTCTTTCCCGTACCAGGAAACCGTCGACCAGGCGAAGGCCATCCTCGACGTCAAACACGACATGGAGCGGCACCGCCCCATGGACCGGTTGCTGTGCGGCGACGTGGGATACGGCAAGACCGAGGTCGCAATCCGCGCCGCGTTCAAGTGCGTGCAGGACGGGCGACAGGCCGCCATCCTGGTGCCGACGACGATCCTCGCCCTGCAACATTATCGCACGTTCAAGGAGCGCTTTGCGGAGCACGGCGTCACCGTCGAGCTCATGTCGCGCTTCCAGAAGCCCAAGGAGATCGCCAAGGCGAAGTCCATGCTCGCCACCGGTGAGTTGCAGGTGGTGGTCGGCACGCACAAGCTGCTCGGCAAGGACATGAAGTTCAAGGACCTGGGCCTGCTGGTCGTCGACGAAGAGCAACGCTT
>CAZVAQ010000177.1:0-6645 GCA_964625145.1 uncultured Candidatus Sumerlaeota bacterium
GAACTCACTACGATTATTGGTCATCGATCAGTATCCCAACTCCCACAACGAGGAGGTGATGACAACTGACAAGGCTGTCGTGAACGACTCATTGAATGTTAGGAGTTTACAAATGCAACCAGCATCAAAGCTCTCGTTCAATCTCCTCCACCAACCCTGGATCCCGTGCCAATCGGCGCGGGGCGAACCGGAGGAGGTCGGATTGATCGAGCTGTTCCAGCGAGGAGACGATTGGGTAGACCTGACGGAGTCGTCACCGCTCTCAAGGATTGCTATCTATCGCCTGCTCTTGGCAATCTTGTATCGCACGCACAAGATCCTGAATGACGACGACCGCCAAGCGCTTTGGAGCAAAGGTTGGAATGAGGCGGCCATTGTCAACTATCTTGAGCGTTGGGAAGCTCACTTCGATCTATATTCGACCCCGAAGCCGTTCTTTCAGAGGGCCGACATCGACTTGGGCGACAAGCAGACGCCTCTTACCAAGTTCAGCCCCGAGTTCGTTGCCGGCAACAACAAGCAGCTCTTCGACCACTCCAGCAATGACGATCCACCCTTCTTCACCCCCGCCAGAGCCGCGCGCCTGCTGCTCACCTGCCAGGCGTGGTCAATCGGAGGAGGTGTAAGCGGTGGCGGCCGACCGAACTTTACCACGGCAGCCCTCCCCAAAGGACCCTGTCTGGTACCGCTGGGCGACAACTTGCGGGAGACACTCCTATTGAATCTCGTCCCGTGCAGGCACTTGCGGAGCGAGCCCAGGCGGCTTCATCAGGATAGGACGGACGATCGTCCTGCCTGGGAAAGGTCTGGGGATACTCAATGCATCGAAAGAGTGCCCGATGGACCCGCCGACTACCTAACATGGCAGAGTCGCTATTTGCGCCTCTTGCCTGAAGACGACGGCACGGTGCGGTTCGCTTACTATGTTCAAGGCGAAAAGGTCACTCCCGTGGGCGGCGAACTTGTCGATCCCATGCATCCGTTTCGCCAGGACAACAAGCGCGGCAACTCGGTTCCTGCCATCAATCCTTCCCGTGCCGTCTGGCGCGACTCGGAAAGCTTGTTCGCCCAAGACAAGTCGCATGGCACATCCGTGGCATTGTTTCATTCCGCAAGGCATCCACGGGAGGGTGACAGGAATAAGCCAATTCCAGTCCTCGTGGCGGGCCTCGCCGTTCCCGGTGGACAGCCGCCACCCGATCTGTGGACGGCCCAGGTCTTTCGCATTCCACCCTCCATCGTTTTGGAGGAGGACGCGATGGCGATTCTCCGAGAGTCACTTGATGTGGCAACGAAAGCCGCCGGGATCCTGCGTCGAGCGGTCTATGTCTATGCGAGCAAGTACCTGGAAACCTCATCAGGGGGTGGCGATCCCAAGGCCATCTCCAACCTGACAAACGCCATTTGTCGCGAAACGGACTACTGGGCCGCGCTCGAGGCACCGTTCCACCGGCTCCTGCCGACATTGGCCGACCCGGAACCGGCGACGGGTGCCTGGCAGACTGAAATCCGCTGGGCCGTGACCGGGGCCTTTGAGGCATCGCTCGCCTCCCAGGATGCGACAGGTCGACATCTGCGCGCGCGCAACGCTGCACTGTCAGCGTTTCATAGTAGCAAGAATGGAATCAACCAAATCCTTCCCAAGGAGGGCGCACCCGATGGTGGGAACAACGAAACCGCCACGTAAGTGGACCGAACCACTGATCGAGCATCTCATCAGGATGCACCGCGACGACGAACGGGGACCGCTCGCGGAACTGCGACGCGGCGCGGCAGACTGGCCCGATTGCGGGCACCGGGTCCTGCGGCACGTCGTCCCTTTCTTCTCGTCCGAACCCAATCAAGTGCACGAGAATGCCATGCTTCTAGTCGCCGCACTCTATGCTCTCAACCCGGGAACTGAAGACCCGGGTGACAACATGGGTGACGTCATGCGCAAGACCGCCGGCGCGCGCGATTCTTTCGACTCCATCGAGGCCCGCTTCATGCGCCTACTTGATGCTCGCGACGAGATTGAGATCGCAACTCACCTGCGCCATGCCGTCCAATTGGCCGCCGGAAAGGGTGTCGCGATTGGCTGGACTCAATTGCTCAGGGATCTGCGCGGACTGCTCAGCGGTGACGAAGACTGGAGACAGAATGTCCTGCGCAGATGGGCGCGCTCCTTCTGGTCCAAACCTCAAGAGAACCAAGTCGACTGACTCAACCTTCACCTTTCAACCATCGACACCAACTCAAAAGGACAATTTGATCATGATTCTGGAATTGCACATCATTCAAAACTTCTCGCCTTCCTGCCTCAACCGCGACGATCTCAACGCGCCAAAGGATTGCGAATTCGGCGGCGTCCGCCGTGCCCGCATCTCCAGCCAATGCCTCAAGCGCGCCACGCGGTGGAACGACGACTTCCAAGGAGGATTGTCCAACGGTATCGGAACTCGAACCAAGTTCCTTCGCAGTGAACTAGTGAAATATCTTGCCTCAAGAGGGAAGACGGAAGACGAGGCCTCGCGCGTTGTCGAACCGGTGGTCTCCCTCATCGGATCTGGTGTGGACGACGAGACTGGCCGGACAAGCATTGCTCTCTATCTGGGGCATGATGAAATCCGGCGTATTGCGGAGGCCATCGAGCAACGGTATGATGACCTGTTGGCAAGTGTTTCCGACGATGGCGATGAGCCTGGTGACGACAAGCCCAAGACGCGAAAGAAGGCGAAAAAGGGCAGCGGTTCCAGCGGAGCACAGGCCATTGCGCAGGAGATCTACAAGTCCTTCAAGCCCGGCACGACGGCCGCTGACATTGCCCTGTTTGGGCGTATGATTGCGGAAGGAACCAACTTCAACGTCGATGCCGCCTGCCAGGTCGCCCACGCCATCAGCACACACGAGGTGCCCTCCGAGTTCGACTTCTTCACGGCCGTCGATGACCTGCAACCGAAGGGCGATCCGGGCGCCGGCATGATGGGCTCGCAACAGTTCAATTCCGCCACCTTCTATCGCTATGCCAATGTCCACCTGAATCAACTGGCCGAGAACCTCTCCAGCGATGCGGACTTGGCCCGCGCCGCCGCCACCGCGTTTGCACGCGCGTTCGTCACGGCAATTCCCGCTGCAAAGCAAAACTCCCACGCCGCCCTCAATCCGCCGGATGCCGTCTTTGTGGTCGTTCGCGCAAAGGGGCAGGCCATCTCGCTGGCCAACGCCTTTGCCAACCCCATCAGGAAGGGCGCGCGTCAGAAGGACGCCGGCCTCCTCATTAGTTCCAGCAAGGCACTCGCCGCCTACTGGGAGCGAATCCTCAAGACATACATCGGAAATGGAATCACGGAAGCCGCCTACTACACAGTGCCCGAGGAATTGGACCAACTCTCTTTCGCGAAGGCCAACCGGGTTGACGGGCTGGACGACTTAATCGCAAAGGTCTCCGCAGCCCTCGCCACCTGGAAGCCGGAGGAAACGAAATGAAGGCACTTCTCCTTCAAATCATCGCACCCATGCAGGCATGGGGTGTCGACAGCCGCTTCAGCGAGCGCGACACGCTCCTGGAACCCACCAAGAGCGGTGTCATCGGCTTGCTGGCCGCCGCCCTCGGCCGCCCGCGATCCGGCCCATTCGACGACCTCAATGCCCTTCGCATGGGTGTTCGCGTCGACCGCGAAGGGCTCAAGATGTGTGACTACCATACCGTTGGTGGCGGCAAGATTCCAGCCCCATTCCTGTCACGCTATGGCGTAAAGAACTACGGCGTGTCGCGCGCAAGCGGGTCGGGTACCGAAACTGCCCTCTCTCGCCGCTACTACCTCGCCGATGCGCGGTTCCTTGTCGCGCTGGCTGGCGAAGACATTGACTTCTTGGAACAGATCGTCTCCGCACTCCGCGATCCCGTCTTTCCCCTCTTTCTTGGGCGAAAGGCGTTCGTCCCAAGCGAGCCACTTCTGTTCGACGCCGAATTCCCCATTCGCGAGGACGAAAGCCTTCTGCAAATCCTGGAAGACATTCCGTGGCGACCTGATGATCAGGATCTGAAGTACAACAAAGCCCTGAAGTCAAGGGCCCCCCAATACGAACAACTTCGCCTCGTCCTCGAGGTAGGGGACGATGAAGTCGGGTTACTCCGCGAAGACCACTTTATCGCCGAACGACTCGACTCACCACTCTCGTTCATCAAAACCGACCGTCGCTTTCGCAAGAGATACACGCGAACCCTCTTCACCGACAAACCCATCCAGCGTTGGCAGGACGAACACCTGCCCAAGGAGGAAACTGCATGATCGCCACCGAATCAAGAACCCTCCACCTCTCCCGCCTTGTCCCGAACCTGCGCAACCGGCGGATGCGCACCCTTCTCGAGAATCCGGCGCAGCTCTACGGAGTACTCTTGTCTGCCGCGTTTGCCGACGAAGTTACCCACCACCATGGTTCCGCGCCCACTCCGGGTTCTCGTGGCCTCCTCTATCGACTTGAGGATGCTACCCGAAGCCAAGGGCAGTATCTCCTCGTGCAATCGCGGGTATCGCCGCGATGGAATCTCGCACCAAGGGGGTTGCTCGACGAAATCCTGGCTGCCCATCATCTGCCAGAGTATAAATCGTTCGATCCTGTCGTTGAGCCTGGCCAGATCCTGCGCTTTCGCCTGCGGGCCAATCCCACACAAAGCGTCCCTTCCGAGAAGACCGGGTCGCATCCGCGACCGCGCGGTAAAGTCAGGCCTGTCCTGGGGGAAACCGCCCAACGCCAATGGCTTATCAATCGCCTGGCAGGAATCGCCGAGATCGAAGACATGCGTGTGACCGATGAAGGCAACCGCCGCGTGACACCAAGCGCCGGCGGTGGCACACGGTTGATCTCCGTGTTGTATGAAGGCTACCTGCGCGTTCAAGAACCCGAAGCCTTGGCAGACGCCATCACGACCGGCATCGGCCGAGGCAAGGCATTTGGCTTTGGCCTGCTCTCCATTGCTCGCGTCTAGAAGCTTAACTCTTTGACCAAGGAGCCCGGACCCCGCCTCCACCCTGGGCGAATCCACGGCTCCCCGCTATTTGACATCTACTTTTCGTGATGGAGGAGGAAACCTGGAGGGCGTGGAGCGCCCAACCGCCTCTGCGTCCTCCCATCAATACATTCCCTCAGGGAGACAATCGAGAGCATGGCAAAAAACTATCACGAACTGCCGCGGTTGGAGGACAGCCTCAGCTACCTCTACCTCGAACAATGCCGCATCGAGCAGGACGACCAAGCCATCGCCGCCTGGGATCTGCTCGGTGTCACACCAATCCCCATCGCCTCGCTCAACTGCCTACTGCTAGGCCCCGGCACCGTCATCACCCACGCCGCCATGAAAGCCATCGGCGACAATGGATGTAATGTCGCCTGGGTCGGAGAACGCGGAGTGCGCATGTATGCCAGCGCCACCGGCGAGACCCGCTCTGCAAAACACCTGCTGCGCCAAGCCATGCTCGCCACACGCGAACCCCTGCGCCTGCGCGTCGTCAGCCGCATGTACCGCATGCGCTTCAAGGACGAAGAACTTCCGCCTGACCTCACACTCCAGCAGATCCGCGGCCGCGAAGGCATTCGAGTCCGTGAAACCTATGCCCGATCCAGCAAGGAATACAATGTCCCATGGGACGGACGGCAATACGACCGGGAAAACTGGGACAAACAAAGCGACATCAACAAGGCCCTGTCCGCGGCAGCCGCCTGTCTCTACGGCGTCTGCCACGCCGCCATTGTCGCCATGGGCTACTCCCCCGGACTGGGATTCATACACACCGGAAAACAACTCTCCTTCGTCTATGACATCGCCGACCTTTACCGCGTCGAACTCGCCGTCCCCACCGCATTCCAATCCGTCGCCCAACACGTCGAAGAGAAACTCTCCGGCACGCCTCCCAAAGAATCCCTCCAACTCGAACAGCGAACACGCTATGCCATGCGCCAGGCATTCGTGCGCGAGAAGCTCCTCCAGCGCATCCCCCGCGACATCGCCGCCTGCCTGGACATTCCCGTCAACATCGCCGAGATCGACCCCTATGCCGACGACCCCGCCCGCCCCTCCGACCTGTGGACACCATCGACCGGAGAAGGAACACCCATCGGCGACGACAACGACCCACAACCGGAAGGAGCATACAAGCCGACATGATCGTCCTCATCCTTGAACGCGTCTCCCCGGGCCTGCGGGGCGAACTCACCCGTTGGCTCCACGAACCCCGCACCAACGTCTTTGTCGGTCGAACCAGCTCCAAGGTCCGTGACCTGCTTTGGAAAAAGATCCGCCGCGAACTCGGCCCCCGATCCGGCGCCCTTCTGATCCACAACTCCGACGACGAACCCGGCTTTCGTCTCCACGCCCATGGCGACACCACCCGCCGTCTGGTTTCCTTTGACGGCCTTCAACTCATTCAGAAAGATCACCCCAATCCCGAGCGGGCCCTACGCAAACTCGGCGCCCGCCTACCCCAAGGCGAGCGTCGAACCTTCGACCCGACAGCCCCACCCGGCGCCCGCCCCGACACTGAGCCAACCCATTCCGACTCCGATGCCAACCCGAAAAGCCCGAATACTTGACAACACATGCAGCCAACTTTTCGCCGAAACGTGAGTAGAAAGCAGTACGCGCCCCGCACACGCGGGGATGAACCG
>CAZVAQ010000178.1:0-6612 GCA_964625145.1 uncultured Candidatus Sumerlaeota bacterium
ACAGACACATTCACGCAGTCACGCGCTCAGTGGGGGGATGGTGAAGGATTTAGGAAGGATGAAGGCGGAAGGATGAAGGCGGAATTGGCGGCGGGGAATTCCGGCACCGGCCGCGCCCAAAGGCACCTGCCCGGCGGGCCTGCTCAAGCTGGCCGCTCGGCGGCGCTGGGCCCTTCTCCACGTCGTTGCCGTCCCTGCCGTCGCTGCTGTCCCTGTCACTCCTCCTCCAACACCACCCGCCGGCAAGCATTCTTCAGGTACGTCCAGCGGTCGTTTTGCTCGAAGAGAGGCACCGTCGCGAGGACCTCCCGGGCCCGCTCCTTCTCTCCCGATTGCGCGAGCGCCAAGGCATAGGCGCCGACGAGGTGGATGTTGCCGGGCTCCTCCGCCACGAGCGGCTCGACTTCGGCGAGGACTTCCTCGACCCGATAGTTGGCGGCGGCCCAGGAGATGAGGCGAAGGGGCTGCAGCGGATTCTCCGGGTGAACCTTCGCCCACAATTCATCCGAGTCTTCAAGGTCTCCGGTAAGAGCTTCTGAGGCCGCCATGTAGGGTGTCCATTCGTCATCAGGACCAGTTGAGACGGGGTATCCCCTTGGTGGCGGTAGAGTGATCATGTAACTGCCTACGGCCGTCATGCACGCTTTGAAGTTCCCTAGCTCAAAGTTGTATTTTGCCATGGGCTTATACTGCACCTCATGGGTCAGCCAACTGAGACTTGAAAGGTGCATGTAAAGATTCAGCTCGGGATACTCCTTGAATATCCTGATCATGGTATCCTCATCCCGCAAGTGATGGGCATAGACGAAAGCATACGAGGCACTCTCCTCCGTCATGTCACTGCCCAGGGCGTGCTCCATCGCCTTGCGAAGCACGGCGCGCCACTCGGGGCGGGTCTTGAGCCATTCATGGATGATGCCCGGTTCATCCAGGTCACCATAGCGGGAGGCACTGAGCGAGGCCTCTGGCCATAGCCTATACAAGGGGAGGAAGGCAGGGTAATTCCAGTTCGGGTATCGATCCATCGTCTGGTTCATGAAGGCGATCAAATGTTCATTGCTGCCATACCACCGCGGAGCGAGATAGGCCTGATACGCTACGTAAAGGGACCCATGATAGGGGTATAGTGCAACGGTCTCCTTGAAAATCTGCGTCATCAGCTCTGGCTGGCCCAACAGGGCCAGAGGGTCCATGATCCATTGGCTATTGATGGGTAGGGGTCCGCATTCCTCTTTGACCGACATCATCAGTTCGATAGCGCGGCCACTATAGACATCGATTCGCCTCAGATGCTCATCTGGAATCGTATGCGCCCAACCCGAACCCCTCAGTCTCCTGGCGGCGGCATGGATCTTCATTGCCAAGGTAACGTCATTCTCGGGCGCGTCCGGGGCTCGAGAGTGCCAACGCTCCATGCGGCGAATGGAATCTTCGGGCTTCGAATCAATGGAAACCGAGAACCACCGGATCTTGTGAGCGTACTCCTGCACTCCGGGATACTGCGCCGCGAGAATCTCCCATTCATGCAGGGCTGCCCGGGCATCCAAGTCCTCGAGGATGGTGGCGCGAATCACACGCTGCATGGGATGGGCATCCGCGGGCAGGGGATCCTTCGCCAGCTCCACCATCGTCTCGAGATGCACCTCCTTGTAGAGCCTTTCTGCACGCCTGAGTGCCAGCATGTGCATGTCTGGATTGGCAGAAATCAGTTCGAGGAATCTTTCGGTCCCTCTATGGCTGAACAAGTCGCGAAAGGCGGGGTTGTCGGGACCAGTAAACTCTATTGGGTAGAGCGGCCAGCGAACCTTTGCCACACCTTGGATGGGAAGAACGTCACGCATATGGAACGCCATCCAGGCGGCCACGTTCATCGCAAACCTGAAGAGTGCACCTTCTTCTTCGGTGAACTTTCTCTCAATGACGTCTGACATGCCGGGTCCGTAGAACCGGGCGTGGTAGGTCCACTCCTTCTTCAGTTCATCGACCTCAAGTCTCCCCGACAACACATGCGTGGCACCATAGAACTTGATGAGAGTCTCAATGTGTTCCGGATTCACCGGAATGCCAACCTCGCCATCATGGTGGCGCATCGAATACAAATGCCTCCAGGGATCCCCCTTGCTGTGGACCCCAAGTTCGCGAATGGCGGCGGACTGAAAGTGCCGTAGAATCAATGTCGCAAGCTCGTCGTCCCCCTTGTGGAATCGACCCTCCCTCTCCCACGGCAACAACAACAACACCGCCTTCACCTCCACCGGCTCCGCCGTCCAGGGGTTCGCCGGCGCGGACAATGGGAAGGAAGGCGATTGCGCACGAAGAGTCCCCACACCGCAAAGAGCGACGAAGATGACAACAAGGCAAGCAAGTCTCCACGGGGTGGGAACGGATCGATGCATGGCAACGCCTCGGTGATCTATGGTGGCATATCCTGTGGTAGATTGCCGCGCCCGGGTCAATGGGAGTTCCCCCAACCCCTTTGCACCCCCAAAGACCCACTCCCGCAGCCTCCTCCTGTCCTTGCCCCCGTGCGCGCACCTGTGGAGCAGTCCAATGCATGCTTTGTCCGCCGTGATCATCACTTAACCAAGGACCCCCACCGCATGTTCGCCGATTCCCCCTTCTTCCAACAAGCCATCAGCCAACTCGACAGCGTCGCCGACCGCATCGATGTGCCCAGCGGCGTCATCGAGCGCCTGCGCCGGCCAAAGCGTTGCGTGCTGGTCACGATCCCGACCCGGATGGACGACGGTTCGGTGCAGGTCTTCCAGGGGTACCGGGTGCAGCATTCGCTGACCGCGGGACCAGGGAAGGGAGGATTGCGCTACAGCCCGCATGTGGACCTGGGCGAGGTGGCCGCGCTGGCCATGTTGATGTCGTGGAAATGCGGATTGGTGAACCTGCCGTTTGGCGGCGCAAAGGGCGGCGTCGATTGCAACCCCGCCGTCATGTCCCAAGGCGAGCTCGAGCGCGTCACGCGGCGCTTCACCGCAGAGATGATCTCCTTCATCGGGCCGCAGACGGACGTCATGGCCCCGGACATGGGGACCAACGAACAGACGATGGCGTGGATCTACGACACGTACTCCATGCACACGGGCCACAGCGTGCCGCAGATCGTGACCGGAAAGAGCGCGGCGCTGTACGGAACGTTGGGACGCCGCGAAGCCACCGGGCGCGGCGTGGTCTATTGCATCGAGGAAGCGGCGCGCGTGATCAACATGTCGATCTCCGGCTCGACGGCCGCGGTGCAGGGATTCGGCAACGTGGGTAGCGTGGCGGCGCAGGAGCTGGTCCTGCGCGGCGCGAAGGTGCTGGCCGTCGGCGACGTCAGCGGCTACTTCCACAATCCGTCGGGCCTCGACATCAACGCGATGATCGACTGGGTGGCCAAGCACCGCACGCTGGAGGGATTCCCCAACGCGGAGAAGTTGACGAAGGAGGAGTTCTTCGCCCTGCCGGTGGACATCATGGTTCCCGCCGCGATGGAGCGCCAGATCGACGCCGCCATCGCTCGCAACCTGAAGTGCCGCATCCTGGCGGAGGGCGCCAACGGCCCCACCACGCAGGAAGGCGACGCCGTGCTTGCCGATTCAGGCATCTTCGTCATCCCCGACATCTTGTGCAATGCAGGCGGCGTCATCGTGTCGTACTTCGAGTGGATCCAGGACGGGCAGATGTTCTTCTGGACGTTTGACGAGGTGGACAACCGCCTGAACCAGGTGATCCGCCGCGCGTTCCTGCAAACCCACGGCTACGCCACCTCCAACAACGTCGGCATGCGCACGGCAGCCATGACGCTCGGCGTGCGCAAGGCGGCAGTGGAAAAGCATGTGAGGGGGTTGTATCCGTGAGGAAGAAGGATTAAGGATGAAGGCTAAAGGATAAAGTTTTGCTTCGGCCGCGTGGTTTATCTTTGGCCTTTATCCTTTAGACTTCATCCTTTGCTCTTCTCCATATTGCCGCCAACACCGACCCGGAAAGGTTGTGCCAGATGCTGAACAGCGCGCCGGGCAGGGCGGCGGCCGGGCTGAAAAACTTCATCCCCAAGGCCACCGCCAGGCCGGAGTTCTGCATGCCGACCTCGATGGCCAATGTGCGGCACACTGATGGGCTGCAGCGAAAGGCGTACGCGATGCCGTAGCCACACGCCACGCCGCACAGGTTGTGAAGAATCACCGCCAAGGCGATGAGCACGGAGGCCGTCGCCACCTTTTCCTGGTTCAATCCAATGATGATGCCGATGATCACGACGATGGCGATGACCGAAACGAGTGGAAACACCGGCTGGAATCGCGAGATGCGCCGCGCGGCAAAGTGATTGATCAACATCCCCGCCAACACGGGAATCAGCACGACCTGCAGGATGCTGATGAACATGTCCACCGCGGCGACGGGGACCGTCTGGCGCAGGTAGAACCACGTCAGCGCCGGCGTCAGCACGACTCCCAGAACCGTCGAGCAGAATGTCAGCGTGATGGACAGCGCCGTGTCGCCGCGCGCGAGATACGTGATCACGTTCGACGCCGTGCCGCCGGACACACAGCCGACCAGCACCATCCCGGCGGTGAGTTGCGCGTCCAATCCGAACGCGATCGAAATCACCCACGCCAACAGCGGCATGACGCCGAACTGCGCGGCCATGCCGAGGGCCACCATGTGCGGCATGCGGAACACGCGGTGGAAATCCGCCGCCGTCAGTGTCAACCCCATCCCGAACATCACCAACCCCAGCAACGGGACGATGAGGCTCTTCATCGCCACCCACGGCGCGGGATGGAAGTATGCCAAGACGCTCGCCGCGACGGCCCACAGGGGGAACAGCGTCGTGGCGGCGCTGATGTATTGCTTCATCGTGCGTTGGTGGATTCGAAGATCTTGTCCGCGCTCGCCGCGACAAAGCCTTCGTAGATCTTCCCATCCGCGTCGGGATAGCGGCGCGCGAACTCATAGTAGCACGTCGGGATGACGTGGCGTTCGCCGTTGGCAAACTCCACCTCGACCCGGTCGGCGAGGGTCGAACCCTGCTCCAGCAACACCGCGGGCGATCCCTTCACGCGGCCGCCGCTGGTGTTGAGCGCGTAGCCCTGCGCGGCCACAAAGTCGAGCAGCGCCTCCAGCGTCGGCAGCGTCTTCAGGTGATTGACGCTGATGGTGAAGTGATTCGCGCGCAATCCGATCGCCGCGACCCATCCGGCATACTCGCTTTCCTCCAGCAATGCCCGGTATGTGTCGTACGGAACAGACGCCCACGGGCGACCGCTCCACAGGATCGACGGATCGTTCACGCGGGCGGGATCCACCTGCGCACACAGGGCATCCACCGCCGCGCGCAACGACGGGCTGAAGTGCTCGGTCTCCAGCTCGCTGAGGAAAATGCGCGGATGCCCCTTCGGATGCAGGTAGCCATACGCGCGCAGCTTCTTGTCCTCGAAGCGATACGGCGCAAAGCGCTCATACCCCAACGCCAGCACGTGCTTCTCCAACGCCTCCAGGTTGATCGGCGAGCGATTGTACGTGCGGAATGCGACGTGATCGTTCACGACCGTCTCGCCGCGCGCGGCGACGGCGTCGTGCAACACCTTCGCGGCGGGCGCGATGGCGATGTAGTCCTGCCACAGGTGATCGAAAAATTCTTCAGGCGTCATGACGGCTACTCACAGTCGATGGGGATTGGCTATGCGCCCCAAACCGTGGGAAATGCGGCCGCGCGTGTCCAGAGCGTTCTCTTGGGAAAGCCTCCACATCTGCAAAAATTTTCGTGGATGGTGCCACAGGCGTGAGCCGGAAGATGGGCAGGAGGCAGCGATTGGTGCAGGCGAAATCGCCTGATCCACATTCCCTACGCGTCTTGCATAAGCGCATTCAGGCCGACCCGGAGGAGAACTTCGCCTCCCTTGCCAGGTCCTTCTTCCGCGCATGGGGGGTGCGGCGGGCCATGCCGAGCAGGCGCAGCACCGTCGGCCGCCGCGCCGACTTCGTCAACAATCCCGACTTCTCCAAAATCAAATGCTGCGCCGGCCGCTCCACCACCTCGTAGAAGAACGCCGAAATCAGCGAGATGATCAGGTACAGCACCACGATCGAAGTCCAGAATCCCCAGTTCGCCTCCTTCGCATACTCATACAGGTGGATCGAGATGTAGTTGAAGTGCACCAGGTACAGCGCGAAGGATATCTCGCCAAGATACACGAACGGTCGCCACGAAAGGGCGCGGCTGACAAAGGAGACCGGTGAGCAACAGAAGTAAATGATCAACGCGCTGAAGAACGCGTTCACCGTGTTCCATTGCATGCCGACGCTGCGCCCGAGGTTGTGCATGCTCGGCCCCTGGCCAAGGTTGTAGAAGATGTGCAGGCAGACCACCATGACGCCGATGGTGGACAGGATGATCACGCTATCCGCCAGCCACCGGTTGTTCAGCAGGGTGTTCTTGGTCTTGACGTAAAGCAGGCCGAACATCATGCCGAACACGAAATCGATGAAGCGCCCAAAGATGGTGTACAGGCGCAGGTCGCTCTTCTCGCTGAGGAAACCGCCATACTCGATCAGGCGCGCGTCGTGCAGCTCATCGCCCAGCTTGAACAGCAACGCGCTGATGCCGAACAGGAACAC
>CAZVAQ010000179.1:0-6611 GCA_964625145.1 uncultured Candidatus Sumerlaeota bacterium
GAGAGCTCGATCCGGTCGCCCAGATACTCCAGATTCGACGCAGTTCCCCCGCCCATCTCCACCCACACGCAGCCGGGCTGGGCGGGAAGGGAGTTGTAGAGCGTCTGCCGCCCCTTCAGCAGCCGCTTGCGGAAGGCATCATAGCCATGCGCCTGCTTGCTGTAGAAGCTCTCCAGCCGTTCCTTGTGGCTCTTCCCGCGAATCGGCGACAGGGCCAGATGATACAGCACCCGCAAGGTCGAAAGAAACCCACCACGCTCACTCATGGAGAACCGTGTCTTCAGGCGGAATAAGAAGCGGGGGACCCCGCCCATCCAGGCGAAATCCCCGACTCAGCACTCAGGAACTGCCTCACTTGATCTCCAGCAACTCCACGTCGAACACCAACAGGCTGTTGGGCGGGATGCCTGGGCGGCCGCCGGCGCCGTAGGCCATGTCCGGATGAATCCAGAAGCGGTACTTGGAGCCGACGGGCATGTGCTGCAAGCCCTCGGTCCAGCCCTTGATCACGCCATTGAGGGGGAACTCCGCCGGCTGGTTGCGCTTGTAGGAACTGTCGAACTCCGTGCCATCCAGCAGCGTCCCCTTGTAGTGCACCTTCACGGTGCTCGACGCCGTGGGCTTGGCGCCATCGTCCTTGCCGGGCTCGAGGACCTTGTACTGCAGGCCGCTCCCGGTGGTCACGACACCTTCGGCGGTCTTGTTGGCGGCCAGGAATTCCGTGGCCTTGGCCAGATTCTCTTCACCCTGCCGTGCTTGTTGGGCCACTGCGCGCTCCCGTATCCTTTGAGTCAACTCCCGCATCACCGTCGTCAGTTCCTGATTGTCCAGCGCGAGCTCCTCGTCGGCCAGCGCCGCCTTGAAGCCGGCCTCGAAGGCCTTGAAGTCCATGGTCTCCTCGGCCTGCTTGAACTGCCGGCCGAGCTGCACGCCCCAAGCGTAGCCGAACTTCTGCGCGTCGGTTTCCAGAACCACCTTCCCGGCGCCCTGCGCGGCAGCGGGTGCGGCTTGCTCATCAGCGAACGCAGGCGCCGCAATAGCCAGCGCGGCCACCAGCGGAAGCGTCTTCATCAGTCGAAACATGGTCATACCATCCTCTTGGCAAAGTCATCGGCACAAGCCACCCGCACCCTCCCCGCCGCGCCCCGACGCGACAAGCGGTTTCCCCTTGGGAGAGACCATGCAACTGCTCGCCAAGCCTTGGCAGAGGCCATCCCAGCTTCTCGCCACGGCGCAGCGCGTAGCGCGAAGCCACGTCCCTACTGTCCCTGCTATCCCTTCTTCCTTTAAGGCAAAAACGGCAACGGATCCACCGCATCGCCGCGGCGGCGGATCTGAAAATGCAGGTACGGGCGGCCATCCGGGCCGTCATCGCCCGAGCGCGCGATGACCTGGCCGCGTTGCACCCGTTGGTCCACGCGCACCAGAACCTCGCTGTTGTAGGCATAGCAGGTCGCCAGGCCGTCGTCATGGTTGATGATCACCATGTTGCCGTAGGCGCTGATGGTGCGGCCGGCATAAACCACGGTGCCATCCCGCGCTGCACGCACCGGCGTCCCCACCGGGGCGGCGATGTCCACCCCGACGTGCTTGCTGGTGCTGGTCTTCTCGAATCCCTTCAGGACCCGGCCCTCCACCGGCCATTGGAACCCGCGGGAGCTGACGCGTCCGGGCTCCACGCCTCCGGACGGAAACACCGCCGTGGGGGTGGCCATGGCCAGACCCGACGGCCGCGACAAGCCGCCACCGGGAACGGTCTCCACCGGCGGTGGAGGCTCGCCCGTATTGGTCGGGTGGCCGCTGGAATCCAGCCGGATGGGGATCCGCAGCACCTGGCCGACCTCGAGTTGGGCGCGCTCCGACAACCCGTTCGCCCGGGCCAATTCGTTGACCGTCACGCCGTTCTCGTTGGAGATCTTCCAGAGCGAGTCCCCCGGCTGCACCGTCACCATGCGGGGGCGATAGGTGGCCGTGGCCCGCGGGGTCCCGTTCACCGTGGCGGGGGACTGCAGCACGCGCGGCGGAGAGGCGCTGCGCGCTGGTGCCGTCGAACGCGGTGCGGTCGGGCGAGAGGCCGATGATGGTGCGGCGGAACCGCTGACGCGCCCCGATACTATCGGCCGCCGGGCGCCGGGGATGTACAGCCGCGAGCCCGCCACGGGCTGGGCGCCATTCGCCAACCGGTTCTCGCGCGCCACGACGGCGGAGCTGACGCCATAGCGCTGGGCAATGGATTCGAGGCTCTCGCCCGCCTGGACCTGATGGTACGTCCCCGCCTGGGCCGGCGCCACCGCCGGAAGTCCAAGGCACAACGCACCCAGCATCACCCCCATCAGGGCGATCCGGCGGATGCTATCGCTGGGACTCCGGAAAGGCATGGGGCACACATTCGGGCGCAGGTCACCATGATTCTCTGTCACGCAACTCACCACCCCCCCAACACCGTCAAGCCAAAGGCGGTGGGGAGGGAAGTTGGGATTGAAGGTGGTTGGGGCTCTGCCGGGCGCGGCGGGTGGGCTGCCAAGCAGGAGCTTGGCGCTCCATAGGTGGCGCTCCCCATCTTCCGCCTTCATCCTTCCGCCTTCATCCTTCCCAAATGCCTGGCCACGTACTTCCCGATCATGTCGCTTTCGAGGTTCACGCGGGCGCCGATGGGGGTTTCGGAGAGGGTCGTGCGCTCCCAGGTCTCCGGGATGATCCAGACGGAAAAGCCGTCGTCGGTCAGCTCGACCAGCGTGAGGCTGATGCCGTCGACAGCGATGGAGCCTTTCGGGATGGAGGCTTCGAGAATCTCACGCGGGGCGTCGAACCACAACTCGTGGGATTCCCCGTCGCGGCGCACGGACCGCAGGCGGCCGGTGGTGTCCACATGGCCGGAAACCAGATGCCCGCCAAGGCGATCACCCAAGGCCATGGCGCGCTCCAGATTGACGCGCTGCCCGGCGCGCCAATCGCCCAGCGAGGTCTTGGCCAGGGTTTCCGGCGTCGCGAAGACTGTAAATACATCATCCTTGACGGATTCAACTGTCAGGCAACATCCATTGACCGCTATGCTCTCCCCCCGAACCAGCCGTCCCGTCCATTCCGGCACCGCCACGGCCAGCTCCAACCCACCCCCCCGCTCCGCCACGCGCTCCACAACGCCCATTGTCTGAATCAAACCAGTGAACATAGCCCGGCAGTCCCCCTCTTTATCCTTAATCCTTTAGCCTTTATCCTTCAACAAATACCACTCGTCCTCTATCTCCACCGGCGCCGGGTCGTGACCGCCTTTGCAGAGGGGGTGGCAGCGGGCGATGCGCAAGACGATGAGGCCGATCGCGCGCCATGCCGGCTTGGTCCGCAGGACGTCCAAGGCGTATTGGCTGCAGGTGGGCTGAAAGCGGCAATTGCCGGCCAGCAGAAGGCCGACGGTGTTGCGGTACAGCAGGACCAGCGCGATCAGGACCCGGCGGAGGAGACGGGAGAGGGCGAGGACTGCTTCCGGGGGTCGGGACCGGCCCACAGGCCAAGGGCGTGCAGACATCGGCGAAACTCCTCGCGCAGGAGGTGGCCGTCGGCAGTGGCGGCGCGGAACCGGGCGTTCACGACCAGGTCGTGCCCGGGCGTGATCTGGTCGTAGTCCAGCCGAAATGCCTCGCGCAGACGGCGCTTCACGCGATTGCGCACGACGGCCTTTCCCACGCGCCGTGAGACGGTAAGTCCAAGGCGCGTGGGCAGGCCAGCGTTTTCACGCGGCGCCGCATAAATCACCAAATGGGAGCGAACGGATTTGTTCTCGAGAGCCAGCACGCGGAGAAACTCCCCGCGCTTGGTCAGGCGCATCCACGGCCGAAAACTCAGGCCAGAGCGCGCCGTGCGGTCGTCGGTCACCCGGAGACGGTCAGGCGGTAACGGCCCTTGGCACGGCGACGGGCGAGAACCTTGCGCCCGGCCTTGGTGGCCATGCGCGCGCGAAAGCCGTGCTTCTTCACACGGCGGCGGTTGTTGGGCTGAAAAGTGCGCTTCATGGTCGGATAATCCTCTCGGAGTCAAAGGGCCGTCGATTGGCCTCATCGGCCGACCCCGCGTCAAGGGGGAAGAGCAGTGAATTGGGAATTCGGCAATGCAGAAGTCGGAATTCAGAAAGGGGGGAGGCAGGGCCTGGTTTACCAGACACAGCTCCTAGATCCCCTCGCTTTGCTCCTCGGCGTGGTAGCTGGAGCGAACCATGGGGCCGGATTCGACGTGGCCCAGGCCCATGGCCTCGCCTTCGCGCTTGAGCTGGGCGAATTCGTCGGGGTGGACGAACCGCTCGATGGGCAGGTGCTTGGGCGATGGCTGCAGGTACTGGCCGATGGTGAAGATGTCGCATTCGATGGCGACCAGGTCGCGCATGATCTCGCGGACCTCGTCGAGGGTCTCGCCCAAGCCCAACATGATGCCGGTCTTGGTCTTCAGGCCGGCGGCCTTGGCCCATTCCAGGACTTGGAGCGAGCGGGCGTAGACGGCTTGCGGCCGTACGCGCGAATACAGGCGGGGGACCGTCTCGAGGTTGTGGTTCAGGATCTCCGGCCGGGCGTCAAAAACCGCGTCCAGCGACTCGCGCCGCCCAAGGAAATCCGGGATCAGCACCTCAACCCGGCAGTCGGGGGACTTCCAGCGGATCTGGCGGATGGTTTCGGCAAAGATGGCCGAACCACCATCCAACAATTCGTCGCGGTTGACGGAGGTGATGACCGCATGGCGCAGCTTCATGGAGCGGACGGATTCGGCGACGCGGCGGGGTTCGTCCAGATCAAGATCGCCGGGGCGGCCGGTCTTGACGGCGCAAAAGCCGCACGAGCGGGTGCAGGTATCGCCCAGGATCATGAAGGTGGCGGTACCGCGCGTCCAGCATTCGCCGAGGTTGGGGCACTGGGCCTCTTCGCACACGGTGTTGAGGGACTTGTCGTCGACGAGGCTGCGGATGCGGCTGTACCCGGCGCCGGTGCCAATGCGCCCGCGGATCCACGGCGGCAGCCGACGGCCGATGGCCTTGAGCTGGGTGGGCGTCAGACTCCCCGGATGATACCCGCCCGGGCCCAGCGGAGCGGGATCAGGGGCGGTGGGGGGTGGATCAATGGTGATGGGCATGGTCGCGGCGGGTCCTCCGAAGCGCGGGGATCCAACCCCGAAGGAGGCCGGGCTGACAAGGGATAAGGCGCTGGGAGGGATCAGGAGGGACAACAGAGACAGGAGGGACAAAAGAGACGGTAGAGACGAGGCGGATTCGCTTTTATGTCGCTTTTTGGTTGCATTGGCCGCCATCATCTCCTAGAAGAAAAAGCAAAGTCATCACCTTCTCTCTGCCGTCTCTGGTGTCCCTGCTGTCCCTAAACCCCTCCTCGGAGGCCCCCATCATGCCTGATGGTTTTATCCCACCGCACGGCGGATACAAGCGCCTCTTGTCCTACCAGAAAGCCGAGATCATCTACGATGGCACGGTCTGGTTTTGCGATCACCACATTGGCCGACGCAGCCGCACCCATGACCAGATGGTGCAGGCGGCACGGTCAGGGAAGCAGAACATCGTCGAGGGGAGCATGGCGTCGGCGACCTCCAAGGAGATGGAAATCAAGCTGACGAATGTGGCGCGGGCGAGCCTGACGGAACTGTTGACCGATTACCGGGATTTCATGCGCGTGCGGGGCCATCATCCATGGCCGATGGACCATCCCGCCGCCCAGCGTTTGCGGGAGCTGAACCGAAGCGATGGTTTCTGCTACGAGACGATCCGCGCAGGCATCGAGCACCGCGACCCGCTTGTATCAGCCAATGTGCTGGCGGGGTTGTGCATGGTTTGCATCGAGCTGTTGCGGCGGCAGGTGGCTGCGTTGGAGGCACGTTTCTTGGAAGAGGGCGGGTTGCGGGAGCGGATGACGCGGGCGCGATTGGAGGTGCGGGAGCAGCAAAGACGGGAGGAACTGGAGGGACGATAGGGGTAAGAAAGACAAAAGAGACACGAAGGGCAGCAGGGAAATTTGAGGGCATTCGCGGGCGGCGCCACCCGATCACACGATGCATGCCGTACCTGCCGCACTTTTGTCCCTCTTGTCCCTTCTGTCCCCCAAAAAACCCACCCCCCGTCTCCGGGGGGTGGGTGGGGCGAAACTAACTGATACTACCGGGTTGGGCGCTGCCGCTTAGAACGTCGACGCGGTCATCGTCCCCTGCTCGGGCGAATAGACCAGGAACATCGCCCGGCGGTTGAGGCTGTGGCCTTCCTCGGAGTACTCGAACGTCAGCGGCCGCATCTTGCCGTAGCTGATCGTGGAGATCCGCGCGGCGTCCACACCCTTGCCCACCAGGAACTCGCGGACGGCGTCGGCGCGGCGCTGCCCAAGGGCGACGTTGTACTCCTCGGTGCCGCGTTCGTCGGTGTGGCCTTCGACCTGAACGTTTACCATGGGATTCTGGACGAGCCATTGGGCGTTGCGGGCCAGGACGTCCTGCCACTCGGGGGTCAGCACGTCGCTGTCGAATTCGAAATGAACCATTTCGAGGTCGGCGATCATCGTGGCGAACTCGACGCCATCGGTGGCGCCGTTGTTGCCCAGGCTGCCGCTGCCGAAGCCATTGCCGGAGCCGGA
>CAZVAQ010000180.1:0-6448 GCA_964625145.1 uncultured Candidatus Sumerlaeota bacterium
AGTAGATAAGGAATGGCGCCATGAGCCCACCATCAGTCCAAGTCCTCGGTGTTCATCCCCTCAAGGTGACAAGGGAACTCCTGAAAGCGCAGCTCGCAATCTTCCATCCCGATGGTTACACGTTGAAGGACAAGGCCGCGACGCGCGAACAGCTCAAGTCAGTCGTGCTTGTCGAGGTGCGAGTTGTGAATCGCGACGAACGCTTCTCGGTCGACAACTTCACACAGCCGATTCCGGATACCCCGCGCCCCAACTGGCAGGCGCCATGGGCAGAGGCATTCCTGACGCCGGATGGTGAGTCCCTTGCCGTGGAGAGGGGAGCTCGTGAACCAAGAGCTGGCGATCTGCGCATTGCATTCTTCCTGCATTACTGGAATGAGGATGCGCCGTTGCGTAGCAGTTATGGAGACGTGCCCTGTCCGCGGCCCACACCCATGCCGAAGCGGCTGGAGAAGTTGGTGCCGTATGAGCCGTTGGACTGAATGGCAACCCTGCCCAGCTCTACACCTCTTGAATTTTGTATTCAGAAATGTGAAAGCCTACTTCACCGCTTCCACCATCGTCTCCTTCATCCTTCCCCCTACCTCACCCACTCCATGTACGCCCTGGGCCCGCCGAAGCGGCCCCAGCTGTCTTCCCACTTGGTGCGCAGCGTCGCGGCGTGCAGCAGGCCGTTCATCTCTCCCACCAGCACAGTGTGGAGGATCTTGTTGTCCGGGTTGGGATGCAGGAACATCGCCAACTGACCGTTCATGGCGCGCAGGACCAGGAAGTCACCCTCGTTGTTGATCTGGAACTTCTCGCCGCGCTTGCCGAAGTCGTCGATCAGCCGGTGCGTCGCGCGCCAGGTGCCGCCGGTGGGGCCGACGACCTTGCGGCCGTCGATCTCGATCTCGCGATCGTCGTAGGCGATGATGACCAGCGTGTTCGCGGGATTGCGCCGGAGCCATTGCTGCAGCTTTGCGCCATGGCCCTCTGCCTCGTCATAGCCATAGTTGCTGTCGAGGAACGCGATGCGGTCCATGTCTGGCGCGATGGATTCCACTTCGTTCAAGTAACCAAAGGTCAAACTGCCGCCGCCGCTGTGGCCGGTCAGGAGAACGCGCATGGGCCGCCCCGTGGGATTGGCAAGGGCGCGCAGCTCATCGAGCAGCGCGACGATGCGCTTGCCACTGTCGGCATTCTCCCTGCGCCATGTCGGCCAGCTGCGGCCGGGCGCTTCGAGATAAGCCACGATGACGGTCTCCTCCTTGTTGACTTCGCGAAGGCGACGCGTTTGTCCGTCGATGTGTTGGATGTCGAAATGCCAATCGTCACCGGGTTGCATGAGTTTTCCGGCGGTCCACTCGATCGTGTTGCCGTTGGGGAGCGCATACACGATCAACCGCACGGGCAACGAGGGATCAATGGAGGCGGCCGCGGGTGCGTTGATGTGGACGCGGATGTCGCCTTGCAGCGTCGTGGTCAGGACCTGCTCATCCCAATGCGGACCAGATTCAAATCCCGGAAGCGGATCGCTCCCCCGATGGGAGTTCGCGGCCCCGGATGCGCCGCGCGCGGAGCAACTTCCGAGGATGACTGCCGTCAGCATCAGCAGCGCAAGGATTCCGGCGGAGGGACGCATGCGGCTTCTCCCTGTCAGGCGATGTATGGAATGAACGCCTTGTGGCATTCGGCGGGGATGTCAATGATGCGATAGTCGGAGGAGGAAACGAAGAGCAGGACCTGCTTCCCCTTGCCGAGCAGCGTGCGGTTGGAGTCGTAGACCTGGTGCTCCATGGTCACGAACTTGCGGTTGAAGTCGGCGACGCGGATGCGGACCTGGATCTGCTCGAACTCGCGCGATTCCTGCAGGAACTTGTGCTCGAACATGCGCGTCAGGATGTACCACGGCGTGGTGCGCAGGTCGAACGTCGGCAGGCAATGGTTGAAGAACAGCTCGCGCGTCTTGCCAACCCACATGGCGTACTGCGCGAAGTACACATTTCCGACGCTGTTGGTGTCCTGGTACGTGGCGGTCAGGGAGTGGACGAACCACTTCCCCTCGATCCAGCACGATCCGGTGCCGGCGATGGCGGCCACGTCAGGAGAGAGGTCCGCGACGGATTGGACCATCGGCAATTGCGCATCGGCTTCCTGCTTCTCCAGCGTGGGCACCGCCTTGGAATCCTGCGTGAACTTCTTCACGACTCCGCGGATGTCGTGCTTCTCGATGGCCTCGCGCGCGGCATCGGCCACGCGGTCCATGACACCGCTCTTGTTGATTTCCTCCACCGCCCGGCGGGTCAGGATCACCACGGTGGCATGCACCAGAGGGATGATTGAGCCGAGGATCATCAGGATCGGCTGCGAATAGAAATATCCCAGCCCAAAGATGCCCACGGAGAATGCCGCGTAGCTGACCAGTGTCGTTTGCGTGAAGGCGGTGAAGCGCGGTTCGAAGGTCGTCCGGAACAGGAACACCATCGAGTAACCAATGGAGAAGGATGCGTAGAAGGCCATGAAGTATTCCAGCTCGAAGCCCAGTGGGAGGCCGATCAGGGCCACGCCCGCCGCCAGCACGAAGGACGGCAGCGGGGAGTTCAGCATTCCCTTGGGCATGATCGCCACCAGCACCGACTCGCTCTTGCTGACCGCGTCGGTCATGAACCACTTCAGGGCGACATAGCCGCTGTCCAGCGTCGACACGATGCACAGGCACAGGAAGGTGACGTACATCGTCTGGAACAGCCACGGCACCTCCGTGCCGCTCAGGAAGAGGAAGCGGACGATGGCATCCTTGGCGTGGAACAATCCATCGCGCGCCGGCAGGACGATCGTATCGAGTATGCCAAGGCTCGTCGCCTCGCCCATGATCGCCAGCGCCAGGGTGCCATGGAACATGATGATGACGAAGAAGAGCGGGCCGCCAAAGTTGTAGGCCGTGCGGATGCTGGACTTCTCGCGGCGTATCTGGATCGCCCGCTGCCATTGCTGGATGTCGAGCCACGGCCCCAGCAGGAAGCCGCACAGCACCGGGATCAGGAAGCCGAAGAACTGGAACGAGGCGATGCTGTCATGGCCCTCCACGCGCGGTGCCGGGGGGTGCCCCACGGAGTTGAAATACAATCCGCCGCCCCAGCCGATCAGGAGGATCGACAACGCGATGATCAGTGAGAACACAAAGTGCGACCACTTGATGCGCCGGATGTCAAACTGCTCGCCCAGAAGCAGCGCGGCGCCAAGCACCACAAAGGCGATCAGCACCGGGTTGATATTCAGCGGTATGAAGACATACTTGAACAGCGCGAAGAACGTCAGCGCGATGGCCACCACCTGGTACAGCAGGAACACCCATCGCATGCTGCCCACCGTGGCCAGGAAATGCCGCTCGAAGTCCAGGCTCGTGTCGAACTTGCGCGCGATGTGCTGCGTGAACCAGCCGAAGGCGATGAGCCCGATGGCGTTGGGGATGGCAAAGCACAGCAGCCCGGCCAGCCCGAACTGCAGGGCCATCTGGACGCTGAAGAACAGCCCCAGCCCCCAAGTCCAGGACAGGGCGATGGAAAAGCCCCACAAGACGGCGTTCCAAAAGGTCAGTTTGAAGATGGCAAGGTTTGGCAGGACCGGACCCCCCCCGGGCATATTCGCCCGAATCTTCTATCATCCGCTCGGGAGCCTTGCGCAAGCGGAGTTCGGGCCCCATTTTCCGGCCGGGTCACCCCGGGGAACGTCTCTCCCGGCCCTGTGCCGCCAGACTTTTCGCCCTTGCGGGTTACGCCGGTGGGCAGGACGGTTGGCTCATCGGCTCACCGGAGCCCCGAGGCCATCGCTGTGGCGCTGCGCTATGACGACATCAAGAAGGGCCGCCGTTGGGACTGGGACAAGCTCCAGGACCCCGAGGAGCGCCGTCGCCGCGAACAGGAACGCCGCGAGCAGGATCCCGAGTACCAGAAGACCAAGTCGCTGCTGAAGCAGATCGAGGAACGCCGTCAGAAGGAGCTGGACCAGGGGCGCGAGGATTGGAAGAAGGTGAAGTCCAAGCTCCGCTGGCGGCTGGGCATCGTGATCGTGCTGCTGGTCGGCCTGATGGTGTGGCAACTGCTCCAGTTCTTTGACTACCGGCGGACATTTGAGGAGAAGCTGCGCGACTCGAGCCAGATCGTCAGCCAGCGCCTGGCCTACTCGGCCTATGGCGACCCGGCCGATGCATTCACCAGTTGGCGCTCGGCGTGGGCGCGCAATGACTTGCAGGGGGTCATCCGTTCCGAGAGTCCGCGCCGCCTCAAGAGACTGTTCGGCGACGCCAATGCTCCCACCCGGCTGGCAGAGATGCACCGCAAGGGCCTGACCAGCGATTGGCAGCGCGTCGCCCTCCAATTTGACTCGCCGGAAGTGGTTCGCTTGCCCGAGCGCCCCTATCAGGCGCAGGAGCTTGCCGTCTTCAAGAGCAACCGGATCGTCCTGCGAACCCGGCAATCCGTCATTGCCGGTCGCGGCGGCGAGGTCACCCGCGACCAGTGGATCGCCGCGTTTGCCTGGCAACCGGACCAGAAGGAATGGCGGCTGGAGGAGCTGCGGCCTGCACAGTACTGGGACGATGGGTGGAACGTCGTGCCTCAAATCGTTCCCCCCGCCGAGTACCTGCGCCGCAAGGCGGAGAAGATGACCGAGGAGCGAGGGGGCACCACCACTCCCTCGGGACCGACCGAGCCCTGACGCCGATCATGACTCTCGATGCCTGGTACCACTGCGCGACATGCGGGGAGCGAAACGACACGAGTGTTGACCCCTCCGCAGGCCGATCGCAGTCCTATGTGGAGGACTGCCAGGTTTGCTGCCGTCCGAATATCCTGCGGGTTACTCTGTTCGAAGAAGACGGCGAGTTGATCGCCCAAATCGACGCCGACCCGGAAAGCTGATCCCCCCTGTGACCAAGCCCAACGCGATTCTGTTGCAAACCGCCGAGGCCCTTGCCGCCCGTGTGGATGTGAAGGGGCGCCGCGCCCTGGTGGGGCCCGATGGGTTCCTGGATGAGATCGTCCGCATCGTCGACCAGCGGAAGGATTTCCACAACTACACCCCGGTGCGCACGATTGCGGACTATGCGCGCCGTCTGGCTGGTGCCGCGGGGAAGTCCACCAACGTGGAGCTCGTCCTGCAGCAGGTGAAGCTCGGCGGCAACGGCCCGCTCATGGCCGACGCGCTGGGCAATCTGGGGCTGCAGGTGGACTATGTCGGCGCGGTTGGCTATCCCACCTTCAACCCCGTCTTCGAGCCCCTGCGCCGTCATGGACGCGTCTATCCCATTGCTGATCCCGCCGTGACGATCGCCGCCGAGTTCGAGGACGGCAAGATCATGCACGGCAAGCTGCAATCTCTCAACGATGTGAAGTGGGACATTCTGGTGGATCGCATTGGCGGCACCGAAGTCATCGACGAGCTGATCCGCGGCGCATCGCTGATGGCGATGATGAATTGGACAATGGTACCCCACCTGACCGAAGTGTGGGAGCAGCTCTCGCTGCGCATGAAGGGAAGGCCGATCGGCCCCAGCGTGTGCTTTTTTGACCTGTGCGATCCGGAGAAGCGCACCATTGATGACCGCCGCAAGGCCATGAAGGTCATCGCGTCCTTCGGCGCGCCGGGGCGACTGACCATCCTCGGCATGAACGAGAAGGAGAGCTTTGAAGTCTGCAAGGCCGTTGGCGTCGATTTCGGCGGAGAGGATCACGCGAGCATCATCAAGCGTGCCCGAGCCCTGGCGGAAGCGACGGGTATCAACGAGGTGGTGATCCATCCCACCCGCTGCGCCGCCGCCTATGGTCCCGACGGCAATGGCGCCATCGACGGGCCATATTGCGCCGCGCCAAAGCTGACCACCGGCGCGGGGGATCATTTCAATGGCGGTTACTGCTTTGGCCGGTTTGCGGGTCTGCCGCCGCAACAGGCCCTGGCCGTGGGCAAGGCCGTTTCCGGCTTCTATGTCCGCGAAGGCCGCGGGCCGACCATGGCCCAGACGGTGGAGTTTCTGCACCGCTGGGCGGAAGGGACCCTCGATCCGTGGAAAGGTCCGCGCGCTTGATTTCCGCCGCGGCGCAATGAATTTCCGATGGGGGAAATCCGTATTGGGGGTGAAGGGCATTCAACGACAAGGAGGCGCCAAATGACCCGGGTTTTCACCTCGAAAGTGGATCGCTGGATCGTCGTCCTGCTGGTGATTGCCATCGTCCTCAGTATGGGAGCATTTGTCTTCATGGCCCTGATGGCCGATCCGCTCTCGATCCTGTTCACCGGCGGTTTGGTGGCCGTGGGTGCGGGACTGCCGCTGTGGATCATGGCGACGACGCGGTACACGCTCGATGGCGAGACACTCCGGATCAACTCCGGCCCGTTTGGCTGGCGCGTCCCGGTAAAGGAGATTACCTCGGTCACCCCGACCCACAACCCCCTCTCCAGCCCCGCGTTG
>CAZVAQ010000181.1:0-6406 GCA_964625145.1 uncultured Candidatus Sumerlaeota bacterium
TCCGCGGAAGACAAAACTCATCTCACGGTAACTACTGACCCTCACCCCGTCAATTGACACTGCTGAAAGATACCTCCCAATGCATGGCGGAAGCAACCCTTGGTCGCTTCGAAGTCAATGTCGTCGAGCCCCTGATTTGTGCGGCGGCCGAGGGCGTCCGCGCTCCTCGGCGAATGGGGAAAGGGCTGGGACGTGACGGGTGAGACCAGGCAAGCCAGACTTCGCCAAGGCTACGACTGGCAGGCAAGGATGCTCGCCCTACTCTAGCGAGCGGAGGCGGTAGGCGGTGGCGCAGGCGACGACGGCTACGGAGACGGGTTTGCCTTTGCCGGTCATCATGCCGATGTCGCAGTTTTCAATGCGCAGGTTGGCGAGGGCGTTGTAGCCTTTGGCGCGGGCGGATTCCTTCAGGCGCAGGGTTGCTTCGCGGCGGGCGCGGCGCATGAGGGTTTCGTAAACGCTGATTTCGCCGCCGACGAGTTTGTTGAAGTAGGCGATGAAGTTCTTGAGGGCGTCGCCGGCGATGACGACTTCGCTGGTGACGAGTGCACCGCCGGCACGGGGTTCTGTGCCGGCCAGAAAGACCTTGAGGTCGGTGGAGGCGATATTGGCGGTTTCGGCCTCGCGTTTGGCGATGTTGCGGAAGTGCGCCTGTTCGATGAGCGTGCCGGAGATGGCACCCAACACGATGAGAGCGATGGGGAAGATGCATTGGCAGAGGAAGCCAATGACGCTAAGTATCGTATCAGTCCACTGTTCTTCAGCCACAGGAGGAGGTCCTTTCCGTCAGGGAGGGTTGATCCTGCGACCTTGATCAGAAGCCGGCGGAGGTGGCTTCGTCGGCCTCCAACCACGCGGCGGTTCCATATGCATACAGCTCTGCGGCGCCTTGGGTTACGGAAGATGTGCTAAAGCGGACATTGAGGATGGCGTTGGCGCCCATGCGCTGGGCTTCGTCGAGCATGCGCTGGACGGCTTCGTTGCGGGCCTCCGTCAGGAGCTCGGTGTAGCCCTTGAGTTCGCCGCCGACGATGTTCTTGAAGCCGGCCATGATGTCGCGGCCGAGGTGTTTGGCGCGGACGGTGTTGCCTTGGACAAGTCCCAGCACGCGAACCAGCCGGTAGCCGGGGACGCTCTCTGTATTGACCACGATCATTGTTGGCCCTTTCGGAGTAGGGAATGAATACCCCTCCAAGCGCGGTAATGGAGGCGGGAGCGTCAAGGGCGATGCGAGAGCGGGGTGCGCATTCCCCATCGTTGCAGGATGTGCAAGGTGCCAAGGGCGCCCATCTCGGCGAAGGAGGCCAAGGCGAAGCCTGCGCCGATGCCGAGCCAGCCGGCGATGAGGTCGGAGACTTCGGCGGAGCGGGTGGGATTCCAGATCTGGCGGATTTCGTCGGCCGTGGCCAGACTGGCGCCCAGGAGCATCAGAGCGATGGCAATCCGGCGAGCGGTGATGACTTGAGGGATGGCATGGGATGGTGCGCGGCGGCGGATGGCGGCACCTGCGGCGGCCATGACGCCAAAGGGGGAGTAGAAGGCGAAATGCTTGAGGAGGTCCTGATGATCGGGGTACCAATGGCGATAGCGACGGGGTAGATATCCACGGTGGACGAGAGCTTGGCGGACGCGGTTTTCAAAGTGATCGACGCCCTCCTTGGAAGCGGAGGTCAACCGCGCCAGTACGTATCCCCAGCCCAGGAAGACCATGATGAGAAGGGCAAGGAGGATCCAGACGAGGTGCCGCGAGTGGCGCCGTGCGGCGCCGGGTGGAGGCAATGTCGTGGTTTCGATGGCCATAAAAGGGGGCGTTCCAGAGGGGTTTGGGACGTGATCTCCCTTGCAGGGGGATGCGAACCGTGTACCCAATGCGGGGGCAGTGTTGATTTAGTCCAAGTGGAACGGAATGGAAGTGACCATGCTTCGAACAGATCGTTGGCGGAAGAGTGCCCTGCCGGGCTTGATGGCGGGATTGCTGGGACTTGCGGGGTCTGCCCCGGGGCAGTTCAACCTGACTTCGCCGGATGGCGTCGCCTTCGAATTCGATCGTGGCCGCGCCGCGGTGGTGTCATTCGAACCGCGTCTTTCCTACACAGTGGAGGCGATTCCGGAGAGATATCAGGAGTTGGACTTTCTGCCCCTTTCGACAGAGGGTCTGGACCCGGTGGAAGATTGGGACCTGATAGCCATGGCAAAGGCGGGATCGCAACCGGCTTCCATCCCTTCGACGACCGGGGCGTTGGTGGCGCTGCCTGGAGCAGCGGTGGAGTGGAGCTATGAAGTGACGCCCGCGTCGCGCGCCGCGGCCGTGACCGTGAGCGAAGTGGTCGTCGGCACGCAGCCATGCCTGCACGTGGTGGTGGATCGTGGGTTGGCCGGCGATGTGGGCGAGGAAATCGACATCCAGCTCTTTGTGGAAGCGTTGAATGATGGGAAGGCGCCGAGAAGGCAACTTGGAGATGGCGGCGAGTCCGAGCGCATTGCGCGGTCGATCTTTCTGAACGGTGGGGATCTGGCTTCCATCCCCATGCGGACGCTGTCGGCCGAGCGCTCTCGCAGTGATGTGGTCATGCCGGAGCCGCCGGGCGACATCCGCGTGACGTATAGCACAGGTAATGGGTTGCTGGCGATTCCGTTGGCGGAGTTGGGGGTCTCGGCGGATGATGTGGGCACGTTGCGCCTGAATCATCATGGCAACCTGTTGCCTGTGCTGACGGTTGCGGATGACCATGCGATCGTCTATGCGCCCCGCCGCCAGACAATGAGCGACGAGAACGACAGCATTTTCGTGACGGTGGATGAGCTGGCACCTTCTCCGACGGTGGGAACAAGGGCCGCGTTTGATACGCTGACGCCCGGCGGATCGGAAGTGGCGATGCAGAGGAGCAGGGTTTTTCGGATGCCTCTGCGCTATGAACGTGGTTCGACATTGCCCGTGGGCGATCGGTTTGTGGCATACCGAATTCAGCGGCCCAACACGATTGTGACGCCCCTTGCGGTAAATGATCATCTGACTGATCCAAATGTCTTCATTCAGGTGCGCTTGCTAGGGCTGGACACGAACACCAGCCATAATCCCGATCACTTTGCCGATGTGAGCCTGGCTGGTGTGGCAATGCCGCGCATTGAGTGGAAGGGGCGCACGCAGACGCAACGGGCGCAGAATGTGGAGATCACGCTTCCGAACGCGCCATCGTTGAGTTTCTCGCACACGGTGCCTTCGGTGGTGAGCATCTCCGACCTGCAGAACCTGCGGGATGTGACATTGGCTTGGACGGGTTATCCGCGTGTGGATTCAAGCGGAAGGGGCATTGTGGAGACGACGGCGGGAGCGGCAAGCCATGTGACAGTTGGTGGCTTCCCCGTGGGGACCACCGCTGAGAACCTCCTGGTGCTGGACATCACGAACCCTGTCAGTCCGCAGATTCTGGATTCACCCGCGGTCTTTGCGGATGTATCAGGGACTGTGGCCGTGGAGTTTGAAACTCCGGGAGCCGTGCGGAAGTATTTTGTGCAACGCATCGATGCGGCTGAGGCTCCCTCCGCGGTTGTGGAGGCGGAATTGCTGCCTCAACCCACTGGTCCCGAAGAGGTGTTTAAGGGTGTTTATATTCGGGAGCCAATCCTGGCAGAAGTGCTTGAGCCGTTGGTGACGATGCAAGGCAGCGGCGTGTTGGAGCTGGATCCGCAGGCGGCCTACAATGCGTACAACGGTGGGCAGAAATCTCCGGAAGCGATTCGCTCGGCGTTGAAGGATTTGTTTCAGGGAGCCGAGCAGCGGGAGTTGTTGCCGGCGGTGGTGCTGGTCGGGTATGGGACATTCGATCCGCGCAACTATACGGGTGAGGTCACATTCCCGGAGGTCCCACCGTTCATTGAGGCAAGCTCGCTGTGGGATGGCATCGAGATCGAGAACAGCGTGGATTACTACTATGCCACGTTGGTGGGCGACGACATCTTCGAGGATGCACAGGTGTCGCGGCTGCCGGTGAAGTCTCCGGCGGAGCTGGAGCCGATGGTAAATCGCATTCTGGCGCACAAGTTGATCGAGGAGTCGCTGGGGGAAGCAAAGCGTCCGGGTGTGTTCATCGGCGACAATCCTTCGGCTGGAGACTTGTCGGATTTCCGCCTCGATAGCGAAGTCCACGCGGACCGGTTTGAAGCAACGGGACATTCCTCCATCTTGATCAAGATCAACGGATCGCGGGAGCCGGGCTACACGCAGTTCAAGACAGCCATGGAGACTGATGCGGGAGTGTCGCTGGTCTTGTACACGGGGCACGGCAGCACGCAGCGTTGGGCGGATGAGACGTTCGTTCATGTGAATGACATTCCCAATATTGACACGTCCAATCGTTGGCCGTTTGTCACCAGCTTCACGTGCCTGAACTCGTACTATGCACAGCCTGGGGTGACAACTATCCCGATGGCGAAGTCATGGCTCCTGGCCCCTGAGCGGGGAGCTATCGCCACACTGACGCCATCCTCCGCGGAGACGTATTATCCGCAATATGAGTTGGCACTCCGGTTCCTTGACCTGTTGGGGCTGCCCCCTGGCTTGCGGCCGGAAACCGTTGGTGAGCTGACCACGCGCACGCGTATTGAGTTTCTCACGGATCTGCCGCATCTTGGGCGCCCCGCGCGCACGTACCTGCTCTTTGGCGACCCCACCAGCAACCTGACGATTCCGGCGCTGGTCGACACCGACTATCTGTGGATCTATTGACTCGAGATGTTTGCACCGATACGTGGAGGAACTGCATCGCCCACGGGTTCTGAACCGGGAGGACGGACGTGAGTGGACCAGAGCAAAAGCCCTATCGTGGCTCCGTGGTCGTGCTCGACGACGAGGAGAACATGGGCAAGGTCCTCTCCAAGGTCCTGCAGATGGAGGGGTATCATGTCACGACGTTCAACAATCCCGTCAAGGCGCTGGACTATCTGAAGTCGGCGCCGGCGGACATCGTGCTTTCCGATATCCGGATGCCGGAGTTAAGCGGGAGCGATGTCCTGGTGCGCCTGCGGGAATGGGGCATTCCGTGCGAAGTCATCATGATGACCGCCTACGGAACGATCCAGGGGGCGATCGAGTGCGTGAAGCTTGGGGCGTTCGATTACATCACGAAGCCGTTCAAGACCGACGAGATGCTGCTGACGATCGGGCGCGCATTCGAGCACAAGCGGCTGAAGGACATGAACAGCGCCCTGTCGGAAGCGTACAACGGCCGGGAAGCGGCCGATGATGTGGCGACCGGCAGTTCTGGCCAGGAGCACCTGCTGTTGGGGGGTGCGCCATCGATGGTGCGCCTGCGGGAGATACTGGAGCGCGTGGCGCCTTCAGACAGTTCGGTACTGATCACGGGTGAGTCGGGCACGGGTAAGGAGTTGGCGGCGCGGACGCTGCACCGGCATAGTCGGCGGCAGGGTGGCCGTTTTGTCGCCATCAACTGCGCATCCATTCCGGAATCGTTGATCGAGTCGGAGCTGTTTGGGCACGAGCGTGGGGCGTTCACGGGGGCCGCCAAGACGAAGGTGGGCCTGATCGAGCTGGCCGACGGCGGAACGCTGTTCCTGGACGAGATCGGTGAGTTGCCGGCTTCGCTGCAGGCAAAGCTGCTGCGGGTCTTGCAGGAGAAGGAGATCACCCGGGTGGGCGGAGTCGCTGCGATCCCGGTGGACATCCGGGTCGTGGCGGCAACCAACCGGAGCCTTGAGGAGATGATCCGGGAGCGGACCTTTCGGGAAGACCTCTATTATCGACTAAACGTCATCAGCGTGGAGATCCCTCCCTTGAGGGAGCGGAGAGAGGATATCCGCCTTCTCGCCAATCGTTTCCTGCGGCTGAAGGGGCGGCGGCACGGCCGGGATCAGTTGCGGTTCTCGGAGAGCGTGTTGGAGGCCTTGGAGCGACTGCCGTGGCGCGGAAATGTGCGCGAGTTGGAGAATTTGGTGGAGCGGCTGGTGGTGCTGGCCGAAAGCGATGTGATCACGACGGAGATGCTCCCCGAGACCATGGGGCGTCGGACTGTGAGCAGCTCAAGTGCCGACGGGGTGACGAAGCTGGCTCTTTCTGCCCAGGCGATGGTGGAGGAGGTCCCGGACTTCAAGGTGGCCCGGGAGTCCTTCGAGCGGGAGTACTTGGAGGCTCTATTGCGGACCCATGGGGGCAGCGTGACGGAGGCGGCCAAGCATGCGGGGATGAGCCGGCGGAGCCTGTACGACAAGATCGACAAGCTTGGTATTCCGCTGACCTCTATCAAGGTCGAGAGCTAGACGCCTGGCTGGACGAACTCAGAGTTGCAACGCCATCAATCCTGTTCTGCGTGCGGCGGGGCCTCGATCTTGTGCCCCTAAGAGCGTCTTGGGTTTCTGGAGGAGCTTGTGGGACGCTGGCGGATGCGGCGAC
>CAZVAQ010000182.1:0-6383 GCA_964625145.1 uncultured Candidatus Sumerlaeota bacterium
CTTCTTCGGCTCATCGGTCACCATTGGCCATGTCTTTCCATCCCATGGCGGCGCGGCAAAGGGAGGCGATGGCGCGGCGTCGGTGCTGGTCGTCATGACTGAATCGTCCATCAACTCGTCGTCGCTCTGATGAAACCGCGGATCGGAAAGGTTGTTGGCCTTCTTGACCGCGAGGAGCGCCTTGAGATTGTCGAGGCCGATGCGGCGCCACGCGCCTTGCTCGCCGGCCAGCAGCAGCAGCACGCGGCACGTGTGGTCCAGCACCTCCATGCGGTAGTACGCGTCGAACGGGTCCGCGCCAAAGGTCACCGCGCCGTGATTGGCCAGCAGGAAGGCGTTGTGCGTGCGGATCCATGGGTCCAGACCGCGTGCGAATTCCCACGTGCCGGTGGGGCGGTAGGGGACCATGGGGATTTCGCCGAGGACGAGTTCGAATTCCTCCAGCACTCCCTTCGGCATCGGAATGCCCGCGGCGGCAAAGGCGGTGGCGTGCGGCGGATGGACGTGGTAGACCGCGCGGATGTCGGGGCGTTGCCGGTATGCGTTCAGGTGCAGACGGATCTCGGTCGTCGTGCGGCGCGTGGAGCCCAGCGGTTGGTGGGGGAGAGGGTTGCCCTCCATGCCGATCACCAGCAGGTCATGGCGCTGCATGAAGCCTTTGCTGACCATGGTGGGCGTGGCGAGGATGGTGTCGGCGTCGAGCCGGTAGGAGAAGTTGCCGTCATTTCCCGCCACCCATCCGCGCTGCCAGGCGCGGCGGCCGATCTCCAGCAGGGCGTCGGGGAGGTCGTAGGAGAGAGTCATGGGTTCCGACTTTCAGGTGGCAGGAAGGGGGGGCTCCCCGGGGTCTTGATTCTGATTACTCTTGTCATCGGGGGGTGGAGTGGCGCTCTCTTCTGTTCGTCCGTCATTGGCGGAGTTTTGTCCAGTGCCGCAAGTCGGCTCGATAGGGTTCGCCCCGCTGGACACCTTTTCAAGAGCCCCGGCGCAGTCTACCGGGGCTCTTTCTTTCCATCTCGTGTCTCGCTACTTCCCAAAATTCCGGCGCACGGCGCGGCCGGCGACTACTTCCACTGCATGGCGCGCGCCGTTCACTTCCACGGTGTTCTTGCCCGGATGCGCGCGCATGAAGGCGTAGAAGCCCGTGCCGTCGGTCAGCGTCGTCTCCGTGCCGTTCAGCGTCACGACCGCGCCATCGACCCACTGGCCGTCCGCGTCCACCACCTGACCGATGACGGCGCCGGTGGTGGGGTTGGACTTCCAGGGGCGGGGCGGCGTGGGGACCTGGTTTGCAAAGACCGTCGCGCGCAGTGCGCCGATCAACTGGTCGTTGGGTTCGCCGCGGCGGACCAGACTGCCGTACGACCAGATGTTCACGCCGTCCGCTCCCTTGTCCATTGCTTCCTGGATCTGCGCGATGTTCTGCGCGAGTGTGTTGCGGCCGATGGAGGGCCCGATCACCGCGTGGCGGTCGCTGCGATGGCGCAGCGCCAGGTCGGTCCAATCGCTGTAGCGCAATGGCTGCTCGCTGGCGTTCGTGTAGTTCATGATCACGTTCATGTCCAGGTAGCCGCGCTCCATGAAGTTCGGCCAATCCTGCTGCGCCTTCAGCAATGGCGAGGTTGTTTGCCACGTCCAGGGATCGACCTCGAGCGACCAGTTCAGCGTCGCCGCGCTGACGATGCAGTCGGGGTTCACTTCCATGACTTCGGCGGTCACGCGGCGCACGACGTCCATCACCTGCTGGCGGCGCCATGCGTTCCACATCGGATCGGTGGCCGTGGGTGCGCCGTCAAATCCCGTGCGCGCGCGAAACCGCGCCAGGCTCACCGGGTTGTGCCCCCAATCGGTTTCGTACTCGGGATAGCGCACATAGTCGTGATGAATCCCGTCGATGTCGTATCGTTCGGCGATGTCGCGGAACACCCGCGCGGTCCAATCCTGTGTCATGGGATGTCCGGGGTCGGCGAACATGGTGCCGTCGGCGTTGTTCTCGCCGGCGGCGTTGAGCATGATCGTCTCGGGGTGCACGTCGAACAGGTGCCCCTCCGGAAAATCCCCAAGGCTCTGTCGCCACAGCCGCATCGTCACGAGCCAGGCGTGCACCTCGATGCGCTGCTTGCCGTCCGATGTGTCATGGCACTTGTCGATCAGGTACTGCAGCGGGTCCCAACCTTCCGGCCCCTGGATGTTTGACGCCAGCGGCTCGATGCCGTTGAGGTAATAGGCATCGCCCACCTTGCGCACTTCCGGGAAGATGGCGTTGAGGTTCGCGCGGCGCGCCGTCTCGACGACCAGGTCGCATTCCTCCGGCGACAACATGCCCGACCCCCACGTGGCGATCCACACACCGCGCAGGAACGGCCGGTCCGGATCGCCCGTGTCGATGCGGATGGCCGGCTGGGCGTTGGTTGCCGTGGGCGTAGAAGTGAACAAGGCGGCCAGGCACAGGCCCAGCAATGTGGTGACGGCGCGCTTCATCATGGACGGAAGCCCCCAGCTTGTGAAATGTGGACACACGATGCCCGGAATCTGGCACCACCACCAACGGGGGGCAATGGAGTTCCGTGCCGTCGCCACGGCGGTGCGGGAATCCCGTCCTTGACCCGAAAGGGCGTGGGTGCCTGCCATGGCGGGCTGCCAACCCTTTAGCCACAGGATATCCGCCACCCCGTGAGCTCCGCGAGCCTGCAAGCCGCCACCGAAGTCCCCGCAATGCCACGCAAGTCTTGGCGCCAGCATTACCCGGCCGTCGCGCGGTTCATGCGGAGCACCGTCAGCATCGTCGCGCTCGTGCTCCTGCTCCTGATCATCCTGGCCACCACCTTCGGACCCCTCATCTGGACAAAGAGCCCCATCGAAGGCGACCTGTCGCTGTTGGGTGATCCACAGCCCCCCTCCTGGGCTCATCCGGCGGGGGTCGACAACGGCGGGCGCGACATGCTCGCGCGCCTTCTCCTCGGTGCCCGCATCAGCCTGGCGGTCGGCTTCGTCTCCATGATGATCAACATGGTGATCGGCGTCGGTATTGGCACCATCGCCGGCTGGGTCGGCGGATGGGTGGATGTGATCCTCATGCGCATTGTTGATGCCCTGTATTCGATTCCACTCCTGCTGGTGGTCATCATCCTGCAGTTGTTTCTCAAGCCGGTGTTGGAATCCGTCCTGCCCGCGGACATGCCGATGATCCTGACGCCGGAGCTGATCAGCATCTACATCGCGTTGGGGCTGACGAATTGGCTGACGATGGCGCGCCTGGCGCGCAGCGAGGTCATCAACCAATCGCAGCGCGACTACGTCTCGGCCTGCCATGCGCTCGGCATCGGCCAGGTGCGCATCCTCCTGCGCCATGTGCTGCCGAATTGCGCGCCGCCGCTGCTGGTCGCCGCGACGCTCGCCATCCCGGAGGCCATCTTCATCGAGGCGTTCCTCGCCTTCATCGGCCTTGGCGTCTCCCATCCCGTGGCGTCGTGGGGGTCGCTGGCCAATGATGGCGTGCGCTTCCTGTCCAGCGATCCATACCTGTTGCTCTTCCCTGCCCTTGCCATCAGCATAACGATGTTGTCCTTCAATCTGTTCGGCGATGGCCTGCGGGATGCCTTGGATCCCTCCGGCCGCCGCTGAAGGCGAACATGACGAATGCACCCCGCAGCCGCAAGTCCCCCACCTGGCGGAAGATCAAGTTCACGATCCTCCGCCGCGCCGTCGCGCCACTGCTCATTGTCTTTGTGAAGCTCCTCATGAGCACCTGGCGCGTGCGCGTGCAGGGCGATCAGTGCTGGGACGAATGGAAGCGCGGCGACCGGCGCTGCGCCGTCGCGCTCTTCCATGGCTCCTTCTTCTGCGCCATCAGCGCGTTCCACCATCTGCCGCGCCATCGCCGTTCGCGCATGGTCAACATGGTCAGCCCCAGCCAGGACGGCCGCCTGCTCGCCGACATCATGGCCGCCTTCGGCATGTACTCCGTCGCCGGCAGCCCCCGCAGCCGCGGCGCGGCGGGATTGTTGGAGCTGATCGACGAGACGAAGAATGGCGGCGTCGCCGTCTTTGCCGTCGATGGTCCTCGCGGCCCACGCGGCGTTCCGCGCGAAGGCGTCCTGGCCCTCGCAAAGGCCACCGACGCGCGCATCTACTCGTTCATGACCCATGGCTCTCCCGCCATCCGCTTCAAGTCCTGGGACCGCGCGGAGTTGCCGCTCCCCTTCGCGCGCGTCGACATCGCCATTGAATGCGTCTTTGATCTGCGCGAACAACCGCTGCCGGACGATGCGCTCGCCCAATTGCAGGAGCACATGCTCGCAACCATGGAACGGCTCGGCGCGGATACCGGCGGCATCACGAGACTCACGCCCGCGAAAGGCGACACATGCTGAGGATCATCGGTGGTGAGAAGCGCGGCGCGCGACTGTTCACACCGGAGGGATTGGACACCCGCCCCCTGCGCGACCGCGTGCGCGAGGCGCTCTTCAACATCCTGCAGGGCCGCCTGACGGGCCGCCGCGTGCTCGACCTGTTTGCCGGCACCGGCGCTGTCGGGCTCGAAGCCCTAAGCCGCGGCGCCGCCAGCGCCCTCTTCATCGAAGCCGACGACCGCGCCGCCCGCATCGTCGCGCGCAACATCGCCAAGCTCGGTTACGGCGACCGCGCGCAGCTCGTCACCGGCAAGGCGCCCGAATGCCTGCGCACAGCCGTTCCTCCACCCGGCGGATTCGATCTCGTGTTCCTCATGCCGCCCTATCATTCCGGCCTCGGCCAGATGGCGCTCGAGGAGATCGGCCATCTCCTGTCCCCCGATGCCATCGCGGTCCTCGAGATTCACAAGGACGAAGAGACAGCCCCGACATCGGGTTGGGCCGTCGAAGACGAGCGTCGATACGGAGTGACCAAGGTGGTGTTCCTGGCCAGGTCATAGCATTCGGGCGCGCAGGCGGACGTGCATTGCGCCTGCGGCGTTTCGCAGATTGTTGATTCCGTGTCACCCAAGGCCATGCACACCACAGCGCACGGGCTTGTGCAATGCCCCTCAACCAACCTGTCACCCAGCCCGCTAGGGCGGCATTCGAGTAACCCCCGGTGGAGGCGAAGCCGGAACCGGGGGTTCTGGCTGGCAGGCTGGCGGGGCCAATGGCATCTCGCAATGTGCCACATGCCCGATCCCACCCCGCCCTCCACCCTCATCAATCTTCCAACAACTTCCGCACTTCCTCCTCCACGTCCACATCCTCGGGGGAACCACTGGTGACGATGCGGCGGTGTTCGTCGAGCATGACGACCCACGGCACTTGATCGGCACCCAACGCACGCGCCACGTCGGACCGCAGGCCGGTCTGCGGCGTCTCTGTCCACCAATGCTCCAGCGAATTCCAACGGCGCTCGTTCACCACTCGCCATCCGATCTGCAATGCGTGATCGATGTTCAGCGCCACCAGCACCACGTCATCGCCCCAACGCGCCTTCTCGCGGGTGGCGATGATGTCCCATTCGTCCACATAATCCATGCTATTCCCGGTCCGCGAATCTGAATTCGCCGACCAGAGCAGGATCGCGACGATGCGCCCATCATGTTCCGACAATGTGATCTGCCGTCCGTCCGCCATGCGCGTGACCGGCGCATCGGCGACGGGGTCGCCCAATCGCGCCGGCACGAAGAATTCAAAAGGTTCCAACTTCTGGTGCTGGTAGATCATGGGATTGAATTCGCCCAGCACGGTCCCATCGGTCAGGCGGAACTGGAAGTTTCGGCCGTAGTTGTTCGACGGTGTCGGATTGAAGTTCTCGATGCGGATGAGGCCATCGGCGCCGGTTACTCCCGTGCGCACCAGCACGCGCTGCTCATGATGAATAACCTCCGGGTGCGGTCCGTGCAGCTCCCACGCCACGCCGGCCGCCGGCCCCGTGCCGTCGATCAGTTGCGCCTCCAGGGTCTCCTTCCCCTCGTAGATCGACATGTCATAATCGCCCTCGCGGAATTCCACGGTGGTCGTCTCGCCGGATTTCACCTCCGCCTTCGACTTGCGCGCGTAGCGCGGCGGCGTCGGGCCACCATAGCGGTTCTGGCTGGAGCCGGTTCCGGCCGTCACATCGTATTCGCCCGGTGCCAGGTTCTCCAACTCGTAGACGATCTCGCGTCCTTCACCGTCCACCGTCCCCAAGTCGTTGCCGAATCTGGTCGTCGAGCCACCACTGTGGACCATTTCCGTGTAGTTCATCACGGCGATGTACGCCGGCCCCTCCTCATCCAAATCCAGCGTCACCACCATGCGGCCGGGTTCGGGCAGTTGGAACTCCGGCACCTCGTCCGTGAGCTGGAAGACCTTGTTCCATCCCTTGTAGTGCCTCGCGTCATCCACTGTCACCGTGTAGACCTCCATGTCCGGCGTCAC
>CAZVAQ010000183.1:0-6240 GCA_964625145.1 uncultured Candidatus Sumerlaeota bacterium
CGCGGGACTGTGCCAAGCCGGCCCTGTCCGCCGCTCCGGCGGTCGCGCACAACACTCCCAGCACAGCTGTCAGAAGTATCCGTTTCATTGGTCCCCTCGAGTCCGAAGTTGATCAACGTTGGTTTGACGACTCATATTCCCGGTGAAACTGCTTCACCGACCCGCCAGAAGCAAGCCTTTTGTTACAGCTCCGCGCCACTGATTGAAGCCACCGGAGCCCCTTGAGCCAAGCCGGTTTGGATGCGCACGTGCTCCCGGTACAACTCCCGCCGGAAGTCGCAAAATTCGTCGTTCACATACATCGAATTGGTCCGCAGGGAGGTGAACGCGGCGCACCCGCCTTGGCAAAAGTTTCGCCACGCGCACACCCGGCATTCCTCGATCGCGAACCGCCGCCCCAGCATCTGCTGGCGCGTCTGCCGGTTGCGCTCCCCGTGGAAGATCTCCGCGACGGATGATTCCTTGATATTGCCCGTTTTATGGCTGTCCGTGTTCAGGGTCGGGCAGTTGTACGTGTTCCCCAGGGAGTCCACCAGCACCATCCGGCCAAGGGGGCACCACGCCTCCCCGGACGGTTCGGCGTTGGGCACATAGCCCGGAAAGCCCGATTCGATCTCCGTCTTCCCCTTCCGGTTCATCCGGGGCAGATCCAGAAGCAGGAACCGGTAGATCTGCTGGACCTGCTCCAAACTCGGAGCGATGCGGTCCCAATTCGTCAGTGCCGCCCGCTGCTTCGTCAGCGTCAGGAACCGCAGGAGGCGAATCCCCAGCGCGTCGGCCTTGGCGATCATGTCCTGCACCTGGTGCAGCACGCATTTGGTCAGCGTCGTGGAAATCACCAGCCGCTTGGCGCCGCCATGACGACAGAACATCTCGATGGCCGCCCACGCACGGTCGTACATCCCCTTCCCGCGGATGAAGTTGTGGACCTCGGGATCCGCACCATCCAGGCTGATCTGAACCCACGCGATTGTCTTCGCCAACCGCGCCGCGATCTCCTCGGTCATCAACAACCCGTTGGTGTTGATGTTCACCAGTTTGGTCCGCGCGCACGCATACTCGACGATCTCGCAGATGTCGTCGCGCAGCAGCGGTTCGCCGCCGGAAAACGCCACAAGCGAACCGGGAAACAATTCCAGGTGCTGGTCGATGACGCGCTTCATCTCCTCCATCGAGAGGTTGTGCTCGTACATCTTCCCTTCGACATAGCCACAGTGCTTGCAGCGCAGGTTGCATTCCTCGGTGACGAAGATGCTCAGGTCGAACAGGTTGTCGTCGCCGTGCGTCATGTCCTCGTCGCTCATCGGGGCATGATGATGGGCCGTGTCATGCTCCGGACGCAGCGGCATGTTCTCCAGCAGGTTCGTCTCGTACAGCCGCGTCACAAAGCTGCGCACGTCCTCCAGCACCAAATCCACTTCCTCCATCCCATGCCGGTCGGCGATGGCCTGCGCGGCGGCCGCGATGCTGACCGTCCCGTCGAACTGATGGACAATCTCCAGCCCCGTGCGATTCGTCGCGGCCCAGCGCGCCTGCACCGGATGCAGCAGGATCACCTGCTCCCCGCAATCGTCCACGATCAGGTCGCGATAGACGCGCGGACACCAATCGTCCGTGCTCTCGTCGATCCTGGTCGGTGCAGTTGTCGTGGCCGTTGTCATGTGCTTGCTCTCTTTGGTTTCCTGTTTGTGCGCGCAAACTGCGGGTTGTTCCTGCGCGCCGGTTGCGTCGTCATCCTGTCCCTGCGGTGCCAAACGTCCGGCCAACCTTCCGGGCCTGGGCCCGTGCCTTGATCAATCGACGGTAGCGGAAATATTCCATGCGCCACAAGCTGGTCACCAGGATCCGCATCTTCCGCCCCTGGCGCTGGTAGGGCCCCTTGTCCGTCGAGATGTTCAGCAGCCAATCGTGCTCGGGCGCCTGCTTGTTGGCCTTCTCGTAGGGCCGGTAGTGCTTGCCGCGAACTGCCGCCGCGCACCATCGCCAGACACGCCGGGCCAACACATGCGGCGGGACAGCCATCGTCTCGAACAATTCCAGCGACACCGGCGAGATCTTATCAACCAAAAGTTCCTCGTAGAGCCGCAGTTGCAAACGGCAGGCCGCCTCGTTCTCTTCCGTCCAGGAAGGGGCCTTCTCCGGCAGTGCCGCCTCCGGCGCCCCCCAACGGTTGATCAGGCGAAACAGCACGCACAGCGCCACCGCCGCGCCATGGCGCGAGGCCACCTCCAGCGCTCGCACGGGATCCGCCCCCTGGGCCAGTAACACGTTCAGGTCGCACAAGTCCCGCCATGCACGCTCGCCCCCATGCTTGGCCGCGTGCAGCGCCACCAACACCGCATGGTCCTCCAACGCCGGCATCAGGATCTGCGGATGCTTGGCAAATGCCGGATGAGGCACCGCCCGCTCCCAAACCTCGGCGGATAGGCCGGGCGTAGGCTCCAGCAGGTCCAGCTCGCAATCCTGCCGATGCGCCCAGGTCGTCACAGGATTGCGCCACCCTTCCGCCCGCAGCACCTCGCACGCCTTCGGCGAGTCCGCCGATGCCACCACCATGTCGATGTCAGCCATGTCGCGCAGCGCCGGCGAGCTGTACAATGGCGCCAATGCAGCCCCCTTGATCAGCATCACCCGCGCAATACCGGCGCGCGCGAAAGACTGCACCAGCGCCAGCAGAATGCGTTGGCGCTTGTAGTAGTTCGTCCCCAGCACCCGCCATCCAATCGGCGGCGGCAGCGCGGAAGGCGTCTCGAAATTGAACAACCGCGTCCCTGCAATCCCAAGGTTGAACGCATGGTGGAGGAACAGCGGCTCGAGCTGGTAGGTGACCGGCAGGCGGGGGAGAGGCTTCCAATCTGCTGCCTCCACCAAATCGCGCGCCCGCTCCGCCTGGCTCGCGGTCAGCTCCGCGCGCGCCAGCAATCCGCCGAGCCGCAGGAAACGATCCCGCTCGGCACCGGACAACCGGCCCATCTCCACACGATTCGCTCTTGAATGAGACATGGTCAGACCGGCGCGACTTCCCTTCCGGGTTTGCTGGCGCCCCCAGCGTTGTGGCTCAGCAGAATCGCTGTCTGGTGGGGCGTCCCGCCGGGGACAAGCCGATGGAATCTGGCGGAGGAGAGCGCCTTGGCCAGCCGCAGGAACACCCTGCTGGCTTCCCCCGGGCTCTGCACACCGGTCACCCGCCTCAAGTGGGCCAGGCACCCGCGTATTCCCTCTCCCGGTTCCATCAACTCGCACATCGGCGATTCAGGCCGTCTGTATGTCCCCGCAGGGGCCGCTGGTTCAACGGGATTCTCCGCCCATCCGCGCGAGGCTGGAAGCGGGGCGGAGTGCAGGTGCATGATCTCCAAAGTCTCGAACAGCCGGTGCTGCAGAGCCCGCTCCTCATTCGTCAGCGCCCGCCCATAGTCGATGATCGCCACGCTGGAGCCAATCTCCAGTCGCGTGACGGGCAGTCCGGCGCTCTCCAGCGCCGGCTTCGTCTGCTCGTCCGCCCACGACACCCCTGCCCTCTCGCCGCGCGCAGGGCCTGTTTCCTGAACCCTTGTTTCGCCCCGTGGCTCGTCCGCGGCCCTTGCCAGCAGGAACACCGAGGCATCCCTCAACGGCGTCGCCATCGCTTCCGCCGCGAAGGCCTCCAGCGGCCGCCCCTGACGCGTCTCGTCCGCGAATCCAAACGTGGCCTCCGCCCCCGGGGTGTCCTCCGCCGTGCGAATGGCCAACGCCCGCGGGAACGGATGCAAGACCGAATCCACAGGATCCAGCACCAGCACATCCTCGGCAATCTGGGAGCAGCCAAACTCCGCCTGGAGGAGTTGGCGGGTCAGCGTCGTCTTCCCTGCGCCGCTGTCCCCCATGATCAGCAGGGGGTGGCCATCCGGATGCCGCAGCCCATTGCCATGCAGGATGACAAACTCCGGCCGGACCTCTGACAACAGGCGGGCGAGCAACATCGTGGCGGCCGCGGTGGCGGCACGCGGATCCAAAAGGCGAATGCTCCCGGAAGAGTGTTTCGTCTTCCAGGAGCATCGCTTGCAATCCAGTGCCACGGAAACGTCTGGGCGTTGTCCCCGTGGCGGGGGGAACTTCTCGAAGAGGCGCTTGAGGATCTCGATGTCGCTGGGCTCACCAGTGAAGTGCAGATGAACGCCGGCGACCTCAAACGCCGAGGCACGCATCAATAGGTGCGGCCTTCGTCGCCCGCGCTGATGCCTTCTGCGTCACCGGTGCGGCCCGGGTTGAAACCCGTGCAGGCATTGACGGACAGGGCGCTGCCTTCGAGCTGCTCGGCCGAGTGGGTGATGATCCGAGGAGCCTGGTACGTGCCGGCCTTTTCTGTCAGAGTCTTGTCAAGCATTGAACAGTCTCCGTGTTTTTTGATGTGGCTGACCTCAATCTACGAGTTGCAGGGCTCTGAGTTCGGTTAGAGTGCTCTCAATGTCCAACCTGAGCGAATCGAAACTCTGACCCGGAAACCGTGACGACAACTGATTCAGCAGACCGTCGGTGTCAAGCCCTGAACGCACCCCCGCGTAAATTATTCCCGCGGTGTAATTCAGCTCGTGAATATCCCCGGTCTGCGTGTCATGCACGATCCAGCTGTCGCCTAACTGCTGTATTTCGAACCTTTCATGCTTCGAATCCGCCATGGATCCCCTCCGTCCAGAGGTGGTGACCGGACCGGGCCGGCCCCAGGCCACCGGCTCCAAAAGCCGGTGTAATCCCCTCTTGGGCCGTTGAAACCGAAGACCCGTCGTCAACGCAACCAATCTTCCCACCCAGGGCCGCGGCCGGCGCCAACGATGCCCCCCCCGCGTGGCCGCCACCACCCGCCCCACCAGCCGGTTGTCCTCCGTCCATTCATCCACCCGCGCCGTGTTGTCCCCGCGAGTGATAATGTCACCATTGTTTCGGAATCCGACAACCCGATGCACCACCAAACCACCCCCGCGCAGACGCACCACCGCCATGTCCCCCAGCCGCATTTCCCGACAATTCCCCAACTCTTCAAACAAAAACAAATCCCCACGCCGCAACAGCGGGTGCATGCTGATTCCCGTCACCCGCCCACAAAGCAATGCCATGCCACACTCACCATCCGTTTCGGAATCTCAAAGCGGCGCGCACAATCCCGGACCTTAGTACGATTCTTCCGCCGGGGGATTGCGAAAGAATTCCGCCACATCCACGATGATCTGCTCCAGAGACCGCGTCGGCTCCCACCCGATCGTCTCGCGGATGCGCTCCAGCGAAGGCAGCCGCCGCTCCATGTCCTCAAACCCATCGGTGCCGTACGCGTCCTCGTAGGGCACCACGCGGATCTCCGACTGCGAGCCCGTCAGGTGCACCACCTGCCGCGCGAGCTCCCCGATCGAGACTTCCTCCGTCGAACCCACGTTGAAGATCCTTCCCACCGCCGCCGGACACGCCATCAACCGCACCACCGCGTCCACCACGTCCAGCACATGACAGAAACATCGCGTCTGGTCCCCGCTGCCGTACACGTGGAGGGGCTCGTTGGCCAAAGCCCGCCGGACAAAACTCGGCAACACCATCCCGTACTGCCCCGTCTGCCGCGGCCCCACCGTGTTGAACAGCCGCGCGATCACCACCGGCAAGCGCGTCTGCTTCCAGTGCGCCAACGCCAGGAACTCGTCCAGCGACTTCGCGCACGCGTACGCCCAACGATGGGACGTCGTCGGCCCCTCCAACCGGTCGCCATCCTCGTGGAAAGGCATGTCCTTCGACTTCCCGTAGACCTCGCTCGTCGAAAAAATCATCACCTTGCGCCGATAGCGCGCCGCGCAGCGCAGCACCGTCTCCGTCCCCCCCACGATCGTCTCCAGCGTCTTCACCGGCTCCTGCATGATCAGCTTCACCCCCACCGCCGATGCCAGGTGGAACACCGCGTTGGACTCCCGCACCAGATCCTCCACCACCCGCTCGTGCAGCACCGAGTCCAGGATGAACCGAAACCGCCCCTGCCGCGCATGCTCGCGCTCCAACCGCTCAATGTTCGCATACTTGCCCGTCGAGAGGTCATCGAGCACAATCACCCGCGCCCCCTCCGCCAGCAGCCGCTCCGCCAAATACCCCCCAATAAACCCCGCCCCCCCGGTGAGGAGATAAGTCATGTCACGATGCTCAGCCGTTTGATGTTCAGCCACGGGCGCTCTCCCGTTGGGGGGTTATGCTGGTGGCGGGAGAGGCGGGCGCAATGGGAGAGGGGGGGAA
>CAZVAQ010000183.1:6250-6369 GCA_964625145.1 uncultured Candidatus Sumerlaeota bacterium
TAAACCCCGCCCCCCCGGTGAGGAGATAAGTCATGTCACGATGATCAGAAGCAGCTTGTCTGGCCACGGGCGCTCCCCCTTTTGGGGGTCTATGCTGTTGGCGGCAGAGACGGGCGCAA
>CAZVAQ010000184.1:0-672 GCA_964625145.1 uncultured Candidatus Sumerlaeota bacterium
AAGGCCATCGGAGCCATGAAGCCGCCGGTGCCGCAACACTTGGCTTCAAAGCGATTAATCCCGGGGTCCGGGGCAGCGCCCCGGAATCAATTGACGTCAGACAGTGTCACTTGCTTGGCGAGTTGGGGCGATGGGTGATGGCATGGGGTGGCTGGTGGTGCTGCCAAGCGGCTGAGGACGCCAGGGGCTATGGCCGACAAGCCGGTCCTCCACGACGAATGGGAGAGTTGATGGGTGGCGGGTGGGACTTGGCAGGCAAGGATGCCTGCCCTACGTTCCTGTGCCCTCGTTTCCGCGCTTGATTCCCACCCCTGCGGCGTGGGGGGATGGGGTATCGTCACAGGCGAGACGCCTGTGCCACATTAGTGCTACTTTCCTCCCGTTCCCGGAGTCCCCTACCCGATGCAAGATCGCCCCGAGATGATCACGCCGCGCTCCATTGAAGAGGAGATGCGGACCAGCTACCTGGATTATGCCATGTCCGTCATTGTGGGCCGGGCGCTGCCCGATGTCCGCGACGGGCTCAAGCCCGTGCACCGGCGCATCCTCTACGCCATGCACGTGGGCGGCTATCGCGCCAACCGGCCGTACAACAAGTCGGCCAAGATCGTCGGCGAGGTCATGGGCAAGTACCACCCCCACGGCGATTTGGCGATTTATGACACATTGGTG
>CAZVAQ010000184.1:682-6133 GCA_964625145.1 uncultured Candidatus Sumerlaeota bacterium
GTGCGCATGGCGCAGCCATGGAACATGCGCTATCCGCTGGTGGATGGGCAGGGCAACTTTGGCTCGGTGGACGGGGATCCGCCGGCGGCGATGCGCTACACCGAATCGCGGCTGCTGCCGCTGGGCGAGGCGCTGCTCACCGACATCGAGAAGAACACCGTCGACTTCATGCCGAACTATGACGGCAAGGAGCAGGAGCCCGTCGTGCTGCCCTGCGCGGTGCCGAACATGTTGATCAACGGCGGCGAGGGCATCGCCGTCGGCATGGCGACGAAGATCCCGACGCACAACCTGGGCGAGGTGGTGGATGCGTTGATCCTGCTGATCGACAATCCGCGCGCGACGCTGGAGGACGTGCTGAAGGTGCTGCCCGGGCCGGACTTCCCGACATACGGCTACATCGTCGGCCGCTCGGGGATCCACGACGCGTACCGCACGGGCCGCGGCAAGGTGGTCATGCGCGCGCGGGTGCGGACGGAGCAATTGAAGGGCGGGCGCGAGGCAATCGTCGTCAACGAGATCCCCTACCAGGTGAACAAGGCGCGCCTGATCACGGACATCGCGCAGCAGGTGAAGGAGAAGAAGATCCAGGGGATCAGCGAGATCCGCGACGAATCGGACCGCGACGGCATGCGGATCGTGATCGAGGTGAAGCGCGGCGAATCGACGCAGGTGATCATCAACAACCTGTACAAGCGCACGCAGATGCAGTCGAGCTTTGGCATCATCCTGCTCGCCATCGTGAACAACCAGCCGCGGTACCTGAGCCTGACGCGGATGCTGGCGTCGTACATCCAGCACCGGCGCGAGGTGCTGCTGCGCGGGACGCGCTTCGACCTGAACAAGGCGCTGGAGCGCCTGCACATCGTGGAGGGCCTGCTGATCGCGCTGGCCGACATCGACGAGGTGGTGGCCATCATCCGCGGCAGCGCGGATGTGGACACGGCGCGCGCGCGATTGATCGAGCGATTCATCCTCTCCAAGCGCCAGGCGGACGCGATCCTGGAGATGCGCCTGCGGACGTTGACCAGCCTGGAGGTGCACAAGCTGGAGGACGAGCGCAACGAGCTGAAGAAGACGATCGCGGAGCTGGAGAGCATCCTGGCGTCCGAGAAGAAGCAGTACCAGGTGATCAAGGACGGATTGCGCGAGATGAAGCGCAAGTTCGGCGACCCGCGGCGCAGCGAGATGATCGCCGACGAGGGCGAGATGACGATCGAGGACCTGATCGCCGAGGAGCGCATGGTCATCACGATCAGCCACCAAGGGTACATCAAGCGCACGGACACGGCCCTGTATCGCAAGCAGAAGCGCGGCGGGAAGGGCATCGTGGGCGCGGAGACGAAGGACGAGGATTGGGTGGAGCACATCTTTGTCGGCACGACGCACGACTACCTGATGTTCTTCACGAACTTTGGCAAGGCGTACTGGCTGAAGGTGTACGAGTTGCCGCAGGCGGGCCGCGCGAGCAAGGGGCGCCCGATCATCAACCTGCTGGAGGGGTTGGAGAAGGGCGAGAAGGTGGAGAGCGTGGTGCCGATCGACAACTTCGACGAGACGCGCCACCTGGTCTTCGTCACGAAGAAGGGCCAGGTGCAACGCAACGCGCTGTCGCACTACTCCAACCCGCGCAAGGTCGGCATCAAGGCCATCAACATCGTCGAGGGTGACGAGTTGGTGACCGTGAAGCTGAGCAACGGGAACCAGGAGATCTTCATCGGCACGAAGAAGGGCATGGCGATCCGGTTCAAGGAGGACAACGTGCGCGCCTCCGGCCGGTTTACGCAGGGGGTGACCGGCATCTCGCTGGAGGAAGGCGACGAAGTCGTGGGCGCGGAGGTCGTGCGGCCGGAATCGACGATCCTGACCACGACGGAAAAGGGGATCGGCAAGCGCAGCGCCATCGACGACTACCGCCTGATCAAGCGCGGCGGCAAGGGGGTGATCAACATCAAGATCACCGAGCGCAGCGGCGACGTGGTGGGCATCAACGAGGTTGTCGACGTGGACGAGTTGATCATGGTGACCGAAAGCGGCCAGACGATTCGCTTCAAGGCCAGCGACAGCCGCGTGATCGGCCGCGCGACACAGGGCGTGCGGTTCTTCAACGTCCCCGAAGGCGACCGCATCACGGCGGTGTCACGCGTGCAGAGCGAGGAAGAAGAGGGCGGCGATGATGCCAATGGCGGCGCGGATATGTTGGAGGGCGGGGAGGAGGAGAAGGGGGAAGAGTGACGAGTAGGGCAGGCTTCCAGCCTGCCAGGTCCCTGAGTGGCGGGTTGGACTTGGCAGGCAGGGTTGCCTGCCCTACATTGGTGGGCCGGCCGGGTAGAGAGAGAAGATCACTCCTGCGCCGAGCATCAGGAACAGGACAAACGCCCCTGTCAGGATGAGAAGCTGACGATACATGCCCGCCAGCGAATTGCGGACAGAGAGCAGGGAGGCGGTTTGTCCAGCCTGAACGTCGTTCATCGCATGAGCTGCACGCGAATGCTCATCGAGTGAGATGGGAATCAGATTGACAATGCCTGTGGTATCCCCGGACCGGAGCGATTTCAGCATCTGGCGGGGATTGAGGAAGAACTCTCGCTGGGTCACCGGCTTTAGCAGGCCGATGTACCAACCATCTTTGACATCGTCCTGGAGGGGCGAGAGCTCGCGCCACATTGCCTCGTACCGGACCATGTTCTTGTTGTAGCGGATGCCGATGACAGTCGCCACCGCAAAGAGCCCGAGGATCATGGTGGCGAAGGCGATTAGGAGGTAGGTCATGCTCGGATGGCCTCTTTCAGTTGGCATCTGGTGGGGTTGATTGCCCGATCACAATCCAGAGATCCGCGTATCTCCCACTTCCGGCGGGCCTCCTGCGTGCGGTCCGGTGTGCGGAGCGCAGTGGGCGAACCTTCGCCTACCGAGACTGGGCCACTTTTTCCTAAAGCCCCGCGGAATGCAACCCGATCAACCCCCGCCGCCTTCCCAACCCCAACTCCCCCTTGACATCATCGCATCATGATATGATGAAATGATCTCGAGCCGCGGCCGTTGGGCCGGGCTTTATCCTTCATCCTTCAGGCTTTATCCTTCCTCCCATGACTTCTTCTTCCCAGCACCCCCTGTTCGACCTCCTCGCCAAGCGCATCCTCGTCATCGATGGCGCCATGGGCACGATGATCCAGCGCTACAAGCTGACGGAGGCGGATTTCCGCGGCGACATCTTGCGGGACCATCCGCGCGATCTGAAGGGGAACAATGACCTGCTGTCGATCACGCGGCCGGATGTCATTGGCGAGATCCATCGCCAGTTCCTGGATGCCGGGGCCGACATCCTGGAGACGAACACCTTCAGCGGCACGACCATCTCGCAGGCGGATTATGGCCTCGAGCATCTGGTGCGCGAGATCAACGTGGCTTCCGTGCGCGTGGCGCGGGCAGCGTGCGATGCAGCGATGGCAAAGGACCCCAGCCGTCCGCGGTTCGTGGCCGGCGCCATGGGGCCTACGAACAAGACGCTATCCATTTCTCCCAGCGTCACCGACCCGGGGTTCCGCGCGGTGACGTTTGACGAGATGGTGGCGGCCTATCAGGAACAGGCGGAGGCGTTGCTGGAAGCGGGCGCGGATTTGCTGCTGCCGGAGACGACCTTCGACACACTGAATGTCAAGGCGGCGATCTATGCCATCGAGGAGGCGTTCCAGAAGACTGGTCGCCGCGTGCCGGTGATGATTAGCGTCACCATCACGGACCAATCGGGGCGCACGCTCTCGGGGCAGACGCCGACGGCTTTCTGGTATTCCATCGAGCACGCCAAGCCAATCAGCGTCGGCATCAACTGTGCCCTGGGGCCGGACATGATGCGGCCTTATGTGGAGGAGCTGTCCAACGTCGCCACGACGCACATCTGCATTTATCCGAACGCAGGTTTGCCCAATCCGATGTCGGAGACGGGTTACGACGAGACGCCGGAGCACATGGCGCGTGCGATCCGCGAATGGGCGGAGAATGGTTGGCTGAACATTGTGGGCGGGTGTTGCGGCACGACGCCGGACCACATTCGCGCGATCGCAGAGGCAGTGAAGGATGTGGCCCCGCGACGCGTGCCCCGCTTTGCGGACGAACCGGGCGACGGCCCCGTGATTGAGCGGCATCCGCGGTATTCCGGACTGGAGCCGTTCGTCATTCATCGCGACACGGGATTCGTGAACGTGGGCGAGCGCACGAACATCACCGGCTCGCCGAAGTTCAACAAGCTGGTCCTGGCGGGTGACCTGGATGGCGCGGTGGACATCGCGCTGCAGCAGGTGCAGAACGGCGCCAATATCCTGGACATCAACATGGACGAGGCGATGATCGACAGCCCGTCGGTCATGCGCGATTTCCTGAACCTGATCATGTCGGAGCCGGACATTGCGCGCGTGCCGATCATGGTCGACAGCTCGCGGTGGGAGGTCATCGAGGCGGGGCTGCGGTGCTTGCAGGGGAAGGCGATCGTCAATTCGATCAGCCTGAAGGAAGGTGAGGAGAAGTTCCTGCATCAGGCCGCCCGCGCGCGACGGTTTGGCGCCGCGGTGGTCGTGATGGCCTTTGACGAGAAGGGGCAGGCCGACACCGCGGAGCGCAAGGTGGCGATCTGCGAGCGTTCCTACAAGCTGCTGGTGGAGAAGGCGGGCTTTGATCCGACGGACATCATCTTTGACCCGAACATCCTGACCGTCGGCACCGGCATGGCCGAGCACGACAACTATGCGGTGGAATTCATCGAGGCCACGCGGGCGATCAAGCGGCGGTGCCCGGGGGCATTGGTCAGCGGCGGCGTCAGCAACATCAGCTTTTCATTCCGCGGTATCAACCCCGTGCGCGAGGCGATGCACTCCGCCTTCCTGTACCATGCGATCCACGCGGGACTCGACATGGGCATCGTCAACGCCGGCATGGTGGAAGTGTACGACGAGATCGACAAGACGTTGCTCGAGTACGTGGAGGACGTGTTGCTAAATCGCCGTCCCGACGCGACGGAGCGGCTGATCACGCTGGCGGAGAATTATCGCGGGAAGAAGGGGAAGGAGAACGAGGGCGATGCATTGGCATGGCGCAATGCGCCGGTGGAGGAACGCCTGTCCCATGCGCTGGTGAAGGGAATCACGGACTTCATCGAGGAGGACACCGAGGAGGCGCGCCAGAAGTTGGGGCGCCCGTTGGATGTCATCGAAGGACCGCTGATGGCCGGCATGGGCATCGTCGGCGACTTGTTTGGGTCGGGGCGCATGTTCCTGCCGCAGGTGGTGAAGTCCGCACGCGTGATGAAGAAGGCGGTCGCGTATCTGCAGCCGTTCATGGAGGCGGAGAAGAAGTCCACCGACAGGCCCGCCGCGCGTGTGCTGCTGGCCACGGTGAAGGGTGACGTGCATGACATCGGCAAGAACATCGTCGGCGTCGTGCTCGCCTGCAACAGCT
>CAZVAQ010000185.1:0-6068 GCA_964625145.1 uncultured Candidatus Sumerlaeota bacterium
GGAGTTCCCCGTCGCGACGCATGAGTTTGAGTTTGAAGCGATAGAGGAAAATTATGAATTATGAATTATGAATTATGAAGGGGGAGCGCGGAAGGTGAGATGCAAAGTCTGTCAGATGACAGCGCCGCGTTTCCTGGCCAGGATCTTCACCGCCTCGCGCACCATCTTCTGGTAATCGGCATCGTTGCCCAGGATCTGCTGCCGGTGCTTGGCAAGCGTCGCCAGTGCCTCCTTCTCCAGTTCATCCTCCAGCCTCAGGTTTTCGACGATGCGCGCGCGGACAGTGGATACCACCGCGTCGGCGTTCTTCACGGTCACGTGCGGCGAATCCTTCATCGCCTTGTAGACAAGGAACGCGAGGTAATCAACATGTGTGGGGGAGAGGCGCATCTACTCGTTCCTCGTTCACAGTTCCTCGTTCCTCGTTTCCCGTATTGAGGACAGGGTACTGACTTGGGTTTGGGACGGCAGTTGTAGAATGCTGGGGGGGGGCGTGGGCGCGTCAAGGGGGGTGGGCGGCAAAATCGTCCTTGGCCATGGGGGCGGAACGGGGGAAGGTCGGGGTGTGTGAAAACCTTGATCGAAGAGAGTTGCCCGCCATGCCGACGCAAGCCGCCAACGAGATTCGCCACCGTGTCATCCGCGAGGAGGACGGCGCGTTTTGGCTGCAGGACGCGCGCAGCGGCGAGCGCTTCTTCGCCACGGACGCACGGCGCATGCCGGTGGTGCGCGCGGCCGGCGACGGCGCGCGGCGCGTGTTCGATGCGCTCACTCGCGACCTGGAATCCGACGCCCGCGCGGGCATCCGCGCGGCGCTGAGAGACGCGGGTGATGTCGTCGGCGTCTTCGTCGACGACGCGCCGGACTTTCATGGCAACGGCCATTGGGCTTCGCGGGTGACGTACACGCTGCTGGAGGAAGCGCTCGACCGCCCCGCGGACGATGCCGCGCACCAAGCGGCCGTGGCCTTTCTGCGGCGCAACTATGCCAGCTTCGAATGGTTCGCCGGCGCATGGGGTTTGGACATTTACGGCAAGTTCGAGACGCTCAGTGGCCGCGCGTTGGCGACATGCTTCAATGTGGAAACGCAGCAACGTCGCGGACAGTTCGTGGAGTTCATCGCGGAGACATGGTTTGCGGCGCTTGCGCGTGCGCTGCGTGCGGAAGCGCCGGCCGTGCTGAACCTTGGCGCGCGCCTTTCCCCGGAGCAACCCACCGCGGCCCTTCGCGCGTGCGGACGGTTCGGCGATGTCGTCAGCCTGCACGTCGCGTCGGTGGAGGATGAAGACTTGGATCGCGCATGGGTCATCACGAACAAGCCGTTGCTGGTCATTGCCAATGGCGATGAGGCCGAGTTGAAGGCCATCGCGCGTCGGCCAATGGTGGTGGGAATAATCGCAGGCGATGCGGACGCAGATGCGTTGACGCGCGCGCACGAGGAAGCGGCGGGCTCGTTGCCCCAGGAATATCGCGAACCCGACGCCATCGCGTTCACGGTCGGGCCCATGGGGGAAAAGGCGCTGCAGGTGGATCTGCTGGCGGAGGAAGGAACTCTGCCGCCGGAGATCACGCTGCACGGTGGGGCGTCGGCTTCGCTGTTTCCCGAGGAGGAAGGCTGGAAGCTGGAGTACGACACCGGCGACGAGCGCGGATTGCTGATGATGCTGTCGGGACCGTCATACTTGGCGATCGCGAATGCCCCGGAGGGCGCGACGGATCTGAACGGTTACAACCGCATCGTCATGGATGCAGAGTTGCCGGCGGGGTTGGAGTTCAAGTTTGTGGTGCACGAAGCGGGCGTGTCCGACGCGACCGACCAATTGTTCGACACGCGCGGAGGCGACGAGGGCCAAGCGTTTGAGTCGGCGCTGTTCGTCGCGAGCAATGGCCGTCGCCGCTATACGTACGACCTGGCCCGGATGATCCCACAGCGCAAGTCGGGTTGGGAACACGGAAACCAATACGGAAGCAGGCGCCTGCACCTGCAATCCGTCAGAGGAATCGGCATCGCGATCACCGGTGGACAAGGTTCAGGGTCTGCGTTGTTGCGCGGGTTCAAGGTCTTCAGGGGCTGACGAATACTCCCGCTCACGGATCTTGAGCCTCGACCCGCGAGGGTACCACCTCCAACGCCTGCAATATCGCTTCGCGAATGGAGTCGGTGCCATAGCCTCTGCGGACGATCCGCTCGGTGGCGAGGCTCGGCGTCGCCATGGCAGGAACGGCAATGGTGCGAAGTGCGATCGTACGGGGGCGGATCACTCGATGATCTCCAGCGGGCCGGGGCGGTAGATGCCGCCAAAGTTGACGTGCCCCCACGGGCCCAATGCTGCATCGACCACGCGCACGATTGCGCGCTTGCCGTGGTGCTTGCCGGTGGTGAAGGTCACGGGGAGCACACTGTTGGAGTCGCGACCCGTAAAGCGCGCCAGCTCTTCGCCAGTGTCGGCGTCGACGATGGCGACGTGTAGCGTCTCGAAATTCCTCCCACCGCCCACGAACAGCGTGTAGTACCGCTCGTCGAGAACAAACGGCGCCGACTCGATGACGGCGGTGCGGTCGTCGTCGAACCCGCCTGCGAACTGCTCGCACGTGCCGATGTAGTGTTCGGTGATTCCGTAGAACGGAACGTGGGTCTCGGAGAAGAAGACCGCATCCAGATCGCCGCTGACCATGGTCCACTGCTCGCGGCCTTCGGCCGTGTCAAAATCGAAGACCGGTTCTCCGGTGACCGATCGGCGGGCCCATTGCAGCGGCGCGATGCGGATGCCGTCGCGGCCGGGCGTGGGCGCCACGATGAACGTGCCGCCGTCGGTTGCCGCGATGTCGGGGGCGACGAGCGGCAGCTCGGTCACCAAGCCTCCCCCGTTGTCGATGGCGAAGTACAGCGGATCGGTGGAGTAGAACGCGCGGGTCACTTCAGGACCAGAGGTCAGGCAGACGTACTCGCCCGGGAGCACCTCCACCACGATGGGGTTGGAGATCCAGTCGGGCCCGGTGTTGGGTGGGCCGCCGTAGGAAATGATGGTCGGCGGACTCCAGATGGCCAGATCGCGGGAGATGCGGACCTGCAGGGCGCTGCGGCTGCCGGCGACCACTGTGTGGTACAGGTACCAAATGTCGCCGAGGCGGACGATGGAGGGGTCACCGGCCTTGGCAAAGGGCCCCTCGTCAAAGGCGGGAGAGGCCAGCGGCGCGAACGTCCGCCCGTCGGCGCTGGTGGCCGTGTGGATGGCGGAGCCGTCGCTGGCAACGAGGGCAAAGGTCTCGCCGAGGCGCCGGACCCGGGGGCGTTGAGCCCCGGGAGCGATGGGGCCGGGGGTGCTGACCGGGGTCCAGATAGTGGCATCGGGGGATGGGCTCTCCCATGCCAGATGGGTGGGATTCGCCGGGTCGCCAACGGTGGCGCGGAGCTGCCAGGAGCCGTCCGCCGCCTGCCACAGGGCGGGCGCGAGGACGTCGTCGCGGTCCAGCGTGACGATGGTCCGCCAGTCGTCCTGGATGACCGGTAGAATGACGGATTCCTGCGCCGGAAGAGCGCTGGCAAGGGCGAGCGCGCTGATCAGGGCGGCCGCGGTGCGGAGCCCGGATTCGCGGAGAGACATGGGCGTGTCCTCGGGTGGATGGGTGCCGAGCGGATCTGATTGCCTGTTCGGTACCGTCACATGTCAGGACATGTCAATTGGATTGGACCGCTGGAATTGACATGTTGGACCCGGCCAATTTGGGGACCCTCATGGATTCATGCTGAGGACGTACTCGCGGATCAGCTTTTTGGCCTCATCGATGGCAATCTGGCGGGCTTCATGGCGCGAACATTGCCCGGTGATCTTCACGGTGACCGTCCCCTTCGCCTCTCCATCGAAGGAGGGCGACGTCTCCGGCGGCGTCCCGAAGTCGCAGGTGTAGGTCATGGTGAAGGACTTTCGCAGCGGCAGCCACGTGTTGCCTTTGAAGGTGGTGACCAGCTCGCCGGTGATGGGGACACGGGGCTGGCCGAGGATCGCCTTGCGGTGCTCCATCCACGTGCGGCCGTCGTGGGTCAGCGTGATGTCAAAGGACAGCGGTTGGTCGAGATCATTGCCCGAGGTGGTAAAATGCGATGACAGTTGGGAGCTGATCGAGCTGGAATAGAGGTTGAGGTTGATAATCCCGGACTCGCGCGCGGCCAGCAGCAGGACGAACAAGACGAAGGCGACAAGCAGAATCAGGCGGTTGCGGCTCATGGGCAGTGGACCGGCCGGGAGAATGGTGAAGCGTTGTGTCGTTTTGCGCTCGGGTCAATGAGAGGGAGTATGGCATGATGCGGGCACTTTTCTCCGCCATTCTCCAAACAGCCAAGGAAAGTATGGGGCCATTCCATGGAGCGTCAGGCTCCCGCCTGGCTTGGTCGGGCCGATAGGTGATGGCATGGAGTGGTTGGCGAGACTGCCAGGCAGGAGCCATGGCGCTCCATAGGAGAGACGAAGTCTTGGTGCTGAAGCTGCTGGCCGGCAGTGACATTGGTATGCCCGCCGATCCAAGACTCGACCATCCCGCCGGCAGCATGGCCATGAAACTCGTGTGCATTACTTTCGTCGCATTCCTTACTTGATCCTGTTCGCAGGGGGTTGCGATTGACTGGGGGGATCGCGACAGGCGGGAGCGTTTTTTTGCGCTCTGGAGCTGGCAATATCACAGACGAAGCGGTTGACCATGACGCCATCCCCAACGGCCGAAGAAGCCGCGGCCAAGCCTTCCCTGCAAGCACCACGTCCTCGCGCCATGGCGGGTGACCGGGCGCCGGACACCGCACGCGTCGATCACGTGCGCGACAACAGCATGGGCGTGCACCGGACTGGTTTCCGTCCGCCGGCGCGCACGCGCATCTTCACGGGTCTGGACATCGGTACGACAAAGATCTGCGCGATCATCGGCGAGATTGACCCCACGGGCCGGACGACCATCCGCGGCGTGGCTAGCACGCCGAGCCAGGGACTGCGCCGCGGCGTCGTCGTGGACTTGGAGGAGACGGTCAACTCCATCCGCACCGCCGTGCGCAAGGCGGAGGAAGTTGCCCAACACACCGTTCGCGACGTGTTGGTCGGCATCGCCGGTGGCCACATCCAGAGTCAGCAGACCCACGGTCAGGTGACCGTCACCAACCCCGAGCGCGGCATCACGCGCGCCGACATCCGCCGCGCCCTGGACAAGGCGAACCTGGACCAGGTCCCCATGGAGCGCGAGATCATCCACACGATTCCGCAGCGCTTCATCATTGATGACGGGGTCGTGGCGAATCCGGAAGGCTTCAGCTCGCGGACGCTGGAGGTGGACGTGCTAACCGTGACGGCCGCGGTCACCAGCGCCCAGAACATCGTGCGCGCCGTGCGCCAGGCTCATTATCGTGCCAGCGGCATCTTTCTCGAGCCACTGGCCTCCAGCCAGGCGGTGCTGACGCAGGAGGAGAAGGAGCTGGGCGTGGTGGTGGTGGACATTGGCGGCGGCACCAGCGACCTGGCGGTGTGGAGCGAAGGCTCCGTGCGCTACACCGGCGTCGTGCCCTATGGCGGCGACGCCATCACGGAGGACATCCGCCGGGGCCTGAAGATCAGCGTCTACGACGCGGAGAACCTGAAGAAGCGCCACGGCACTTGCCTGCCCGACACCGTGGCGGAAGACGACATGATCGAGGTGCCGGTCGCCCTGACGAACGAGCGCCAACGCGTCAGCCGGCGCTTCCTGGCGGAAATCATCGAGAGCCGCTTGGCGGAGATTCTGCTCCTCGTGCGCGAGCAATGCGAGAAGAGCGGCCAGCTCGACAAGGCATGCGGCGGCATCGTCCTGACTGGCGGCGGCGGCATGCAGGCCGGCGCGGACCGGTTGGCGGAGAAGCTGTTCAAGCGCCCCTGCAAGATCGGCAAGCCCGGCGGCCTCTCGGGCCTCAGCAGCATCGCCTCCTCGCCGATCTACTCAACCGCAGTGGGGCTGCTGTTCTATGGCCTGGCTCACGAGCAGGAGCTGTCGCTGACCGAGAAGAACATGTTCGAGCGAATGATCCGGTTCTTCAAGAAGGCGATAGACTGGTA
>CAZVAQ010000186.1:0-6035 GCA_964625145.1 uncultured Candidatus Sumerlaeota bacterium
CCCGTATGCGCGAAGCCGGCCAGAAGGTGAGCGAGCTGCTCAACGCCGAGGGCGAAGCGGACATCGACGCCTTGCGCAAGGCCGTGACGGAGTTCACCTCCGCGCAAAGCGCGGCCATGCTGGCGGCCGTTGACCATCGTGCCGTCGTGCAGAAGACACTCAACGCCGAACAGCTCGATCAGATGCGTGGCATGCGCGCGCGGTTCCGTGCGCCGGGTATGGATCGTCCGGCGCCGGGCATGCCCGATGCCCCCGGCGCGCGCCGCGATCTGCCGGAGCTGCCCGACCGGGGCAACATGGCCCCTCCGCGCCGCGAGCCTGCCCCCCAGGAAGGCATGACCCGCGAGGAGCGCCTGCAACAGCAAGAAAATAACATCAATGACATCATCCAGGAAAGGCGCCAACGCGTCACAGAATAAGGCGCGCCTTTGACAACTCGCATCAAACCATCGGCGGCGGGCCTCGGCTCGCCGCCGTTCTCTATGCGTGGAGGCGCTCGTAGAAAGCCGGCGAGTCGGCCGCTCCCGCTTTCTGTGGATTGGTTGTGACCAGTCAAGCCCCCCCTTTCCCGTTGCGGCCCCCGGGTCCCCGCCGGTGGATGGCTCCCATGATCGCAGACCGCATTCCCTACGGGGTTTCACGCATGCCCTTCACCCTCCGCCCGGTTTTCCTGACCGGGCTTTTCATCGTCTGTCTCCTGTGGGCCGTCCCGCTCGCCGCCCAGACCGCGACCACACAGACCAATGGTTTCCCCGCCGACGGCACGCCCATCGTCGGGGTGGAGATAGAGGGCACCGTCCGCACGACCACAGGCGCCATCGAACGCGCCATGACCCTGCAGCCGGGCACGCCGTTCACGGCCGAGGCCTACCGCCGTGACCTGCAGAGCATCGCGGACCTCGGGGTCTATGACCCGCTGGAAATCGCCATCGAAACCCAGCAGCGCGACGACGGCCTGCACCTTCTGGTGCGCGTGAAGGAAAATCCCACCATCCGCAACATCACCTTCATCGGCAACGTGGCGTTCAAGGCCGAGCGCCTGCGCCGCGAGATTGACGTGAAGGAAGGCGAGCTGCTCCCCGTGGCCGCCGCCTCGCGCACGCGCCGCTCACTCCAGGCATTCTATTCCCAGGGCGGCTTCTCCGCCACGCGCATCAACGTTGAGGTGGATCCCGTCGAGGCCGAAACACCGACCGTCGACATGCGCATCCTCATCGACGAAGGCGAAAAGATTCGCATCAAGCGCCTGGATCTGGAGGGGAACAAGCACTTCCCATCCTGGTGGATCCGCTTCTGGGTGCAGAACAACTCCGGCTTCCTCTTCTTCCGCAATTGGTACGACGACCGCGCGTTCGAGGACGACTTGCGCATCATCGAGGACAAGTACCGCGATGCGGGATTCTTGGACGCGACGGCCACGCGCGGCACCTTTGAGTACAATGAAGAAAAGGCCTGGGTCGCCCCTTCCATCATCATCAACGAGGGCCCGCGCTACACCGTGACCGGCGTCGCCTTTGACGGCATCACGCTCTTCACCCCCGAGGAGATCAACTCCGCCTTCGTCCGCGTCGTGGGCCGCACCTACAACGGCAACCGCTTCCGCGAGGCACTCGAGCGCGTCCGCCGCCTGTACGGCGACCAGGGCTACATCAACACACGCATCGACGGCCGATTCGAGAAGAATCCCGCGGCGGGCACGGTGCTGCTGCGCCTGATGATCGAGGAGGCCGACGTCTCCTACGTCGGAGCCGTCCGCGTTCAGAAGAGCGAGTACGATTACGAGTTCGACCTGACGACACTCGAGCGCTTCATGGATTGGATGAGCCCGGGCGTGAAGACCGAGGTCATCGAGCGCGAAGTGCAGCTCAAGCCCGGCGAGAAATACCGCACGGTCGATGAAGTGCGCACGGTGGATCGCCTGCGCGGACTGGGCTTCTTCGAGAACGTCCGAGTGCGTCGCGAACCCACCGCCGATCCGCAGGTCACCGACGCAGTCGTCGAAGTCGAGGAAGACCCCAACGCGGGATACTTCGGCATCTCCGCCGGCGTGGGCGAAGTGACCGGCTTCACGGTCGGTTTCAACTACACGAACCCGAATCTGTTCGGCGAGGCAAAGGTCCTGCGCGCAAACCTGCTGCTGGGCAGCCGCGTGCAATCCTTCACCCTTGGCTATCTCGACCGCTACTGGCGCGACACCGACGACTCGTTGGGCCTCAACGCCTACTACGACAACTTCGACTACCGCGCCTACCTGCAGCGCACGCTGGGTGCCTCCGCCGAGATCGGACGCCCCATCAATGACAACTCGCGGGCCTTCGTTCGACTGCGCTTGGAGAACGTCGACCTCAAGCGCGAGGACGAGGACCTCGTCGAGGACATGGACGACTACGGCGTCGTGGGCCTGCGCTTCCTGCTGGCTCGCGACACGGTCGACAGCCGCCGCTGGCAAACCCGCGGCTATCGCGTCACCGGCGGCATCGAGCCCGGCTATGCCCGCGATTGGATGCTCAAGCTGACCCACGACCTCAGCGCCTACCGCGCGCTCGACAAGCGCGAAGACTGGGTCTACGCCTACGAACACGGCGTGGGCATCGCGCCGTACGACGCGGACCACGTCGGCATCGGCGAGCGCTTCTTCCTCGGCGGCACGTCCACATTGCGCGGCTTCGAAGCGCGCGGCGTCGGTCCGAAGGACCCCGGCGTGGACGACATCGCCATCGGCGGCTCGCTCAGCCTGCGCCAGCGCCATGAACTGCGCCATCGCTTCAACCGCGTCATTCGCGGACGACTGTTCGTGGACGCGGGCATCCTGGGCTTCAAGCCCACCGACCTGGAAAAGCCCCGGATCGGCACCGGCACCGGTGTTTCGTTTGACTTGGGCGCGTTCTCCATCGATGTGGACCTAGCCTACGCCGCCCTGAAGCACGATCACGACCGCACACGCGTCCTGCATTTCCGCATCCGGTCCAACTTCTGATCCCACGCGCGAATCATCAACCTCTTCCTGCTCGGCCCCGGTTTCCGAAAATGACCACGTCTGCTGTCCGCCTGTTCATGATCCTGTCGCTGCTCGCCCTGGTCCTCGTGGCCGGGTCGCGGATCTTCTCTCAGGAACCCGCCCCAGTCGTGGCGCGCCCCTCCGCCGTTGCCTTTGTGGACATGCAAGCCATCCTGGAGCGCAGCCGCGCGGTCTCCGATGTGCTCGATGTGATGGACAAGTCCATGGCCAGCGAGGTCCGTGCGATTCAGGAAAAGGAAGCACGGTTCTCCAGCATGCGGTTTGACTTCGAGCGCCAGCAGGACCTGCTCTCCCGCGAGGAACGCGAGAAGCGCCGTCTGGAGCTCGGCCGCCTCAACGACGAAATCGAGCGCCTGAAGTTCGACCTGGATCGCAAGTGGCGCGCAGGCGAACGCCAGATCGAACCGCTCATCGAGAAGATCATGGATGTCGTCGCCGATGTCGCCAAGCGCGAGGGCTACGACGTTGTCGTTCGCGGCGAGATCGTCATCTACGGCAAGGATACCTCCAACCTGACGGCCCGGGTAATCGAAGAGCTCGACTCGCGGTCCCCGGAGATTGTCGAGATGTTCAGCAACATCGCCCCAATAGGTCCCTTACCTGCCGGCCAAACCCCGGCACCGGAGCCGCAAGTCGAAGAACCCAGCCGCCCGCGCGAGATACTCCCTGCCATCCCCTGAGAGAACCATCCCATCGGCAGGTTGAACCTGCCTCGAGGATACCGGAAACGCTCGTGACCGCATCTGACCAGCCCCATCGCCGCACCGTGGCCGCCCCCGTGGCCTTCGAGGGCGTCGGCATCCATACGGGCGCGCCCTCGCGGCTGGAAGTCCGGCCCGCCGAGGCAGACTCCGGCATACGACTCAGCCGCATGGAGGACGGCCGCCCTCCGCTGGAGGCCCACATCCGCTACGCGGACGGTCCGAAATCCGACCGGCGCACGGTGCTGGTCGGGCCTGAAGGACAGCGCTTCGAGCAAATCGAACACGTCATGGCTGCCCTGGCCGCCCACGGCGTCAGCGACGCGGAGGTGGTCATGCAGGGCCCGGAACCACCCTTTCTCGGCGGGGGGAGCCTGGAGTATATGCGGGGCCTGCGGGAGGGGGGCTTCGCGGACTTCAAGGATCGCCCTTGGGAACCCATCACCCTGACCCGGCCGGTGCGGGTCGAAGCGGACGGCACCGAGATGGTCGCGGCCCCCTGTCAGGCACTGCACTTGAGCTGTTTTGTGGAATTTCCCGGCACCGTCGTGGGCTCCATGGGAGCGTCGCTACAGGTGACGGCAGACTCCTTTGAGAGCGGGGCCGCGGCGGCGCGGACCTTTGCCCTCAAACGAGATATCGAGGGGTTGTGGGCCGCAGGACTGGCCCGGGGGGGGACGCTGGACAATGCACTTGTGTTCGACGAAAACGGCTATGCAAACCCGTCCCTGCACTTCCCCGACGAGGTCGCCCGGCACAAGATCGTTGACCTCCTCGGCGATTTGGCGCTCATTGCCCGCCCACTGCGCGGGCATTTCTGGGCGTGGCGGGCGGGCCATCGGGCGCACATCGCTTTCGCAAAAGCCATCCATGAGGTAACCCGGCAACCGTGACCACATTCATCCATCAACCCCCCTTTGGAATCGATGTGATCAAGAAGATCATCCCTCACCGCTACCCGTTCCTGCTGGTGGATGGGATCACCGAACTCGGCGATGACTACATTCGCGGGTACAAGAACCTGTCCGCGAACGAGCACGTCTTTGAAGGCCATTTCCCCGGCGAGCCCATCTATCCCGGCGTGCTGCAAATCGAAAGCATGGCCCAGGCCGGCGCCTGCTGGATCCTCAATCGTCCGGGCTACGAGGGCCAGATCGCCTACCTGATGACCGTCGATCATGTGAAGCTGCGCCGCCCGGCGCGACCCGGCGACCGGTTGGATCTCTATGGGCAAATCACCAACCTGAAGAAGCGCACCGGTCGCCTCGTCAGCAAGATACACGTCGGCGACACTTTGATCTCCGAAATGGAGATTGTCTTCGCGTTGGGCAATAACAACAATGGCGGTGGCCACAGTGGCGAAAGAATGGGGGGCGAACGCATGGCAAGTGAACGGTTGGGAACGGGGTGAGGGGGGTAGTGTGCAGGAATCCACCGGGAGTGTCATGACCGCTCAGCCAATGTCCTTTGAACTGCATCCGGATCCCGCGCGGCCCCTGCCGCCGGTCATGGGCCTCATCGCAGGCGAGGGGGACTTCCCCCTGCTGCTGGCACAGGGCGCCCACAGCGCCGGCGTCAAGCTGGTGGTCTTCGGCGTTGCAGGGCTGGCCAGCGATCGCCTCAAGGATGTGGCGTGGAAGATCTACTCGCTGCGCCTGACCGATCTTTCCCGCCTCTTCGAGCTGTGCCGCGAGCATGACATCAAGCACCTGACCATGGCCGGGCGCGTCCCCCACAAGGTGCTCCTCAAGCAGATCAGCCTCGATCCCCGCGTGCTCAAGGTCCTCGGCCGCCTCGGCAACAAGAAGGCCGACTCCATCCTCAAGGCCGCCACCGAGGAAATCGAGTCCGAGGGCATCGAGGTCCTCGACTCCACGCTCTTCCTCAAGTCCACCATGCCGCCGCCGGGACTGCTCACGCCCGGGTGTCCCCTCGACGAGGAGACGACCCGCGAGATCGATTTCGGCTACCCCATCGCCAAGGAAATCGCCCGCCTCGACATCGGCCAGACCATCGCCGTCAAGAACCAGATCGTCGTCGGCGTGGAAGCCATCGAGGGCACGGATCACCTGATCCTGCGCTGCGGAGAACTGGTGGGACCGGGCGTCACATTCGTCAAGGTCTCCAAGCCGCTTCAGGACATGCGTTTTGACGTCCCTGTGATCGGCAAGACGACCATCCAGAACCTGATCAAGATCAAGGCGCGCGCCCTGGCCGTGACTGCCGGGAAGACCATCTTCCTGGACCGCGAGGAATCCGTCGACCTGGCGACCCGCAACGGCATCAGCCTCTACGGATACAAGGAACCCGGGTAC
>CAZVAQ010000187.1:0-6006 GCA_964625145.1 uncultured Candidatus Sumerlaeota bacterium
GCCCCGGAAAGCCCCCTCCCCCGAATCCTGCTCTTGGCACCCGGCACCAATAATGCTCCCCTTTCCGACAAGACCTCCGCGGACCCGCAAACCAACCACCATGACCACCCCAGCTGCTTCCAAGTCCCACGACGAAAATCCCCACACCCCCATGCAATACCCCATGCCCTCCGCGGTCTACGGGCCCGTCAAGTCATGGCGATTCGGGAACTCGCTGGGCGTCGACATGCTGGTCGTCGACTCCATCTGCTCGTTCAATTGCGTCTATTGCCAGCTCGGCAACATCCATCAGGTCATCGACGAGCAGAAGGTCTTCTACCCCACCGAACGCATCATCGCGGATCTGGCCGCGGTCGATCCCGACGGCGTCGACATCGTCACCTTCAGCGGCAGCGGCGAGCCCACGCTGGCCCTCAACATCGGCGAGGTCATCGACTACGTTCACGACGAGATGAAGAAGCCCTCGCTCGTGCTGACCAATTCCACGTGGCTGTTCGACGCCGCCACCCGCAAGCGCCTGCGCAACGCCTCCATCGTCGATTGCAAGCTCGACGCCGCCAGCGACGAGATGCTGCAGAAGTACAATCGCGTCGCCAAGGGAGTCACCCTCGAACGCATCCTGCGCGGCATTCGTGCCCTGCGCGACGATCCGGACTTCAAGGGCAGCCTCACCCTCCAGTGCATGTTCATGCCCATGAACCTCAAGGAGGCCGAACAACTCGCCGCACTGATCCGCGACATCAAGCCGGACGAAGTCCAGCTCAACACCCCCCGCCGCCCGCATCCAAAGGAATGGTACCAGGAAGCCCGCGGCAACCACGACAAGGACGCACCCGTCGAGACCGTCCGCCTCAAGACCATCACCGAGGAACAAGCCCAGGAGATCGAAAAACTCCTCGCCGAAACAACCGGCGTGCCCATCCGGTCCATCTACCGCCGCGCACCCAAGTAAACCAAGAGGGCAAAACCTCACCAACAATCCTTCCAGACACACGACCCCCAGAACCAGAGCACTCCAACCTTTATCCTTCATCCTTTATCCTTCCGGAGACCCCCATGCCACGTCCACCCATCCTTCCCACCATCGACTGGAAAGCCATCATCGCCAGCGGTGTCACCTATGACAAATGGCTCGCCGGTGCGGAGAACCCCAAGCACCGCGAACAGATGCAATCTCGCCAAGACACCATCGTGCTCGATCCCATCACGCTCGGTCGCCTGAAGGCCATCAAGCGCCGCGTCAACGTCGTGTGCATCGCCGAGGACTGGTGCGGCGATGTCGTGCGCCACGTCCCCGTGCTCGAAGCCCTCGCCTCAGCATGCTCCAAGATCAAGACCCGCTACATCACCCGCGAGCAACACCCCGACGTCTTCGCGCGCTTCCTCACCAACGGCGGCGAGGCCATCCCCAAGTTCGTCTTCATCACCGACAATCACGTCGAGGTCGGCAACTGGGGCCCGATGCCCAACGCCTACAAGCCACTCATCGCCCGCGGCAAATCCGTCGGCGACGTGGGCCCATTCCGCAAGCGCATCAGCGCCCTCTACGAAGCCGACCCCAACGGCGACGACACCACCGCCGACCTCCTGTTCCTGCTCGAAATCGCCGGCGTCCCGGTCTAAATAGTATTCATAATTCATCCTTCATAATTCCATGCCTTTGTCCCTCATCTCCCGCCTCCGCCTCATCCCCCACCCCGAAGGGGGTTACTACCGCGAGACGCACGCGTCGCAAATGCGCGTGCGTCATCCCGCGGTTGTCGACTTGTCGCGCGCCGATCGACCGGCCATGACCCAGATCTACTTCCTCCTCGAGGAAGGTGACTTCTCCGCATTCCATCGAGTGCGTTCCGACGAGACATGGCACCTGTATCTCGGCGGTCCGCTGGAACTGCATCTCATCGACCAACAGGGCAACTACGCGTGTCACCTGTTGGGAGCCGACATAGCAGACGGCCAGGAACCCCAAATCACGATCCCCGCCAACAGTTGGCAAGCCGCGCGCCTGGAGCCCGGCGTCCCCTTTGCCCTGTGCGGCTGCACCGTCGCTCCGGGCTTCGACTTTGCAGACTTCGCCATGGCCAACCGCACCGAACTCGAACTCCTCTTCCCGGACCATCAGGCCCTCATCGCCGAGTTGACGCGCAACGCGTGAGGAGATGGCTGACATGGCCCGAATCAGGATATACCTCGACACATCGGTACTCAGCGCATTGATTGACACGCGCGCTCCTGACAGAATGGCCCTCACTGAGGGATTCTTTGAACGGCGCGACAGCTTTGACCTGGCGACATCTGAACTCACTCGCTTGGAGTTGGGCGCCGCGACGGATCCGGCCAAGAAGAGTGAGCTATTGGCGCTGCTTGATTCCGTCGCAGTCTTCCCAATCACTCGCGAGATGGAGGCACTGGCAGGAGAGTACATCAAGGCCGGCGCCTTCACCGATTTGCAGTTCAATGATTCGCTTCACGTTGCCGCCGCCGTCGTCTCCGGCTTTCAAATCCTCGTCTCGTGGAACTTTCGGCACCTGGTCAATCGTCAAAGACGCTTGCGTGTCCAGGCGGTAAATGCAAGTCTGCAACTCCCGGGGATCGAGATCCTTTCCCCGCCAGAGGTCTGATCATGAACCCCGCGTTTTTTGACTACTTGCCAGCCGCTCGAGATGCCGGACTCTCCAACGATCAGATTCGGCTGCTCTATTCGGCCATCCTCAAGGACTATCGCGGGGACCAGATGCTGGCGGAACTCCGGATGCTTCGAACCTGCCTGGCCATCCAATCGGGTCACGCAACGTACGAGCAAGCCATGCACGACAACGCCGCGTAACCGACCTACCCGTCCCCATACTTTAGCTCATCCAACCCACCATTCCAACCAACGCGGAACCCCGAACCTCTTTAGCCTTTATCCTTCAGCCTTTATCCTTCCTGTTTCAGCCTTCATCCTTTCCTCTTCCGCGTTTCCGTGCACAACTCATCCACCCGCTCGTTCATCACGTCGCCCGCGTGGCCGCGCACCCATGTCCACTTCACGTTCCGCGCCGCGTTCACTGCATCCAACTGCTCCCACAGGTCCCTGTTCTTCACCGGCCCGGTCGTCGTGCGCCAACCTTTGCGCTTCCAACCGGCCAACCATGACGTGATGCCGTTGCGCAGGTACTGCGAGTCCGTGTGCATCTCGACCGTGGCACCCTCCGGCACCAACTCCAGCGCCTTGATCGCCGCGGTCAGTTCCATGCGGTTGTTCGTCGTGTCCGCATCGTAACCGCTGATCTCGCGGTATTCGTTGCCACAGCGAATCGCCGCGGCCCACGCGCCCGGCCCGGGATTCGGATCCGCGCCGCCGTCGGTGTGGATGATGAACTGGCCGGTGGCCTTCATCTGGTCGCCGGATGATTCCGGCTTGTCGAGCGGCGGGGCCTGCGCGGCGAACTCCTCCAACCGCTCGCCATCCATGCGATAGATGATCCACTCAGTCTGCGGCTTGGCGCCGATGCTCTCGTAGAAATCCCGCGCCAGCTTGTTCCAATCGAGCACCACCCACTCGAACCGCTTGCAGCCGCGCTTGACGGCGATCGCCGCCAACGATTGCAGCAACCGGCTGCCGATTCCCAGCTTCCGGTAGGCCGGCCGCACGTACACGTCCTCCAGGTACAACCCCGGCGCCGCTTCCCACGTGGAGAAATTGTGGAAGAAGATCGCGTACCCCGCGGGCTTTCCCTCCACCTCGGCGAACAAAGCCTCCGCGCAGCGCGACTTGCCGAACAGCCGCTCGCGAACCTTGTCCCCGGTGGCAAAGCACTTCTCCGGCGCCTGCTCGTAATCCGCCAACTCATGGATCAACTTCGAGATCGCGTCCGCATCCTCCGGCACCGCCTCGCGGATCACCACCTTGGGCACAGCAGCATCACTCTTCTTCGTCACCAAAGTAAGCTCTCCGGTTTGTGTTGTGGGATTCTGCTGCTTGCCCCTGCGTGACCCGTCAGGGCGTGGCCGGGTCCCTGTTGTCCTTGCCTTCCCTGGTATCCCCTTTAACCCACAAACTCCAAGTCCACCGGCTCTGCCAGGAACCCCATCTCATGCGCTTCCTTCAGGAACCGCCGCACCCCTTCGCGGCCGCGCTCGCCGAAATCCAGCGTCAGCTCGTTGACGTACATGCCGACGAACTCATCGGCCATTTCGTGCTCCATGCCGCGGGCCCACTTCAGCGAATGCGCCACCGCCTCGCGGCGATGCTCCAACCCGTAGGCAATGCTCTCCTTCAGGATGCCGTTCAGCCGGCTCATCAGCGGCTTGCCCAGCGCCTTGCGAATCACGTTCGCTCCCAGCGGCAGCGGCAGCCCGTTCGTGCGCTGGAACCACCACTCGCCCAGGTTCACGATGTTGACCAGGCCCTCCTTCTCGTAGGTGAGCTGGCCTTCGTGGATCAGCAGTCCGCAATCCACCGAGCCGTCCTTCACCCGGTCCATGATCTCGTCAAAGGGCACGACCACATAATTCGCCGGCACGCGTCCCATGTAGATCTTCAGAGCGAGGAACGCCGACGTCAGCTCACCGGGGATGGCGATCTTCTTCTCGTTCAGCGCCGCGGCGTCAAAGGCCTGCCGCGCAACGATCATCGGGCCGTAGTTGTCCCCCATCGACGCGCCGCAGGGGAGCAGCGCATACTTGTCCAGCACGCTGGCGTAGGCATGGATGCTGATCGCCGAGATGTCCAGCTCCTCGCGCAGGGCCCGCTCGTTCAGCGTCTGGATGTCCTGCAGGATGTGCTCGAACCGCAGCTCGCCGGTCTCGATCCGCTCGGCCGCCAAACCGTAAAACATGAAAGCATCATCCGGATCCGGCGAATGCCCCAAGGTCAGCAATCGCGTCTCCGTCCTGGTCACACTGGTCATGTCGATGAAATTCCTCCGGTGATAAAGGCGCCACATTCGGGCCCACCCCGGCCGGGCGCCGCAAGCACGATACCACCCCCCCCCCGGAGGATGCCGGGAGGCGCGCTGACCTGTTGACGGGGGGCTACGGCATACTTTTCAAATCCCTTGCCGCGCCGCTCCCGGATCGTCTATACACCCTTCCCCCCGGAGCGGGCCCTCTCCAATCCAGTAGTGGGCAGACCCCCGTTCCCGCGGCGCTTTCCACCAGGAGAACCCCCATGTCCGGCCACAGCAAATGGCATTCGATCAAGCACAAGAAGGCCCTCATCGACGCCAAGCGCGGCAAGATGTTCACGAAGGTCATCAAGGAACTACAGATCGCCGCCCGGCTCGGCGGCAGCGACCCGGGCTCCAACCCGCGTCTGCGCACCGCCATCCAGGCGGCCAAAGACACCAACATGCCCAAGGACACCATGGACCGCGCCATCAAGAAGGGCGCCGGCGAGCTGGAGGGGCAGGCCATCGAGGAAATGGTCTACGAAGGCTATGCCCCCGCGGGCGTCGCCGTCATGGTCGAGGTCTCCACGGACAACCGCAACCGCGCCGCCTCCGAGGTGCGTCATTGCTTCTCAAAATACGGCGGCAATCTGGGCCAGAGCGGCTGTGTGTCCTACCTGTTCGAGCGAAAAGGGGTCATCGAGGTCGAAGATCCCAATGACGACAAGGTGATGGAAGCCGCCCTGGAGGCCGGCGCCGAAGACGTCGACAGCGAGGACAGCTTCCACGAGATCACCACCGCCCCCGACGAAGTCCAAACGGTCCGCGAAGCCCTCGAAGCGGCGGGCCTGAAGGTCACCTCCTCCTCCGTCAAGCAAATCCCCAGCACCCGCGTCGAACTCACCGTCGACGACGCCAAGTCGGTCCTGCGCCTCATCGAGAAGCTCGAAGAGCTCGACGACGTTGACGAGGTCTACACCAACATGGACATGAGCGAGGAGGTCGCCGCCGCAGTCGGAGCCTCCTGATGGCCCGTCGCCAGCGCGTCGACCAACTCCTGCTCCAGCGCGGCCTCGCCTCTGACCTTCAAGAGGCCCACATCGCCATTCGCGAAGGCCGCGTCCATGGCCCC
>CAZVAQ010000188.1:0-1700 GCA_964625145.1 uncultured Candidatus Sumerlaeota bacterium
GGGGTGGCGCGGCGGCGGCCGGGGTCGATGAAGGAGGTGCGGCGGGCGATGCAGGAGGTGGCGGATTATTTGGCGACGTCGCGGCCGACGGCGGTGAATTTGTTTTGGGCGTTGGATGCGTGCCGGCGGGAGATGGAGGATTTGGGGGATGACGTGCCGGCGCGGGAGGCGATGGGGGTGTTGTTGGAGACGGCGCGGGCGATTCATCTGGACGACGAGGCGCGGTGCGACGGCATCGCGCGGCATGGGGCGCCGCTGTTGAAGGGGGCCAAGGGGGTCATCACGCATTGCAACACGGGTGCGTTGGCAACGGCGGGGCGGGGGACGGCGTTGGCGGTGATCCTGGAGGCGGCGCGGAAGAACAAGCGGATGGTGGTGTATGTGGACGAGACGCGGCCGTTGCTGCAGGGGGCGCGACTCACGGCTTGGGAGTGCGCGCAGGCGGGGGCCAAGCATCGGCTGATCGCGGACAGCATGGCGGCGACGGTGATGCAGCGCGGCATGGCGCAGGCGGTAATCGCCGGCTCGGACCGGATCGCGGCCAACGGCGACGCGGCGAACAAGATCGGGACGATGCCCCTGGCCATCGTGGCGCATTATTACAAGGTGCCGTTCTACATCGCGGCGCCGTTGTCGACGGTGGATCCGAATGTTGCGACGGGTGATGACATTCCGATCGAGGAGCGGGCGGATGAGGAGATCACGAGTGTGGGCGGAGTGCCGACGGCTCCGAAGGGGACGGTGACGTTCAATCCAGCGTTTGATGTGGTGCCCAGCAAGTTGATCGCGGGGATTGTGACGGAGGTGGGTGTGTTGCGGGCCCCTTACAAGCGGTCGATCCGCGCGGCGATGTCAAAGAGCAAGAAGACGTGAGTGTCCCGCAGCATGACCGGTGGGTGGAGCTGTTCGACGAGGTGCAGCGGGACCCATTGCCGTTGTGGACGCGGTTTGGCGCGGCGACATTGCCGGACACGTTGTTTCCGCGGGATTATCACACGAATCCGGTGCTGGTGTATTTCTCGCGGCGCAAGCGGTGGCGGGAGTGGGTGGATCCGTGGTTTCTGGCGTTGGTTGGATATCCGTTGTTGTATCCGGCGTGCTTGCTGGTGCCGACGGCACGGGGCGGATTTGCGGCGATGGCGGGTGTGTTGTTGCTGGCGACGTTGGTGTTGCCGTGGTTGGGGGCGGTGCACGCGCGGCGGTTCCTGGGGTTGCGGTGCCGGCATGTGCCTTTCTCGGAGTTGGTGCTGACGCGGTTGTCGCCGGCGGAGATCGCGCAGGCGCTGGCGATCCCGCCGTTGGCAGACGTGCGTGCGGCGGTGTTGCTGGGTGCGGCGTCGTTCGTGATCTTCACGGGCGTGTTGGCGGGGGCTGTGGGCGGGCCGGGGGATGCGATGGCGGTATTGTTGTGGTCGGTGGTGTTTGGTTTGGTGATGTTGTTGCTTCATGCGCGGATGACATTGTTCGCGGGAATCGTGGCGGTGCATGTGGGGCTGACGGACCGTGGCTGGTGGAACACGCTGCGGCGTGTGTCGTCGCACGTGGCGTTCCTGGTTGGGGGCTTGGTGACGGTGTTGGTGAGCAGCGCGATGTGTACGTGCGTGGGTTTGGTGGTGGTGATCTTGTTTGGGATTCTGCTGAAGGAGAAGACGAACGATCTGGCGGAGGATTTGTGGAGCCGGCCGGAGGAGTGGAAAGAG
>CAZVAQ010000188.1:1800-5920 GCA_964625145.1 uncultured Candidatus Sumerlaeota bacterium
GGTGCCGGTGGTTTATGGGTTGGTGTTGTTCTTGCCGGGGTGGGACATATACGAACGGTCGATGGTTGTCGTTCTGGGGATTCTTCTACTTCCTTACTTCCTTGGCTTCTTCGTTAGCCTTGCTGCGGCGATGCATGTTCGCATGGCTCTGATGCGGATCGATGTTGAGCAGCTGGTGATGACGCGATTGCGACATGGGGAGATCGTGCGGGCTGTGACGCTGGCTCCGGCGATGGCTTCGCGGTTGGCGATCCTGATGCATTTCACGATCCTGCTTGTAGAGGCGATTCGACAGCTCATTTTGCATCCAACGGCGGATGCGTTTGTGACGATTGGCGTTTGCGCTGTCGTTGGCTATGGGATGTTTCTTCTGACGAGAGTCACCGGCGACAACCTGGTGATGTTGGCGGCATACCATCAGGTGACGGAGAGGGACATCGTGCCCGCGTACTTGCGATCGCTGTTTCCGGGTGGCTTGATGTTTCTGTTGGGGGTGGCTGTTCCGGCCGCTGCCGTCGCGATGAATAGTGAGGCATTCACGGCTTTTGGCGCCGTGCTGTTGTTCTTCTTCCTGTTCGCCTACTCCGGCAATACGCCGCCGGCCCTGATGATCCTCAAGGATTTGGACGGGCACCCGGAGCAGTGGTGGGTGCATGGGGAAGGATAAGTGGGAATTATGAATTATGAATTATGAATTATGAAGGTGGCGGATGATGTTGTGTCAGGATGAGACTTGCATGCGGGCTTCGGCCTTGTCGCGGGGGATGCGCTTGTGGGCCATGCGGTCGAGGAGGGGTTGGGCGATGACGCTGGAGAGGATGAGGAGCGTGCCGACGTAGAAGCCGCGGGTCATTTGTTCCTCGTCGCGGAAGATGATGAGGGCGAGGATGATGCCGTAGATGGGTTCCATGTTGACGGCGAGGTTCATGGTGAAGGGCGTGACGCGGCGCAGGAGCTCGACCATGACGACGTAGGGATAGACGGTGCAGACGAGCGCGAGGAGGAGCAGCCAGCCGAGGTCCTGCCACGGGCCGAACCAGTGGATGACGCCGTCGGGATTGAGGATCGGCATGCGCGCATAGATGGGAAAGAAGGCAAGACATGCCAGGGCGGCGCCAAAGACTTGGCAGAAGCTGATGGCAAGGGGTGGGTGCCTTGTGGTGTAGCGGGCGATGAGGATGGTGAAGATCGCGCCGAGGAATGCGGCGGCGATGCCAAGCGCGAGGCCGCCGAGTTGCTTGAATTCGAAGCCTGCGATGAGGCAGAGGCCGATGATGGCGATGATGCCGAGGATGACTTCGCGGCGCTTGACGCGGCCGCCGTTGATGAGGGGGACGAAGAAGGATGTGAGAAGTGGGGTGAGGGAGATGCCGGCAAGGGCGATGGATGCGCTGGCAATTTTCGCGGAGGCGAAGAAGCAGATCCAGTGGCCGGCGATGATGGCGCCGCTGAGCGTGAGCTCGATGGCGGGGCGCGGGGCGAGGCGTTGGTTGCGGTGAAAGACGGCCCAGATGGTGGCGATGGCGGCGGCGGCAATGGATGTTCGCCAGAAGACCATCTCAACGGCGGGCAGGGTGATGAGCTTGCCGAGGATGGCCGTGAAGCCCCAAAGGAAGACAATGAAGTGCAGGCGCAGGTAGTCGCGAACCACGGAAAGCCTCCGGTCCTGATGGTGCCCTGTGTGATTGGCGAAGGCAATGGCATTTGGGGCGGGGACAACCTCCCGCGATAGTGCCGTTTCGGCGGACATGCAGGAAGCCTATGGTGTTCAGTGGATGTGCTCCGAAAATTGTCACCCTTGCGCAATCCCGGGCCAGGATACGGAATCCCGTTGGGATTCATTGGTGGACAACACTGGCGGAGAACATTTCGTCCAACGGGACTAGCAGAATGCCCCAGCCGCTTCATCTTGAAAGTGACGATGGTGAATGAAATATCAACCGGGTTTGGGTTGTTGCAGCTTGACAGGTGAAAGTCTTCGGGGTGGGGGGGGGGGAAGCTGGAGATCTCGACCATGGAGGTGCATGATGGACGCGCGGGTATTGTTGGTGGCAAGCACGTTGGCTCTGTTTGGCGAGGGGGGTACTTCCGGCTCGAACCCAACGAGCAATGTGAGGATCTTCATGAAGATCGAAGGTGAAGTGCAGGGGCCCATCATTGGGGAGGCCACCTTGCCCAGCGGATCGAAGGACAAGGCGATCGAGGTGGTGAGGATGACCGAGGCGATTTACACCCCGGTCGACCCGGTCACCGGGTTGCCATCGGGGCAGAGGCGCTATGAGGGTTTGGTGGTGCGCAAGCCCATGGACAAGACCACGCCGCAGATTGGAGATGCGTTGGCGCACCAGGAGGAACTGGAGGAGGTCGAGCTGCTGGTCTACATCGAGAACCGCACCACGCGGATACTGGAGCTGCGGTTCCGGCATACGTTGGAGAATGCAACTGTGGTCCGGATCGATCGCGACCTGTATGGGACGTCGACGTCTTCAGGCGAGATGGTGCCGCGGCCAGAGGAAGAAGTGATGTTTAGGTTTCGTAGGTTTCGTTTTGAGGATGTGGTGCATGGTATCCAGTACAATGACGAAGTTGGTGTTGTTTTCTCCACTCCTCCCGACAGGGAACCGGCCATCGGGGATTCCCCGGCCACGGTAACAGATGGTCAGGCGCAAACACCCGAGAGCACGATGGATTGAACGGGTGCATCCGGCCGGATGGATTATCGCCACTGGAACCCGTAGAATAGGAAACGCGTCATGACGCGCACGGCCTCGCGCGTGCGCCAGGCGCGAGTTTCCTGCACGGGGCGGATGAGGAGGAATGCGAATGCACGCAGCAGGCCGGAGAGCAGGAAGACCCAGTGGTAGGCGGTCCACCTGAAGCCGCCGACGGTGAACTCGGCGGCGGTCAGGACGTCGTAAAGGCCGGCCGCGAGCAGGCCGCCCATGAAACCCGAGAAGCCGATGCACATGCCGAGGACGCCGATGAAGATGACGCGCGTCTTCTCCGGGGCGGTGGTGATGCCGAGGTTGAAGACGGCGGCGTTGATGGCGCTCCAGACCAGGGCGTCGACGATGCCGGAGATGTAGATGGGCCACAGGTTGCCGGGTGTGCCGGACATCCAGAGCAGCGGCAGGAGGACGCCGGCGAGGAAGCTGTTGATGGCCAGCGTGGGTTTGTTGCCGATGCGGTCGGCGACGCGGCCCCACATGGGGCCGAAGACGAGCGTGAGGGATGAGGCGAGGGCGAACCAGATGGCGATCTGGGTGAAGCTCATGCCGAGGTGCGTGATGAAGTAGGGGAAGACGAGGACGGCGCCGAGTTGGACGCTGGCCTGCCAATAGAGGGCAAAGCGCAGGAAGCGGCGGAAGTTCCTGTCGCGGAATGGAATGGTGACGGCGGAGCGCAGGCTGATGGGATGGCGCTCCCAGGGGGGCTCGTGGTGTGTGTTGTAGAGGAGGATGCCGATGGCGGCAAAGATGACGGCGAGCACGATGATGAGCTGGTAATTCCAGGGCGGCTGCGTGTGGTCGAGGAAGCGGCCTGCGATGAAGCTGGCGATGAGGGCGACGACGGCGCAGATGCCGTTGCGCAGGCCGAAGTAGCGGCCGCGCCGGTCGGAGGGAACGACGTCCGCCAACCATGCGGTCCAGAAGACGCCGGCGACGGATTGGAAGATGGACGATGCGAGGAGGACGACGAGCAGGTAGTTGGGGATGTGTTCCGGCGGCAGGCCGAGAACCGGCAGCAGCGCGGCTATGATCCAGAGCGATCGGCCGATGGCGGCGCTGACGGTGGTGAAGATCTTTTTGCTGGGGACCCATTGCTGCAACCACCCGGCGATGGGGTTGGCGCATTGGGCCAGCATGGGGACGCTGGCGACCAGGGCGACCTGCGAGGGCGAGCCGCCAAGGTGGAGCATGTAACCGGTGAGGACGGCGCCAGAGGTCCAGTTGAGAAAGACAGTGGTGACCATCCCCTCCCAGATGGAGAACTTCATCGTGCGGCGAATGGGGCGGGGAACGGGAGGGGACACGGGGGAAGGATGAAGGATGAAGGATGAAGGCGGAAGGATGAAGGATGAAGGCGGAAGGATGAAGGATGAAGGCGGAAGGATGAAGGA
>CAZVAQ010000189.1:0-5918 GCA_964625145.1 uncultured Candidatus Sumerlaeota bacterium
GGAGATGGCGCGCAAGGGTGTGCAGGTCGACATCCTATTCGTCCTTTGGGCCGTGAGGATCTTGACCAACCAAGGCGTCAAGGAAGTCCGCATGAACCCGCGCCATGCCCACCGCGAGGAATGGCTTCGCAACCGCCTTCGCCGCGACGGCGATCCGCTTAATGTTCAGGACTTCCTGCGGCACCTGAAGAATACCGGCAATGTGAACCTGCACGCATGTCGCATCGCGGCGGTGACGTTTGATGTCGAACCGTCGAACCTCATCCCGGAAGCCAACGGCATCATCGATCCCGGCGTCTTCCTCAACGACATCGCACTGCAGGCGGATCACTGCCAGTACTTCTGACATCCATTCCGGGTGTTTCCAGCTATACAATATCCCCTAATCAACATATCAATCAACAAAGCCCCCCTGTGCCTTGCAGGGGGGCTTTTGGTTGTTTTCACCCAATTCCAATCAAGGGGGGGACACTCATCTTGCAGGCAACACATCCGCATGGAAATGCGTGCGGCAGACCGGCAGGTAGCTCTCGTTTCCGCCGATCAGGACCTGCTCGCCCTCGCGGACGGGTTGTCCATTGCGGATGCGCATGTTGAACAGCGCCTTCCGATGGCAGAACCAGCACACCGTCTTCACTTCCTCGATCTTGTCGGCATAGCACAGCAGGGCTCGGCTCCCCGGAAACAGGTCCGCCCGGAAATCCGTCCGCAGGCCATAGGCGATCACCGGGATGTTCAGCTCATCGACCACGCGGCAAAGCTGCAGCACGTGCGCTTCGTTCAGGAACTGTGCCTCGTCCAGCAGCACGCAATCGCACGGCGGGTCGGAATTGATCGCTTGGAACAGGTCGAATCCGTCGTCCACCGCAATGGCATCGCGGCTGGGGCCGATGCGGCTGGTGATCTTGCCGTGGCCATAGCGGGTGTCGATGGCATGCGTGAACAGCAGCACCCGCTTGCCCTGCTCCTCGTAGTTGTTCGCGATCTTGAGCACCTCCATCGACTTGCCGGCGTTCATCGTGGAGTAGCGGAAATAGAGTTGGGCCATGGGCTGAGCTTTCCGTGAGATGTGAAGCGCGATGGTTTGAAGTCCTGCACGCGGAGGCAAGGCCAACGGCGGTCCACGTCTCCGGTTGCCACCTTGGACTCGGCAGGAGTCTTCTGCCTTTGGCCACGCAAGCCCGTCACCAAAGAGGTCCAAACCGAGGAGACACCATGCGACTCGCCGCCCTTGTATTTCTACTAATTATCGGCATCACGCCCCTCGGCGCTGAAGACGGCGTCTGGATCATTCGCGAGCGCGAAGTGCCTCCGCCCACCGACGTCAGCCCGCAACTGCGCGAGAGCATCCGCAATGCCCCCCAGCCGGACGTCGCAAAGGCGCAATCCTTTGCGGTCTCCACACCCGAAGAATGGCGCGAGGAGAACCGCCGACTGGAACCGGACAATCAAGCCCGCGCCAAGGCTGCCCTCGATCTTGCGGAAAGCTACGGCGTATCCGTGGTGGAGGGCTCCATCGCCGGTGTTACGGTCCATCGCCTCACGCCGTTCCTGATCGATGAGGAACATGTGGATCATCTCTTCATCTATGTGCACGGCGGCGCCTATGTGCGCGGCGCCGGGCTGGCCGGCATCGGCGAAGGAGTCATGATTGCCCATGGCCTGCGCATGCGTGTGCTGTCCATCGACTACCGCATGCCGCCGGACCATCCCTATCCGGCTGGTGTGGAGGACGTCGTTGCCGTGTGGCGGGAGCTGATCAAGGAGTATGATCCCGCCACGATCGCCCTCGGCGGATCATCCGCCGGCGGCGGGCTGACCCTCGGCTCGGTGCATTGGTTCAAGAAGGAAGGCCTTCCCCTTCCCGGTGCCCTCTTCGCCGGTACTCCCGCCGTCGATATTACCAAGACCGGCGACACCTGGTACACGAACGCGGGCATCGATCGCTCGGTCGTCACGTGGGAAGGCCACCCAGCCCAGGGTCTTGGCATCTACCGCGGCAACACGGACCCCACCGATCCCGGCCTTTCACCCATCCATGGCGACGTCACGGGTTTTCCACCGACCTACCTGATCTCTGGCACGCGCGACCTGCTGCTCAGCGACACCGTGCGCATGCACCGCAAGCTACGCCGCGCCGGCGTCGTCGCGGACCTGCATGTGTACGAGGGCCAATCCCACGGCGAGTTCCTGCGTCGCGAGATTCCGGAAAGCCAGGAACACTTCGCGGAACTGAATGCGTTTGTGAAGAAGCATCTTGCCGGCAATAAGTGACGACGTAAGGACGCATCACTCTTCGCCGGCATCGCCGATCCGTTGTTGGCCATGGTTTCCAGGTGGAGGTTCACGCAATGCCTGCTCGAATCGTTCTGCTGATACTGGCGGTGATCGTTGCATTTCCCGCGCTGGGATGCCACGGATCTGCTGCGCGGGCTTTCAATTCTCCATTTACCGATTTGGAGCGCATCCGCGTCAGCAGCGACGGCCGGCACTTTGTGCGCGGGGACACCGGTGAACGGTTCCTCGCGTGGGGAGTGAACTACGACCATGATCACGAGGGGCGTCTGCTGGAGGATTACTGGATCGACGAATGGGAGACCGTGATCGAGGACTTTGCCGAGATCAAGGCGCTCGGAGCCAACGTGGTCCGCATCCATCTGCAGTTCGGCAAGTTCATGGATGCACCGGATGTACCGAATGAAGTGTCGCTGCGGCAATTGCGGCGACTCGTGCAATTGGCGGAGGCAACGGAGCTTTATCTCGACATCACCGGCCTGGCGTGTTATCACAAGGACGACGTTCCAGAGTGGTACGACAAATTGGGCGAAGCAGGGCGTTGGCGTGCCCAAACGCGTTTCTGGGAAGCCGTTGCCTCGACGTGCGCAGGCAGTCCGGCGGTATTCTGCTACGATCTGATGAATGAGCCTGTCCTGGCCGGCTCGGCAGGGGAGGAGGCCGAATGGCTTCTTGGCGAATTCGGCGGGAAGTACTTTGTGCAGCGCATCACTCTCGATCTAGCCGGCCGCGAAGGTAAGGACGTCGCGCGCGCGTGGATTGAAACGTTGGTGGATGCGATCCGTCGCCACGATCCGGACACGCTCATCACCGTGGGCGTTATCCCGTGGGCGATGGTGTGGCCCAATGCGCGGCCGGTGTTTCACGATCCGGTGGTAGGCGCCCGGCTTGATTTCGTGAGCGTTCACTTCTATCCAAAGTCCGGCGAGATCGACAAGGCCATGGACGCTCTTGCCGTGTACGACGTCGGCAAGCCCCTCCTCATCGAGGAGATGTTCCCACTGCAGTGCAGTTCGGAGGAACTGGCGGAGTTCATCAATGAGTCCCGAAATCTCGCCGATGGCTGGATCAGTTTCTACTGGGGCCGGACGATCGCGGAGTACGACGCGCAGGACGACCTCGATTTGGCCGGCGCGATCACAAGGGATTGGCTGAAAACGTTTCGAGAATTGGGTTCGGAGATCTTCAACCGCTGAACCCGACGGGAAGGGACCCCCTCACTTGCCCTTGCACTCGACGGGCTTCACTCGCGAAATGCCCGGACTTCAGACCGACGGAAGCCAACCCACATGGCCGACAGCTCAGTTGATAATCTCCTCCCGTTCGACAGATAGGGACGCGGGATTGTCACGCGGGCGACAGGCAGAAAGAACCCGACCACAATGCAGCTGATTGAAATGGTTCGACTCGCTGCCGGACTGCTTCCCTGTGTTGCCCTCCTCTCGCTCACCGCCATGGCCATTGCACAGGATCCCGAGTGGCGCGATGCAACAGACTTCGAGATAGAGGGCAACGGATGGCTCAATCCCGCCGCGCCCTATGTGCGGCTGCCTGATACGGCCAAGGGCAAGATCAACGAACTAGCCTGGGAGCTCAGCAAGCATTCTGCGGGAATCTCCGTCCGATTCGAGACCAATGCCCCGTCTATCGAGGCAAGGTGGATACTCTCGTACGAGACCCTTGAAATGCATCACATGCCTTCGACCGGCGTCAGCGGTCTTGACCTTTACGCGCGATCTGCGGATGGACAGTGGCGTTTCATCGGTAATGGCCGGCCTCATCAGCACGAGAGTGAAGCTCGCTTTGTGTTTCCCGAGAACATGCCCTCGCCGCGGGAATGTCTCCTCTATCTGCCGTTGTACAATGGTGTGCAATCGCTGCAGATCAAGGTTCCCGCCGGTTCACAACTGAACGCACCTGCCCCCAGGCCTCCACAAAACCGGCAACCACTGGTTGTCTACGGAACTTCGATCGCGCAAGGTGGTTGTGTATCGCGACCTGGCCTGGTGTGGACCTCCATCCTCGGCAGGATTCTTGACCGGCCAGTCATCAACCTCGGATTCTCCGCCTCCGGCATCATGGAAACGACGGTGGGCGAAGTGCTCGCGGAACTCGATCCCGCGGTCTACATCATCGATTGCCTGTGGAACACGGGCGACATGAGTCAGGAAGATTACATGCTGCGCATTTCCAGCCTCGTGGAATCGATCCGGGCGCGCCATCCGCACACACCGATCGTCTTCGTCGGCCAGTCCTTGATATGGCCTGAGGCTCATCCGACCAGCTTTACCCTCAAGCAGGAAGCGGCGGTTCGCGCGCTGCAGGATCAGGGCGTCCAGGGACTCGTCATCGTGCCGGGCGACGACTTGGTCGGCGATGATGGCGAAGGCACCGTTGATGGCGTGCACCTGAATGATATCGGCATGCTACGTCAGGCCGAAGTGCTGGCTCCAATTGTCAAGGACCTATTGGGTGCCATCCAATGAGTCACGCAGGACAACCAATCGCACGCCAGTAATCAGAGAGGAGACACCATGAGGCCCGACTTCGACAAGGCCCTTCAGGACCACCTGGATTGCATCACGCGTCGCGATCTGGCGGCTTTCAAGTCACACCTAACCCGCGGCGACACGCTCCATACGATCGTCCAAAACGGGCATGCCTTCACGACCCCGGCGGAGACAGTGGCGATCCACGAGGAATGGTTCAAGGATCCGAACTGGATTTGGGAAGGCTCCGTGATCCAAAAGATTGTCGGCGAAGACATGGCCATGGCCCTGATCAAGTATCAGTATCGTGCCAAATCGGACGCCGAGCCCTTCAGAACGTGGCTCGTGTACGTGTTTCAACTGCAGGAAGGAGAGTGGCGGATCGTGCATGACCAGAACACGGCGCTGGACTACGCCGCGTTTGCGCGAGCCAGTGGTATCAAGATTGAGTAGAGCCCACACGACCGCATGGGGCTGCACATCGAGCACGCATTATGTCAGATCGATGGCGATCTCCGGTTCTTTCATGAATGAGGCGCTGGAACAGGTTCATCCAGAGCGAAAGTCTGATCAACCATGCAAGGTGACGAAGCACCTCAACCGGATGATTCAACAGGCCCGGACTCCGGGAAACCGACAGGCATGCCAACGTCTACGAAGCGGGCTGACTTTCTTGCGGGGGTGACTTGCGCATTTCTGCTCGGCATTCTGGTGCTCTATCTCACCATGTCCGACCGGCATCCGCTGGCTGAATTGCTCACCATCTGGCCACCGGTGTTATACCTCTTCCCTTCAGTCGTCATTCTTGGCATCCTCGGTTGGAGAAACTCCAATCGGCAGCGAATCGTGTCGGCTGCATTGGTCACCCTCTTTGTTGTCACGTTGATTGAGTGGCGTCCCCTGCTGCGATTCTCCGGCGGAGAAGGCAACTTCACTATCGTCACGTGGAACATCGGTGGCGGATATCCCTCCGAAGCGGAGTTGCTAAAGTGTCTGGAGGATGATCATCCTGATATTGTCTTCTTTCAGGAATCACCGGATCATGCCGATGCGTTCGGTGGGGATGTGCTTCCCGCCGCTTTTGAAGGTTATCGCTATTACGACAGCGGCGATTGCGCCACGCTCATTCGTTGG
>CAZVAQ010000190.1:0-5900 GCA_964625145.1 uncultured Candidatus Sumerlaeota bacterium
CTCGCGCCAGGGCCACGCGCTGCCGTTGGCCTCCCGACAACTGCGACGGATACCGGCCTGCAAGGTTCTCAAGCTGCACGAGCGAGAGCAGCTTGTGAACGCGTTCGCGGATTTCATCCTTGCCGGGGCGAAGCTTGCGTGGACGCACACGCAGTCCGAAGGCGATGTTCTCGAAGACGGTCATGTGCCGGAACAGGGCATAGTGCTGGAACACAAAGCCAACGCGGCGCTGGGCGACGGTCCGGTTGATGACATCATTTCCGTGGAAGTGGATCTGTCCGCTGCCGGGATCAGCCTGCTCAAGGCCGGCAATGATGCGCAGCAGCGTTGTCTTTCCCGAACCGGACGGACCCAGCAGCGCCAGCAATGAACCATCCGGAATGTGCAGGCTCACGCCGTCGAGGGCCTTGAACTGGCCGAAAGACTTGTGGATGTCCTTGACTTCGATGCTCATGATGAGGAGTCAACTCCTGGAATGTCGGCAGCATAGCTTTCGGATGCCAGCTTCAGATCGCGCTCGAGCTTCCACTCAACGGTCGTCTTCACCACGAGTGTAACAACGGCCAGCATGGCCAGGAGCGAGGCGATCGCAAAGGCGGCGGTGATCATGTAGTCGTTGTAGAGGACCTCCACATGCAGCGACATGGTGTTGGTCTCGCCGCGGATTCTGCCGGAAACAACGAAGACCGAACCAAACTCGCCCATCGCGCGGGCGTTGCAGAGGATCACTCCGTAGATGAGGCCCCAGCGGATGTTTGGCAGCGTGACGCGACGAAAGGTTTGCCAGCCGCTGGCGCCGAGCGACAGCGCGGCCAGCTCCTCGTCGATGCCTTGGGCCTGCATCAGCGGGATCAACTCCCGCACGACAAAGGGCATCGTGCCGAACATCGTCACGATGACGATGGCCGTCGGCGTGAAAATGATCGGCCATCCCCATTCGGACAGCGTCGGGCCAAACCAACCGCGGGCACCGAACAGCAGGATGAAGATCGTGCCGGCCACCACGGGGGAAACGGCAAAGGGTATGTCGATCAGCGAGATCAGGATGCTCTTGCCCCAAAACTGGAACTTCGAAATCGCCCACGCGGCGCAGACGCCGAAGACCGTGTTCACCGGAACGACGATCAGGACCGTGATCAAGGTCAGGCGAATCGCCGAGAGCGAGTCGCGCTGCACGATCGCCGCGAAGTAGGCTCCGAACCCTTCCTGAAAGGCATATCGAAAGACCAGGATCAGCGGCAGGATCAGGAAGAGCGTCAGGAAAACGACGGCGATGGTGATCAGTATCAGGCGAACCCACCAGGGTTCGGTGCCGCCTCGTCGGGATGTGCTGCCAATGGAATGTGTCATGTGCCCTGATACCTCGTGCTCCACCATTGCAGGATGTTGATCGCCAGCAGCGTCAGGAAGGATACGACCAGGAGCACCACGGCGATGGCCGTCGCCCCGGCATAGTCAAACTGCTCCAGCCGGATGACGATCAGCAGGGGAGCGATCTCGGTCTTGCGGGGCATGTTCCCCGCAATGAAGATGACGGAGCCATATTCACCCAGCGCACGCGCAAAGGCCATGGTGAAACCCGTCAGCAGTGCGGGAAGAAGCGTCGGAAAGAGGACAAGCCGGAAGGACTGCCAGCGCGTTGCACCGAGGCTGGACGCGGCTTCCTCCAGTTCCGCGTCGATCTCCGCGATGGCGGGCTGCAACGTTCGCACGACAAAGGGAAGACCAATGAGCGTCAGCGCCAGGACGATGCCGATCCACGTGTAGGAGATCTGGATGCCAAACAGGTGAAACCACTGCCCGACCCAGCCATTGCGCGCGTAGAGCGTGGTCAGGGCGATGCCCGACACGGCTGTCGGCAGGGCAAACGGCAAGTCCACGATCGCATCGAAGAGGCGCTTGCCGGGGAATTTGTAGCGGACGAGAACCCACGCCACGATGAAGCCGAACACGGCGTTGATCAGGGCTCCCAGCAGCGAGGCTCCGAAGCTGAGCTTGTAGGCAGCCAGGACGCGTTGATCCGCGATGCCCTTTTGCCAGAACTCCAGGGGAGTCATCTTGCCGGCTGCCAACAGAAGGCCGCCAAGGGGGATGACAAGGATGAGGAAAATGTACGTCAGGCTTGTGCCCATCGTGAGGCCAAAGCCTGGCAGCACACTATGTTCCCGAAACTTCCATGACCTTCTCACAGTTGTGCTCGCCTTGAAAGGATGAAAAGTCAGCGGGGGAGGCGCTGGTCATTCGCGCCTCCCCCTGTGCGGTTCCTGCACTTCAAGGTGCGTAGATTTGATCAAAGGTTCCGCCGTCGGCGAAGTGTATCTCATTCGCCTTGTCCCAACCGCCAAAGACCTCGGCGATGCTGAACAACTTCAGGTCGGGGAACTGATCCTTGTACTTTGCCAGGATTTCCGGATTGGTCGGGCGGTAGTAGAAGCGACCGGCGATGTCCTGGCCTTCGTCGGAGTACAGGTACTCCAGGTAGGCCGTGGCGACTTCGCGCGTGCCGCGCTTGTCCACTATCTTGTCCACGACCGCCACGGTCGGTTCGGCCAGGATACTGACCGACGGGATGACCATCTCAAGCCCCGCCGCGTCCAGTTCGCGACTCCCCAGGAGAATCTCGTTCTCCCAGTTGATGAGCACGTCGCCAATGGCGCGCTGCACAAAGGTGTTCGTTGCTCCGCGCGCTCCCGTGTCAAGGACGGGGACGTTCTTGAACAGCTTGCGGATGTATTCCTGCGCCGCGGCCTGGGCCTTTTCCACTTCGGCGGCATGCGCGGGATCGGAGAGCCTGGCGATGAAGTCGTCGCCCAGTTCGCGCTGCAGGGCATACCCCCACGCGGCCAGATAGTTCCACCGCGCCACTCCGGACGTCTTCGGGTTTGGCGTGATGACTTCAACATCCGGGCGGGTCAGGTCGTCCCAGTTGCGGATGTTCTTTGGGTTACCCTTGCGAACGAGGAAGGCCAGCGTCGACGTGTAGGGCGCGTTCCCCTTCGGGAAGGTCCCAAGCCAGTCCTCTTTGATCAGCCCCGCGTTCTTGACGATGGCGTCCACGTCCGCCGCGAGCGCCAACGTCACCACATCGGCTTCCAACCCATCGATGACCGCGCGCGCCTGGCCGCCGGAGCCGCCGTGCGACTGGCGGACGATGACTTCCTGGCCTGTCTTTTCCTTCCAATGCTTGGCGAACGCCTCGTTGTACTGGCGGTACAGCTCGCGCGTGGGGTCGTAGGAGACGTTCAGGATTTCGACCGTCTTCGGCGCGGCGGCCTTCTGGCCGGATTCGCCCTCGCTGGCCGGCTTGGACGAGCAGGCCCACAGCAGTGAAGTTGCAACAAGCAGCAGGGAAAGCGAGAATCGGCGAGGATAGTTCTGCCGGGTAATCATGACATGAGATCCTTTCGGGATGGTCGAGGTTTGTGATTCTGCAATTACTTGGCGAGCTGGGCGGGTTCAATCAGCTTGCCGTCGTCCAGCACGACATCCCGGTCCACGATGCTCAGGGCAGGAACATTGTTGCGAAGGTCTGCGATGGTCTTGGCGCTGAAGCCGACGTTCGAGAAGCGCGGCGTCGCGAGGATAAACACGCGCGAGCGCTCCACGCGCTGGGCTTCGACGCTGAACAGGTATTTCAACACCGGGATGCTCTTCAGGCCTGGAATGCCTCGGCGCGCGTCGACGACCGTCTGGCGCTCAAGCGTCCCCAGCAGGATCTGCTTCCCATTGTGCAGCGTGAAGAGGTTGGCCAGCTTCTGCTCGGTGACGATGGGGCGGTCATTGCGGTCGAAACCGGTGACCGTGTTGAGATCGATGTCGATCTTCGCCGTCACCGTTTCCAGGCCGATCACCGGCTGGATGCGGATGAGGAGGCCTTCCTCGTCGGAGTTCAGCGTCGTCAGGCGATTGTGCACCGGCGGGACGATCGTCACCACGCGCGGCGCCTTCGCCGTTGCCAGCTCGTCGTCCGGATCATATTCCTGGAAGCTGTCAACCTTCGGGTTCGTCTCGGTCAGGATCGTCTGCGCCCGCTCGGTGCGCACGTATTCCTGATAGGGGACGCGCTTGACGTCGGAAATGACCGCCGGCTCCAGGTTCGAGGCATTCAGCCGCGAGCGCTGCAGCAACCGCGCGTTGCCTGTCTGCACGGTGTAGTTCAGGAAGTTGGCGAGGATGCTGGCGTCGAGCGACAGCAGGCTGTCCAGGCGCACGAAGCCATCCGAGCCCTCAAACGTGTTGCCAGTGATGGTGAACTGGCCGCCAACGTTGCGCTTCCACGCGTCCCAATCCAGGCCGAGCCGCGTGCTGTTCTCCTCGCGCAGTTCCACGATCTGCACGTCGAACTCGATCTGCGGCACCGGCACGTCGAAGAACTGGATGTAGGGCTCGATCGCCTTCGTCACGAACTCCGAGTCGTCATAGTACAGCGTGTTCGTCAGGTCGTCGGCGAAGATCTTTGACTGGTTCGTGCCGCGTGTGTTGGCAAGGATCTGCCCCAGATCCGACGCGCGGCGATACTTGACGCGAATGGCCGCGCGCGAACGGCCCTGGCTGTTCACGAACCCCGGCACGTCCAGCGAGCGAATCGTCTGCTCCACATAAGGAAGCTGCTCGGCGGTGGTCGTCACGACCAGGAACTGGCGGGCGGATTGGCCCTCGGGCGGGCGCGTCTGCGCCGCGCGGACGTAGCCCTTCTCGCGCGTGACGATGTCGTTTACGAACGGCTTCAGTTCGTAGGCCGTCGTGTTCCTCAGCTCGAACGCGCGACTGACGTACTCGCTCGTTTCCGACTTGTCGCCCGAGCGCAGAATCCGCAGCAGCGCGTCGGCGCCTTCATCGGGATTCAGGTTCACAGTGACGATTTCGTCCTGATGGTTTTCTGCCTGAAATGGCTGGGTCTGGGCAAAGCCAAAGGACGAGGGGCCCAGGAGAAGACCCAGTGCCAGTGCATAAGCGAAGGAAGGAGTGCGCTTCATTATCGGTGACCTTTCAAGGTGGGGGAGAAATGGAGATGAGTCAGGGGGGAAGCTGCTGGTTTATGCGCGACAGGACCCGGGACAACATCGCCACCGGCCCGGGGCAGGATGATCGGCAGGACTCTGGGCTGCTGGGTGGTGGTGGCGGAGTCGCACTAGACAGTCTCCATAGAAAGAGTAGACTAAAGAAACAAGAGCGGATACATCAGCTGCCCACGCTCGCGGGCAGGTGGGGATGTCGTGGAAACCACCCTAGTCGGCGCAAGAGAAAAATTCAAAAACTATCGGGAGAGTAGAACAATGGGAAGATAGAAAGGCAGTTGGAGGTCGGCCATGGGATAGAGCCGATTGGGCGGAGGGGAAGGAGAGCGATGGCAATCCATTGGATGATTCATATAACTTCTGTAATGTCAATGAATCATGACGAAACTTGTCGCAACATGGGGACGTCTTGTGGCGTCCTGCTGTGGATTGATCTACCTTGCAAGAAGTCACCCACCCACAGTAGCATGGGCATCTTGCCCATAAAGCATTGGACTGGAGGCTGGAGCTTGAGGCTGGCGGGTCTGGGGCAGGATGCCCCAGCTACCTTGTTTGGGAATCCACTCATCGCTGAAGATCGCCTCCAATGCGAGGTTGATTCCCTCTCCCCTTGCCTTGCCCCTCCCATGTTCAACAGCTCGCACCCTTGCGCTTGCGTTCCATCCACGGCTCAAGCACTTCCTAGAACAATATTCCAGGCCTACGCGGGGAGAGGCATACACCCATGATCGATGTGCGCGGAGTGACAAAGGTCTACAAGGACCTCGTGGCGGTGAACAACTTGTCCTTCAGCATCAACCAAGGGGACATCTTCGGCTTCATCGGCCCCAACGGCGCCGGGACGACCACCACCATCAAGATCCTCGCCACGCTCCTGAAACC
>CAZVAQ010000191.1:0-5887 GCA_964625145.1 uncultured Candidatus Sumerlaeota bacterium
GGTGGTGATGGAGTATGTCCTGGGAGAGGGCCGGTGAAGGGAAGGAAAGTACTAAGGATGAATGATGAAGGGAGAGCTTGCAGTGGCGGGTGACTTGCTGACTTAGTTGGTTGGCTGATTGTGGGTCATCACAGAGGCACGGGGGGCACGGTGGGGAGGGATGGATGCCGGATCCTAATCCCCCAGCACCTTCTTCACCATCTCCCACGCCGCGTTGAGTCTTCGCGCCTTCAGCTCTGCCAGGGCGCGGAATTCTTCGTCGTCGTGGAATTTGTCGGGGTGGTAGCGGGCGAGGAGGCGGCGGTAGGATTTGGCGGCGGTGGCGGGGGAGGCGTCGCGAGGGAGGGAGAGGATGGCGAAGGCGGCTTCGATAGTGAGTTTTTCGTCGGTGGGTGGTGTGGCGGTGTTGTTGGTGTGTTGTGCCCGCGGCTTCTTGTTGCGGGTCCATGTGCCGAGTTCGATGTCGCGGGTGACGAGGTCGCGCAGGTCGTCCTGCAGGAGCATTTCGATGTCGGCGGTGGTGACCGGCTTGCCCATGCGCGCCATGATGGCGTGGACGGAATGGGTAGTCATGGGTTCAAAGGCGCGTTCGAGGACATCGATGACGACGCGGGCGAGGAAGGCGCGGGTGGCGGGGTCGCTCATCTGGTCGGTGCCGCGAGGGCCGGTGGCGCCAAAGTCGGCGGGTGTGGGCCGTCCGTTGGCCAGTAGGCGCACGAGGCGGCCGGTGGCGGCTTTGAGCTGGCTGTAGACGGGAAAGAGAGCCTTGGGAGTGATGGCGCGGGCGGGGGTGATGTCAGCGTGGCCGCTGCCGCCAAAGCCGATGGCTTCCTTGAAGACGAGGATCTTGCCGTGGTCGGTGGGGGGGATGCGTTCGCGGGTGCGGGCGGCGATGTCGCGCGTCATGCACAGGATGAGGTCGGCGGGGCGGGTGGCGGTGCTGACGAGGGGGCTGGCGGTGTGGGCGGTGGCGTTGAGTTCCTGTTCTTCGAGGAAGACGACGAGGTCCTGGGAGGGTTTGCGCTGGTGGATGGCGGAGAGGCCGGCGCTGGCAAAGCGGGCGGTGAACAGGTTCATGTCGGCGGCATGGCGCAGGCACAGGGCGCGGGCCATGGGTCCGCGGACGAGGTCGTGGTCGCTGACAAACAGGACGTGCAAGAGCGGGGTTTCCTCCAGGCGGCGGGAGCATTGCTCCGCTTGGGGAAATCTCTTGTCACTCTGAGGGGTGCTCTTCAACAGAGACCTTTGCCGTGGGGCAGGGGGAATCGCCTCCGGATGTTGCACTCCATCCTCGATTGCGGACCGTCGTCGCTGCCCATGCCTGCCCATCGTGCCCGCCGCCGTGTAGCGCCTCCGGAACCCACTTTGATGGGGCGGGTGATCGGTGCATTGGCGCTGGTGTTGCCGCCGGTGCGTGAACTTGCGGCGCATCGGTTGGCGTTTGCGTGGTGCTTGCTTGCGGCGGTGCTGTGGCGATTGTGCTATGCGCCGTTGGGTTGGTGGCCGCTGGCATTCGTGGCGCTGGTGCCGTGGTTGTGGAGTCTGCGGCGCACGACGACGCGCGGGGCGTTTTGGTTGTCGTGGTTCTTCGGCTTTGTGTTCTTCGTGCTGATGTCGCTGTGGCTGGGGTCGTTGGCCCGATTCAATGCGTTCATCTGGCTTGGCATCCCGGCGCTGGCGGCTTTCCAGGGATTGTACATCGCGTTTGCGGGGGCGGGGATCGTGCATGCGGCGCGGCAATGGCCGCCGACGGTGGCGTTTGTGTTCGGCGCGTTGTGGTGGGCGGGACTGGAATGGTGGCGGAGCGTGGGGCCGCTCGGAAATCCGTTCGCGTTGTTGGCCCATGGCGTTGGCGGTTTTGACCCGTTGGTACAGCTTGTCTCTCTCGGCGGGTTGTTCCTGGTGTCGTCGCTGGTGTTCGCGGTGAACCTGACGATCATGGAGATCATCGCGTCGGTGCGGCTGCGGATCGTGGATCCAGGTACGATCCTGCGCGCGGTGGCGAGTGTCGGATTGGTTGTGTGGGCAGTGGTCTGGGGATCGGGCGTCATCCGGGGCCTCGACGATCCCGAGCAGGACACGCTTCCCGTGCGGGTGGCTTTGCTGCAGCCGAACGTCGATCAGGAGCTGAAGTTCGAGTCGTACACGGTTGAGGATCCATCGCTGCGGCATGGAATGACGCTCGAGCTGCTGGAGATGCTGGACTCGCTGGAGCCCGGCACGCTGGACCTGGTGGTGACGCCGGAATCGGCGATCACGGAGTTTTTCTTCGACCTCGACGTTGACCTGCAGCGCGAGCTGCGCCAGCGCACGAACCGGCTGGGGGCGACACTCATCATCGGCGCGAACGACGGGATTCTGAAGAGGGACGACGGGGGGTTGACGGAGTCGTTCAGCGAGGCGCGTATCCTCGACAATGGGAATCCGGACTACCATGAATACAACGGCATGTTCGTGTTTCGGCCCGGCGAGACGGAGCTGAAGAAGCGCGCGGAATTCCAGAAGGTGCACCTGATGCCCTTTGGCGAGACGGTGCCGTACTTCTGGATCATTCCCGGCCTGCAGGAGCACATCGTGCAGGTGGGGGGCCTGATGCGAGGCGCCATGGACCAGCCCCCGATCTTCTTTCCCGTGCCCAACGATCCCGGCCATCCGCACACGGAATACACGCAGGTGCAGATCGGCCCGAGCATTTGCTTTGAGGACATGTTCTCGTATCTTCATCGCCGTTGGAATCGCCGCGGCGCGCAATTGCACGTGAACATCACGAACAACGGATGGTTCGAACCGTCCATCGGCGCGCAATTGCACCATGACTTCGCGCGGTTCCGCGCGCTGGAAACGCGCACGCCGATGGTCTTTGCAACGAACACGGGCGTGACCGCCGCGGTTGATGTTACGGGGCAGGTGATCGATTCATTGCCGCGACTGGAGAAGGGCATTCTCATCGCCACAGTGCATGTCGCCCGGGAACCGCGCGTCACCTGGTACGGACGTCTCGGCAACCTGATCGGCTGGATTGGTTTCTGGGGCGGAACGGTGGCTTTAATTGGGATGTCAGTGATGAAGAGAAAGGAAGAGGGGGAGGGGGAAGGATGAATTATGAAGGATGAAGGATGAAGGATGAAGAGGGGGAGGAGGAAGGATGAATTATGAAGGATGAAGAGGAAACGGGTTGATGGAAGCAATGGGTGGTGGCGAAGCTGGGCAATTTCCCCAACCAGCATCAATCGAAGTACGCTTGATCCTTTGGACTTTATCCTTCTATCTTGCGTACCGCTCTTTGTACCGCAGGAACAATGTGTGCGCTGACGGGTACATCGAGTTCGGGCTCATGAAGTGGCTGAACTCGAAGGTGATGAGCTTGTCCACGCCGGCCTGGCGGGCGGCTTCGATCTTGAATCGCAGCTTGGGCCAGCCGATGGGCGGGAACTTGATCGGCATGTCGCGATCGAAGGATTCCACGTTCGACCAGGAGATCAGGCCGTGCTTGCGCGCCAGTTCGGCGTTCACGCGAAGGAATTCCTGCAGGTCGGCGTAGTGCACGTTGCCGTCCTGGAAGGCGACGATGTCGACCAGGCCGGAGATGCGTTGGAACACCTGTTCCCACGTGGCCGCGTGCTGCTCGATGGTGAAGGTTTCCTCGAACTGCTTGGGGCCCTTGATGTAGGGCGAGATGAGGATGGGCAGCTTTTTCAGCGAGCGCATGTGCGTGGCCAGCCGCTCGTAGACGCGCATGGCCGTCTCGTCGAAGGAGTTGATCTCATGGCTGACGTACCAGCCGCCGAACGCCTTGCGGTGGCCGTAGCGTTCCATGAACTCCTCGGTGAAGGCCACGTTGATGTCGGCCTCGCGATCCGGATCTCCGCTGTGCCAGTGGACGCCGGAGTCGTAGGTGCCGAAGAAGAATTGCATGCCGTTTTCCTCGGCCAGGTCGAGGAACATGCCGACAAGGTCTTCCTGCACGATCAGGTGCGGGTGCAGCTTGCGCAGGACGCGGGAGTCGAACGTGGCCTTGTCCTGGTATCCCGCGCGGATCAGGATGACGGTGTCGATGCCGATGGCGCGCATGGCCTGGAAGTCGCGCGTCCACTCCTCGCGTCCCCAGTTTTGGTATGGGATGTCATGAGTGATTTCGTCGAGGAAAGTACCAGTGATCATGAAAAGGATGAAGGACGAGAGGAAAGGATGAAGGCTAAAGGATGAAGGATAAAGAACAAAGGGCCGGAGCGGTGAACAGCTCCGGCCACAATTGGTTCAACCAATAGGGTTAGGGGATGGTGAGGATGGCGGGGGCGCTGGTGTTGCCGGTGCGGCTGACGCTGAAGACGGCGACGCGGGAGACGTCTGCGCCGGCGTTGTGTCTGCGGGTGTCGCGCGGCAACACGGTAAATTGCCACCCGCGGTTGGCGCCCTCGTCGCGCCATTCGCCGACGGCCCACACGAACGCATCCGGCACCGATTGCCAGCGCACCAACTTGCCGCTCACGCGCGCGGAAGGTGTCGCGGGCACGTCATTGTTGAGCCACGGCGTCGCGGGAACGAGCGCCTTGTTCTTGTAGACGGTGGTGGTCAACATCTCCGCCAGCTTCTCGTTCTTGAATGTGTTGTAGGTGAAGTGGACGTTGCCGGTGCCGCCAAGGCCACGGGTAATGGCGATCTCGTCGATGACTTCCGCGGGGCCCTTCTCAAAGTTGTCGGCGGTGTACTTGTAGGAACCGAGGCCGGGCCACACGTGGCGGCCATGGGTGTTCTCGTCGATCCACCATTGCAGCAGTCGCGGGTAGCTTTGCGGCAATTGCGCGATGGGCCAGTAGAGCTGCGGGGTCCAGTAATCGACCCAGCCTTCGTTCAGCCACAGCTTGGCATCGGCGTAGAGCTCCTCGTACTGGTTGAAGCCGGCGATGCCTTCCGGATAGCCGGGCTGCCAGATGCCAAAGGGGCTGAGGCCAAACTTCACCTCGGGGCGCTCGGCCTTGATGCCTTCATAGATGCGCTGCATGAACTTGTCGACGTGGGAGCGGCGCCAGTCGTTGCGCGTCATCGTGCCGCCGGATGCGACGTAGCGCTGCCATGCGGGTTCGTCCGGGAAGTCGATGATCTGGTTGTTGGCGTCGCGTTCCTTGTACGGGTAGAAGTAATCGTCGAAGTGCACACCGTCGATGTCGTAACGGCGGACGACATCCATCACGACGTTGAAGGAGTGGTCCTGCACTTCGGGCTCCGCGGGATCCATCCAGTAATGGGAGCCGTAGCGTTTGGCCAGATCGGGGCGCGCATTGACGATATGGTCTTCGGCATAGGCGGACGTGCCCTTGTCGTTGTTGCCGCGGCCGTGCTGGCTGGGGTGGCCGGCGCGATAGGGATTGAACCAGGCGTGGACCTCCAGACCGCGGGCGTGGGCACCCTGCACCCACTCGGTCAACGGGTCATAGTTGGGGTCTTCCGGTGCCTTGCCGGACTCGCCGGTCAGGTAATGGGACCAGGGCTCCAGTTCCGACTTGTACATGGCGTCGCAGGAAGGGCGGACCTGCAGGACGATGGCGTTGAAGTTCAGGGCCGCGACGCGGTCCAGGATCTCGGCCATCTCGGCGCGTTGTTGCGCGACCGGAATGCCCGGGCGGCTGGGCCAATCGATGTTGGCGACGGTGGAGATCCACACGCCGCGGAACTCGCGAGGGGGGGATGGAACGGCCAGATCGTGGGACATGTCGAGTTTTTGCACCTTTGCTCCGCAGGCAGCCAAGAGCAGGGCGGCGGCCATGGCGACGGTCAGAGTGAGGATTCGCATGGATGCGACACCTTTCAAGGGGAGGCGTTTCGGATGTGGCTCCAGCCACGTCCCGGGAGCCGTCCGGGGCAAATGATTTCGCCCAAAAGGGGCCGG
>CAZVAQ010000192.1:0-3946 GCA_964625145.1 uncultured Candidatus Sumerlaeota bacterium
AAAAGCCCAGCAATCACGGGCATCACAGGCTTGTAACTGTCGAAGGTGGGCTAGACTTGCCTGCGAATGTGCAGGCGCAACGCCTACACCACATTCCTTCTTCGAGACAATACGCCCTATGGACCGCCAAGCTCCTGCTTGGCAAGCCCGTCAACCACCTACATCCTTTCACAACCAGAACCCATGTGAATGTGCTGACGGAACATTCTATGGATAGGGCTGTCTCCAGCACCCCTTCGCATTCGAGCCTGAAAGGCTCGTTCACCAAGCCTCAGGTGAAACCCGGGGTCGCAATCGCGTTCATGGTTTGTCCCTGTAGGGGACGTTCGATTTACTGCGTTCAGCCGCGCTTGGGCATGAAGTGAACTTGCCTGCGAATGTGCAGGCGCAACGCCTACACCACATTCCTTCTTCGAGACAATACGCCCTATGGACCGCCAAGCTCCTGCTTGGCACGCCCGCCAACCACCCCACAAACACGAAGCGCGAGCATCACTACTCGCGCTCCGTTCCATCTTGTTCGTAGCGCGCCCGGCGGCGCTGCATCACGATGACTTGGCCGTCTCTTCCTTCTCATCCTCTTCAGTCACGTCAAACAACGGATACTCCGTGTCCACGTCGACACCCAGGCGCTCGAGCCCGATGCGGGCGAGGCCGGCGTAGCTCAGCAGATCCTCGCGGGCGCGCAGCCGCTGCACAAGCGCCCGGTTGGGATTCTCCATGTTGTCGGGATTCTCGCGCGGCGTGTGAGTCGCCTTCATGACATCGCGCAGGATGGCAACGGCCTGTGACTCGTTGCCCATCAGCTCGTTCAGGCGGGCCAAGGCCAGCATGGCCTCATAACGAAGGAAGCCGGCCTCGTCGCCGGGCTGATCCGCCACCTGGCGATACGTCCCCATGGCATCGTTCAGGAAATTCTCCTGCTCGGTCAGGAACCAGGCGTTCTCGTACGCATAGCCCAGCGCGATGCTCCCCTTGGCATACTCAAAGGACCCCGGCTTGGCGTCGGCCACGAAGCGCGTGAACACTTCGATGGCCTTCTGGGTGTTGCGGGGCCCGTCGGTGGCGGCTGTCTCAAGGTTGTCGCCGGCGTAGTACCAGGCAGTCCCCTCCAGGAAATGCGCCGGGATGGCCATGGCCGTCTTGGCAAAGTCCTCCCGGACGCCGCGGGCCAAGGTCACGACCTCGCTCATGGCGGCCTCGCGCTCAGGCGAGCCCCAGGCCGTCTCGTTCAGCGCGCGCACATAGCGGGCATGGGCCCGGGCGTACGCATCGTTCGCCGCCTCGATGGTATGACGATGGCTGGCGGCAAAATAACCATAGATCGAATAGACGAGGATCCCGGCGCCAAGGACGATGAGCAGAAGGCGCAGGTTCTTCTTCAGCCAGATGAGGAAAGTGTCAGTCGACTCGAGGAAGCGATCATGCTCGAGCTGTTCGCGGGTGATCTTGATTTGGGCCATGAGGGTTGGGGAACTTCCGTGGCGGTGAAGGCGCTGGGCGCGATAAATGGGGCCGAGAGTTAGGAGCCTGTGCGCGCGCGAGGCAAGGCGAATAAAGACCCCGGCGTCAAGCAGTTGACGCTGTCAGGCCCCGGAAGACCCGGCTCCAACCCTGAATCCACGGTTTGGGGGGCCTGCTGGTCATCCGCCCCGGATGGCAGCCAGGATTTCGTCCACCGACTGGAACCGGTCGTCGGGCTTCTTGGAGATCATCTTCATGATCACGTTGCGCACCGGCGGGCTGACCTTGTCCCCAAGCGGAGGCGGCGCCGTGTGGATGTGGTGGTACTCGATGTTCCCCAGGTAGAACGGCGGGTTGCCCGAGATCATCTCGTAGAACATGATGCCGAGCGAATAGATGTCCGTCCGCCCGTCCACCGGCTCGCCGATGATCTGTTCCGGCGCCATGTACAGCGGCGTGCCGATGACCGCCGTGCCGCTCTTCGTGGCGTCGTCGCCGCGCAGGATCTTCGCGATCCCGAAGTCGGTGATCTTCACCGAGTTGCGGTTGGTGATCATGATGTTCGCCGGCTTGATGTCGCGGTGCACGATCCCCAGCTTGTGCGCATAGCTCAGCGCGTCGCAGATCTGCTTGAAGTAATACAGGATCATGTCCTCGGTGAACGTCGTGCGCTCGGAGATCAGCCGCTTCAGGTCCGCCCCCTCGATGTACTCCATGCTGATGTAGCGCTTGTTCTCCACCTCGAACAGGTCATGGATGCGCACGATGTACGGATGGCTGAGCTTCTTCGCCGCGCGCGCCTCGCTCTTGAAGCGCTCGACCGCCGCGGGATCGCTGCACAGATAGTCGTTCAGCACCTTCAGCGCCACGATCTCGTTGAGCGTCTTGTCCTGCGCCTTGTAGATGATGCCCATGCTGCCGCGGTTGATCTCTTCCAGAATCGTGAAGCGGCTGTCGCGGCTGAGCGCCGGCACGCTCGCGCCGGACTGCTCTTGCTCGTCGCGCTGCAGCTTCAGCCGGTAGGCCAGCTTGCGCAGCCGCGCGTCCACGTCGCGGTAACCCGGCGCCTCGTTCATCAGGTGCTCCAGCACCGCCACCGCGTTGTGCAGTTGGTCGGAAGCCTCCATGTCGCCGGCCAGGCGATACAGGATGTCCTTCAGGTCCTCGTCCACGGGCAGGGCACGGAACTTCTGCCACGCCAGGTAGTGCATGTTCTTCTGCCAATGGCAAAGGCCCAGGATCTTCAGCGCGCGCGTCTCGTAGCCCGCGTGTCTCTGCAGCTCCTGCAAGACCTCGATGGCCTCGTCCACCTCGTTCGACTTCAGCAGGATCTTCACGAGCTTGAACTGCGCCTGTGGATCCTGTCCGCCCTGCGAGCGCGCCTTGTACAACTTGCGCAGCTCCGCGGCGTCGGACTCGATCGGGTCCGACCGCATCGCCTGCTCCAGGTCAGTGCTGGCCCCGACAAGGTCCCCCAAGCTCAACCGCGCCGCCGAACGATCGCGCAGCAGCGATGCCGCGCCAAAGCGGCCGTGCGCCTGGTCATGGAAACCGAGAACCTCGTCCGGGTGGTCCTTCAGGTGCAGCTTCCGGAGCTGGTCCAGGATCGCGCGCGTCTCCTCCAACTGCCCCGCGATCAGGTGCAGGGAGAAGCGCGCCGAAAGGATCGGGAACAGGGTGCTATCCGTCCACGGCGGCGAGGCCAGGGACTCCAGAGCCATCGCATAAACCTTCTGCGAGGTGGCATTCTCGCGCCCTTCGCGAGCCAGCGCCAGCGCCTCCCGGATCTCCGGCGGGAAGTCGACCTCGTCCGTGGCGGCCGGCGGCGATGCGACAGGCTGCGCGGCAGGCTTCGCCACCGGGACGCCGATCTGGCTGGGGTCTTCGCTGGTCGTGGGAATTGCTGCCGCCGGATTGATGGGCTTGGGCCTCGCGATGCCCTGCGGCGCCTGGCCGCCCATCGGCTCCGTATGCGTATACATGGGCGGAGCCTTCGAATAATCCACCGGCATCAGCGACCGCGGCGTGTGCGGATCCCGCGAGCGAACGCCCCCGCGGACTTCGCCCGGGTTGGTGTCACCCAGAACGGCGAAACTCGGCGGATCGGCCTGTCCCGAACCGGTGCCGGAAGCCGAACCCGCGATCTCCGCAGGCGCGCCGCTCGGCATTGGCGATTCGATGGGTGTGGGATCGGAAGCCGAACCGACTCCGCCCGGCGTGATGCTGGAACGCCCGGCCGGAGACATCCCCGTCGGCGTCAGGTCCGCGCTGCGCGTGGAGATCGCGCCGCTGGAGCGCGTGACGCGCCCCGAACCCGAACGGCGCGCCCCACCCCGGGCGGGGCGGCCCGACCCGGTCTTGCGCGAGCGCTTGCGCTGGCGGCGGCTCTTCTCCTCCTCCGTCAAATGCGAATGCACGATGGTCATGGCCTGCGCCTGGCCCGTGTGCATGTCCTCCGCGGAAATCTCCATCACGCCATCGG
>CAZVAQ010000192.1:4046-5878 GCA_964625145.1 uncultured Candidatus Sumerlaeota bacterium
GCCTGCGCCTGGCCCGTGTGCATGTCCTCCGCGGAAATCTCCATCACGCCATCGGAGTTGATGAAGAACGTGACGCGCACGCGCGGCACACCGGCCGCCGCAGGCGGAATGCCCGTCAACGCAAACTTCCCAAGACTGCGGTTCTCCGCCGCGTCGTCACTCTCACCCTGCAGGACGTGAATGTTCACGAACGCCTGGTTCTCTTCCGTCGTCGTGAACGTCTTCGCCGCCTTGATCGGAATGGTGGAGTTCTTCTCGATGATGCGCGAGAACTTGCCACCCTCCACCTCGATGCCCAGCGAATGCGGCGTCACATCCAGCAGCACGACTTCCTGCACCGTTCCTTCGAACACACCCGCCTGCGTCGCCGCGCCAAGCGCCACGACCTCGTCCGGATTCACGCCGCGAAACGACTGCTGGTCGAAGAACTCCTCCACACTGTCCTGCACCAACGGAATGCGCGTGGTGCCGCCCACCAAGATCACGCGGCTGATGTCCTTCTTCGCGAGGCCCGCCTCCTCCAGCGCGCGCTTGCAGCAACGAATCGTCCGGCGGACAAAGTCGTCGATCAGGTCCTCAAACTCGTCGCGCGTGATCACCCGGTCCAGGTGCAATGGCTGGCCGTTGACATACGTCAGGAACGGCAGCGCCATCGTCGCCTGGTTCGTCGTCGAAAGCTCGCACTTCGCGCGCTCGGCCACTTCCTTCAGCCGGCGCAGCGTCACGGGATCCTCCGTCAGGTCCACGTTGTACTGGTCATGAAACTCCGTGACGATCATGCCCACGATCGCCGCATCCAAATCGTCGCCGCCCAGGTGCGAATCGCCCGTCGACGTCAACACCTCGAAAGTCTTCTCGCTGATCTCCAGAAGCGAGACGTCGAACGTGCCGCCGCCAAAGTCATACACCGCGACGATCTCGTCCTCCTGGCTCGAACGCCCCAACCCGTACGCCATCGCCGCGGCCGTCGGCTCGTTGATCAGGCGCAACACCTCCAACCCCGCCATCCCCGCCGCGTCGATCGTCGCCTGCCGCTGGATGTCGTCGAAGTAGGCCGGGACCGTGATCACCGCCTTGGTCACTTCATTGCCCAGATAGGACTCGGCGCTCTCCTTCAGCTTCTTCAAAATCAGCGCGGAAATCTGCTCCGGCCGGTAACCCATCCCGTCCACATCGATCAGCAGCTCCCCCTCGTGAGAGACAAGCTGGAAGGGGAACAGGTCCCCCTCGTCCTCGATGTCCTCCAGATTCCGCCCCATCAGGCGCTTCACGCTGGAGATCGTGCGGGTGGGGTTCGTGGCCGCCTGGCGCCGGGCAATCTCGCCCACCACCACGTCCCCGTTCTCCAGAAACGCCACCACCGAGGGGGTCTTGTTGCTCCCCTCGCTGTTGGGCATCACCACCGGATCGGAACCGATCGTGATCGCCACCACCGAATTCGTGGTGCCCAGATCGATTCCCAGGATGTTCGACTCCGAATTCATGGACCGTCCGCCCGCGGATTGTGTCTCGACGCCTCTGTTTCCTGTACCCCCCTAGCTCCACCCCGTTGCCCGCCACGATGACAAGGCCAAGATGACCCGCCCGGTGGCCTCACCGCCGCCAATCGCCCCAAGATGGGGCGAAGAAAAGACACACCGCAAGGCATTTTGCGGGGGGTGGGAAAAGGAAGGGAAGAAGGGAAAGCCCAAAGAGCCGCACCCATGGAGCGCCAAGCTCCTGCTTGGCCCAGCCGGAGCCAAAGCCGCCTGGTCCATCAAGAGCCGATCAGACGCAAGCTTGGCCCCTTATGGAGTGTCGAAGTCCGCCTGGCGCACACCGAACGCGTCCTG
>CAZVAQ010000193.1:0-5827 GCA_964625145.1 uncultured Candidatus Sumerlaeota bacterium
AATCACCCGCTTTGGGTTTTCAGAAACGGCGAGTGAGGGGGGTGAAGGATTGGGGCGGATTCCATCAGCCACATCCGCATGGTTGACTCAGCCGTCACCCGGCGCGGAAGACTCATGCGATGCGCCGTCCCGGCGGCACACCCAATCCCTCGACAGGAACGACCAGGATGATATCACCCGACGAGGCCCTGTCCATCCTGCGCGAGGGGAATCGCCGCTTCCTGATGGATGATGCGCCCATCGCCGACGTGCCCTTGAGTCACGACCGGCGACTGGAGATCGCCCGGAACCAGCAGCCCATGGCGGTGCTGGTCTCCTGCTCCGACAGCCGCGTTCCGCCGGAGCTGCTCTTTGGCCGGGGGCTTGGCGAGCTGTTCATCGTGCGCAACGCGGGCAACACCGTGGATACCGTGGCCATGGGAAGCATCGAGTACGCGGTGCACGTCCTGGGCGTGCGGCTGATCGTCGTGTTGGGGCATCAACGCTGCGGCGCGGTGAGCGCGGCGCTCTCGGTGGTCGAGCGCGACGAGGTGTTTCCGGGAAGCGTGGGCAAGATGGTCGAGCCGATCATCCCTGCAGTGCTTCTCGCAAAGAAGAAATGCTCCGCCTGCGAGGAATCGGAACAGGTGTGGGACCAGGCAGTGCGCGAAAACATCCGCCGCGTGGTGGAATCGCTGAAGACCTCGCAGCCGATCCTGGCCGAGAAGGTCCAGTCGGAAGGCCTGAAGATCGTCGGCGCGTATTATCGGCTTGATGATGGGATGGTGGAGTTTTTGGATTAAGAAGTGTAGTGCAGGCGTCTCGCCTGCATGGTTATGCATAGGCAGTTCCGACATTCTCCCATACACAAAAGCCCCACATCACGAAGTGCAGGCGAGACGCCTGCGCCACATTCTGCACCAACTTATTCCCACCCACTCCAGACCAGCAAGTCTTCATCCTTCAGCCTTCAGCCTTCATCCTTTAGCCTTTAGCCTTTATCCTTTCTCACCAGCAGCCACAGGAAGAACGGCGCTCCGGCGAAGGCGGTGATGATGCCGACGGGCATTTCCGCGGGGGAGAGGATGGTGCGCGCGATGGTGTCGCAGGCCACCAACAACGCGGCGCCGCCCAGTGCTGCTGCGGGCAGCAGCACGCGGTGGTCCGCGCCGGTGATGCGCCGGGTCATGTGCGGTACCATCAGGCCGATGAAGCCAATAGGGCCCGCATAGGCCACAACAGATGCAGCCAACGCGGATGCCGCGGCGAGCGTCGCGATGCGAGTGCTCTCCACCGGCACGCCGAGGTGATGCGCGGAGGCTTCACCCAGCGAGAGCAGGTTGAGAGGCCGGGCCTGCGCCTGGAAGAACACAAGACCCAACAGCACAAGAATTGCGACGAAGACAATCGCGCCGCTGCCGATGCCATCCACTCCGCCCATCAACCAACGCAGCACCATCGTGGTCTGGTACGGATCGCCGATGTATTGAATCGAGAGGATACACGCGCCGAAGAGAAAGTTGAGCGTGACTCCGGCGAGGATGAGCGTGGCCGGTGACGTGCGCGGTCCGCGCGAGCGGGCCATCAGCAGAATCAACCCGACGCCTGCACCAGCCGTGGCAAACGCTGCGATCGGCGCCAGCAAGGCAGTCATCGCCACCGGCGCCAGTTGAAACGCCAGCAACGCACCGACCGACGCTCCGCCGGAGACGCCCAGCGTGTAGGGATCGGCCAAATCATTGCGCAGGACTGCCTGATAAACACAACCCGCCAGCGCCAGGGCGGCGCCCGCAACCGCTGCAAACAGGATGCGCGGAATGCGCGCCGACAGCAGCACATGTATGTCCGGCGGACGCTCCGCGGGGGGCAGCGCCCAGTTTGAAAGTTGGAAGACGACCGACCAATCCAACCGCGTGGAACCCAGCAGCGGCGCCGACAACAACACGATGGCGAGCACCACCGCAAAGGCGAGCCACAAGCCGGCGGCGCGGCGCAGGCCGGGAGGAGTGCGCGGGTCCCGGTTCATCGCACCAGACTCACGCGTGGAGTGCCGTCGCCTTCGTCATGAACGCGGACGGGTGTGCGATAGACCGCTTCCAGGCGGTCGGCGGTTAGGACATCCGCCGGCTTTCCATCGGCGATGAAGCGCCCATCGTGCAACAATGCCAACCGGCGGCAATACATGGCGGCCAGGTTCAGGTCATGGGAGATGGCCACGATGGTGATGCCCTCGCCGGAGCGGTTGATATCTTCCAGCAGGCGAAACGTCTCGCGCTGAAACCCGAGATCGAGATTCGCAGTGGGCTCGTCCAGCAGCAACACAGTCGGACATTGAGCCAACGCGCGGGCCAGCAGGACGCGCTGGCCTTCGCCACCGGAAAGTTGGTGCATGCGGCGATGGGCAAAGCCGCCCAGGCCGACGCGCTCCAGCACGTTGCGGGCGATGGCGTGGTCCTCCTCGTCGTCAAACCCCGCCAGGACCGGTTGGTGGGCGTAGCGCCCCATGAGGACGACTTCCTCGACGGTGCAGGGGAAGACGCGCTCCTCGGCCTGGGGGACGACGGCGACCTCGCGGGCAAAGGCGCGCCGGGGCCAGTCGCCAACGGGGCGGCCGCGATAGGCAATCGCCCCGCCCACGGGGCGGACCCAGCCGGTCAGCAGGTGGAGGAGAGTACTCTTTCCCGCGCCGTTGGGGCCCAGAATGCCAAGGAATTCCCCCGCCGGGACCCGGAGGCTCAAGCCGTGCAGGATCCGGGGGCCACGCGGCCAGGCAAAGGACACGTCGCGCGCTTCGAACAGTGTTTCGCTTGCCGCGAGGCGGGGAGTGGCCATGGAGTCAGGAACTTGCGCGTGATGATGGAGCAGCAAAGGTTGGAGGGATTGCGCGCGATCTGCCCAAACGAGAGCGGAGCCACCCTATGCGTTTACCGTGCGTGCGCCTCATGAACCTGCTGGCGCTTGCCTTCATGTCTTGTCTGGGACTTGCCGGGTGCGGCAAGGGCGATTCCCCCGCAGTCCCCGCGGTGGCCCTTCCCGATGGCGGCGCGCCCTTCGACCTGCGCCAGGCGATGGTCGACCCCAATGACTACAAACCCTTCACGGGTGATCGCTTCCGCGTGCTCGTGTGGAACGTGGCGCACTTCGTGGATGAATACGACGATCCCTACATCGACAACCCTGAGGAGAACGAGTCGCTCGAGACGAGCGAGGAGAAGATCCTGCTCTTCACCGATGTGTTGCGCGAAGCGGATGCGGATGTCGTGGCGCTGTCGGAGATCGAGAAGGTGTCGTTTGCGACCTACCTGGCCGAGCGGGAGTTCCCCGACCTGGGCTATCGCTTCATCAGCGGCGTCGAGAGTCCCAACTGGCACCAGAACTCGGTGGTGCTCAGCCGCTTCCCGCTGGGCATCCAATATGACTTTTCGCCGACGATCACCCCGGTGGAGGGTGCCATGCAGAACGGGCGCGAGGACACCCAGTCCATCAACGTGAACACACGCCTGTGGGCCATCGACATCTTCCCGACGCACGATTATCACTTCACGCTGTTCAACGTGCACCTGAAGGCGGGTCAACGCCTGCGCGACGACGGGTACCGCCTGGGCCAGGTGATGCTCGTGCGCGCCATGGCGCAGCGCTTCCTGGCCGAGCGCCCCGATGCGCGGCTGCTCGTGGTGGGCGACCTGAACGCGACGCCGGGGAGCCCGGTCTTGTCGCGCCTGATGGCGGAAAGCCTGGGCGTGCCGCTCTTCGTCGATCCGCTCAATGGCGCCACGACACCCACGCATTCCACGCTGCAGCCGACGCGGCGCATTGATTACATACTTCCCAATCCCATGATGATGGCCGACCATGTGGAGGGAACCTACACCGTCTTCAAGCCGCTGGACGCAGAGAAGATGGCCGTGATCAGCGATCACATGCCGGTGTATGCGGATTTTAGAATCATGAAGTAGGAATCGAATTATGAATGGGACACGTCATGAGTGAGCCCCCCACAGCCTTTCTCCAAGTGGACGTGGACGGCTTGTGGGCCATCCGGCGGTGCTATGGCCGCGCGGAGGGGGACTCGTTCACGAACGATCCGGTGTGGAGCGAAGGCGTGCCGCGGTCGCAGGATGTGTTCGCAGAGCTCGGCTTGAAGGCGGGCTACTTCCTGGTCGGGCGCGACCTGATGTCGGAGGGGAAGGCCGCCACGGCGCGGCGAATCGCGGAGGCGGGCCACGAGATCGGCAATCATTCCTTCTCGCATCGCCTGGGGCTGACGATGCTCCCCATTGGCGGCATCGCGCAGGAGATCACCCGCGCGGAGAAGGCGATGGACCTTGCCGGCCTGCCCAGGCCGCGCGGATTTCGCGCGCCGGGCTATGATGTCGACAGCCGCGTGCTGCGCACCGTGCGCCGGTTGGGCTATGCCTATGACGCGTCGGTGTTGCCAACACCATGGAGCCCGGCGATGCGGTTGGCGGATGCGTGGATGGCGGGCAGGTGGCAGAGCTCCAAGCGGCAGTTCGGGCGGTTGGCGTATGCACGGGCGCCGCGGGTGCCCTACGAACCGGATGCAAACCGCATTCGCAAGCCCGCCCGCCGCGAGCCTGCGTCCTCTCGCCGCTTCCTGGAGATCCCGGTGGGCGTGCTGCCGGGCTGGCGTTTGCCGCTGACGGCATCGACGGTGTTTGCGCTGGGGTCAAAGCGTGTCGTGCGCGGCTTGCGGGAACTGGCACGTCGCGGCCAACCGACGTTGGTGCTCCTGCACGGGATTGATTTCGTCGATTGCAAGCGGCCGCTGGTGTTCCCCGCGCCGCGTTCCATGGGCGGGTTTGATTTGTCAGCGGCGGAAAAGATGCGGCGGCTGGGAGCAGTGCTTAAGTGCCTGCGCGATGAGTTCAAAGTGCAGCGTGCGGATGAATGGATGGGGGAAGTGTGAAGAGTGATAGGGTGGGGGCGGGTTGGGTCCACGGCTGGGCACAGATTGCTCAAGGCAGGATCGGGCGAGTGACATGGAGGCCTTCCTGCAGACAATTGCCACTTGTCATGGTGGCCCGGCGAGATGGACATTATCATAGCATGTGTCAAGCATGCGCAATCCCATCCTTGGAGCTCGATCATGAAGTCGATGAGACCTGTCGTCATCTCGGCGGTCGCCGTGGGTTTGGCCGTCGCATCTCCTGTGTTGTGGGTCCAAAGTGCGAAGGGACAGGCTGCCGAGACGTCCGCCGTCCAGGGTGAATCCACCTTGGCCGACTTGTTGAGGGGGCTTGAATCGCGCTCGCGCGACTCTCACTCCACGTTTGACACGACAATTCGTTTTGACGGGGATCTGGATGTGGGGCGCAGGTCCATGCTCCTGGAGGGGGAGGTCCATGACGGATCGACTGGCGGGTTCTTTCAATTGGTGGCATCAGTGGAGGACGAGATGGACATTCGAACCATCACGCTGTTCCCAAGGTCGATCAGCATGCAGGTCATCTTCATAAGCGAGTTTGATCCGAACGATCCGAACGTCTTTGATCGCATAAGTGGTTTTTGTCATGTGGGATTGGGGGATGGGAGCGTGTCGCACTATCCCGATCCGCCGATTCGACTGCGCAAAGGGGATGCAATCATTGTTGCAGGAAGCCGTTCGGTACCAAGTGGCAACGCGTTTGCGGGCTTGGCGCTGCGCGGGACCGTGCCGGTGCCCAGTGGCGGCAGTGGCGACTTGTTGCGTGTGCAATGATCACAGCTCGCCCGCCTCGCGTAGCGACGCCGTTGCCTTTGGATTGTGCGTGAATGTCACCTGCATGGGCCCGTCGGCCAGTTCCAGGCTCTTGATCTGGCCGACGACGCGCAGGGTCTTGGGCTGGAA
>CAZVAQ010000194.1:0-5758 GCA_964625145.1 uncultured Candidatus Sumerlaeota bacterium
TGCCTTGGAGGACGCCGACATCGACCTGCGCCTCATGATGATTGCCCAATGGCGCAAGCCCACGGCCGAGCACCTCTGTCTCGCCAAGGACGGCGCGCGCCTGCTTCGCATCCGGCGCCCTCGACATTCCATCGCGCGCGCCTGGGCAACGGGTGACGGACCAAGAGTCGAATCACTGATCGGTGGCGAAGCGGCCGTGCACTTCTCCCCTCACGGCATACCGTTCCCCGACGGCCCCATCCCCTGTGCCGTGCTGGTGCCATCGCTTCAGGTGCCGGGCACCGATCCGTTGCACAACGCGCCGTGGTTGACGGAAAGGGAAGTCCCCCGATGGAAACGACAACTGGCGCAGTGCCCGCTCATCCTCGCACCGACAATGGCGCTTTGCGAGGAACTGCGTGCGCAGGTTCCAGACGCCGCCGACCGCATCCGTCATCTCCCGCTTGGTGTTGATGAATCGACTTTCTTCATCGAGAACACCCGGTTGGTGGAAAGTACCCGCCAACATTGGGGAGTGCCGGCCAGCAGCTTTCTCCTCGCTGTCATGGGCCACGGCGAATGGGATCGCGCCCAGTTGTTGATCGACCTCTACGATGAACTGCGAAAGCGCGAACCGGCTACTCCGCACCTGGTCGTCCTCGGTTGGAAGGGCCGCGCGCCGGAAGTCCTGCGACGGCGGCGCGATCTCTATCGCTGCATCCATGTCCTGCCGCACATTCCCGATGCACAGTTGCCAGCACTTTATTCGGGAGCGGTGACAACCATCCTCACCGGTACCTCCGGCGGTTGGCCTCACGCCTTGCTGGAAGCCCAAGCATGCGGCTCGCCCGTGGTGGCGACGGATTCCGCCGCGAACCGGGAAGTGGCGGGGGAGAGCGCGATCCTGCTCGATTCCAATTCAGCCGCAGATTGGGTGGAAGCCGTGCGCGGTCCGGCATTTCACCAGGAGCAACACGATCTGTGGAAGGAGCGCGGCCTGATCAATGCCGCGCGCTATCGGTGGGAACACACTGCCCGGGCGCTTCTGAGGCATTTGCGCGGGCTTTAGGCGGGTTTCTCCGGCCTTCTCAAAAGGAACTCCGGCTCAAACTCGTGCCCGCAGTAGACGCACTTGGGCGCGCTGCGCGGCGAGTTGCGGCCGCAACCCGGGCACACCACCGGTGTCTTGTCTTCCCGCAGGCGTCCGTCCCGCGTTCCGTCCAGCTCATCCACATAGAGCATCCACTCCTTGAACTCGTCCTCGTGGATGACCTTCTTCTCCAGCAGGATCATCAGCAGCGTCTGGATGATCAGGTCCTGCCGGTCGATGCGGCCCTGCAGCGAATCGAGCGTCCCGCGGGCCTGATGATCGATGCGTCCGGCACTGGACAGCACGGCATTGGCCTGGCCGTAGGCACGGGCGGCGGCGGCTCCCGAAAGTGGCATGATGCGACCTCCTCTGGAATCTGTCTGCTGACTTTACCGGTGGTTGGGTTGGTTATTCAAGCCCGACAGGCAAGCCCACCCATGGAAAAGGGCCGAACCAGCTATCGGTTCGGCCCATGATGCATTCCTCACCGTCGACTCGCGGCGACCCTCAACACCCCGCCGCGCGCGATTCAATCTGCGTTTCCGCATCGGAGAAGGTATCCACCTCCGAGGGCAGTTCCTCGGCGGGGGTGAAGATCGGCGCCTCGAAGCCCGGGTCTTCCTCCACCTCGACCTTGCGGCGGATGCGGGCCCCCACAGCGGCGAGCTTCTGCTCGAACTTCTCGTAGCCGCGCTCGATATGGTAAATGCGGCGGACCTGGCTCTCGCCCTCGGCGGCCAGCGCTGCCAGAACCAGCGCCGCACCTGCCCGCAAGTCGGAGGACATCACCGCGGCCCCTTCGTAGCGATCCACGCCCAGGATGTGGGCACTGTCACCATCCACGCGCATGCAGGCCCCAAGGCGGTTCAGCTCATCCACGTGCATGAAGCGCTCGCGGTAAATCGTCTCGCGGACACTGGACGCCCCGGGCGTAAGCCCCAGAAGAGCCACAAACGCCGGCTGGATGTCTGTTGCCAGCCCCGGATAGGGCTCCGTCACGAGATCCAGCGGGAGCGGCCCCCGGTCCTCGCCGCGGCGCACGCGGATCGTCTCCTCATCCATGTGGTCAATCTGCGCGCCCCACTCGCGCATGGCCCACAGGGACGCGGTCATGGCCGTCGGGTCGCAGTGCTTGATCAGCAGATCGCCGCCGGTGATGAGCGCCGCGATGCCGAAAGTGGCCGCCTCGATTCGGTCCGGCGTCACCTTCCATTGCACAGGATGCAGGCGGTCGACGCCACGGATGGTCAGCGTGTTCGTGTTGATCCCCTCGATGTCGGCGCCCATGGCCGTCAGGAAGTTGATGAGTTCCTGAACCTCGGGCTCGCGGGCGGCACCGCGGATGATGGTGGTTCCTTCCGCGAGGACCGCCGCCATCAGGACATTGCAGGTGGCCCCGACGGAGGGGCCATTCTTCCCGGAGAGGACCATCTCGCACCCGCGCAGGCCGTTGTGGGCGGCGTGGATGTAGCCCTTCCTCTCGATGATCTGCACACCGAGGGCCTCGAATCCCCGCAGGTGCAGGTCGATGGGGCGGCTGCCGATGTTGCATCCGCCCGGCTTGCTGACCGCCGCGCGCTTGCGCCGGGCGATGATCGGGCCGAACGCGTACATGGACGCCCGCATCTTGCGCATCAATTCGTAGGGGACCCATTCCGTGTCGAACGTGCGCGAATCGATCACCATGCGGCCATTGCGGAAGATGACCTTCACGTTCAGGTGCTCGAGAAGGTCCACCATGGAGTACACGTCCCGCAGATGGGGGACGTTCTCCAAAACGGTCATGCCGTCGGCCAGCAACGCGGCGCACAGCAGGGGGAGACAGGCGTTCTTGGATCCGCTGACGGTGACAGTCCCGCGCAGGGGTTGCCCGCCTTCGATGACATACATGTCCATTGGTAATGGATCCTTCGAGGGGAAAGTCTCGGGTGGGGCCGTGGGCTCAATTCGGGCGCCGTGACGCCTGTCCTCAAGCAACTCGGGAGAATCTCCCCGCAGCAGCCGACAGGGTGCCGAACACTGTCAACTAATGATCGCGTTCGCCGCGGCGATATTCCGCATCGGGATGGCGCACGGCGGTGGTTTTGGACTTGTGCATCTTCGCCGTCACCGCTGACATCAGGCCTATGACTGTGGGGACGGCCCCCGCAGGCGGAGACTTGGGGCAGCCAATGGGTAGCTGGCGCGGACCCCGGACGAGTGGTCGATGCCGCAACAACATACAAAAGGCAATGAATCTGGATCAGGTTCCGGCAATCCGGACCGGCGCGACCGCAGCAGCGATGCGCGGCGGTCTCTGGATTCGGAAGCCACGCAGTTCCGCCTGCAGGCAGGGCCCCCTCCCCCCGAGAGCCAGCGTGAGGAAGTCTTCCGCCCCGTGCTGATCTGCCTCTCTGGCGAACTGCGCGGCCAGCGCAGGCCGCTGGATTCGCGCACCCTCATCATCGGCCGGGGCAGCTCCGCCGACTGGCACATCGACGACGGAATCACCTCCCGCACCCACGCGCAGATCACCTACGAGAACGTGGATGACCCGCGCTCCATGCCGAGGTGCTACGTCGAGGACCTCGGCTCCCGAAACGGCACCGAACTGAACGGAAAGCAGATCGAGGGCCCCACGCGGTTGGTCGAGCGCGACCGGCTGCTGGTCGGCTCCACCGTCATCGGCTTCTACGTCCGCGACTCCGACGAGCTGCAGAATGAGATGTCCCTCTACCACTCGGCCACCAAGGACCCCCTGACGGCCCTGGACAACCGCCGCCAGTTGCAGGCCACCGTCAGGACCTTGATGAGCCGGTGGCGCCAGAAGAACCGCAGCATGGCGTTCCTCATGATGGACATCGATCATTTCAAGAAGGTCAACGACACCCACGGCCACAACGTCGGCGACATGGCCTTGAAGCACATCGCCACGGTGATGCGGCAGACCGTCCGCGAGAACGACACGCCGTGCCGATGGGGCGGCGAGGAGTTCGCTGTGGTCATGCCCAATATCTCCGCGCGGTCGGCCCTGCGCGTTGCCGAGAACCTGCGGCGCGCCATCGAATCGCAGCCTCTCCATGTCGACGGGATCGAGCTGCCGTTGACCGTCAGCGTGGGCATCACGCTCAGCAACTCCAGCGATAGCATGGAGTCGATATTCCAGCGCGCCGACGAGCTGCTCTATCGCGCGAAGCAGTCCGGACGGAACCGGGTCGAGGCTGACGAGGCCATCCTGGTCGGTTGCCTGAGCAGCCAAACGGGGCACGACAGCTCCGCCCATGTCCCAAAGCGCATCTGATCACCAAGAGAGCTCACTCCGATTCCCGAAACAATTGCCGATACACAAACACCCGCAGCGACGCCACCGGCATCACGGCGCCGTCGCCTTGCGCGGTGGGCGGGCATTGCTGCGATCATACTCGTGGTCGCCTTGGGTGTCTTTCGATTTGCACTTCCCTCCATCCTGAAGTCGCAGGTGGAATCGCAACTCAGCCGAGAGTTGGGTCTTCCCGTCTCGATCGGCCATGTCAAGCTCTCGGTCACGGGCGGGAGCATTGCCTTCAGTGACATCCGCGTGCATGCCCATCAGGACATCGGCGGACGCGATGCACTAACTATTGGGCGACTCGCTGCGAACATCGAGTGGCTTCCGCTGCTTTCCCGTCAGCTCGTTGTACAGGCGCTTGAACTGCACGACGTGGATTTCCTCGCTCTGCGGCAGGAAGGCGGCGCGCGAAACATCGGGCCATGGCTGGAGCAATTGCAGGCCAAGGCACTCGGGGATGAGAACAAGAAGCCAACACCTGCCAACAACGATGCCAGCGCAAGCACCACCAGCAACGGCGCCGCAAAGGATACGCCGCCACCATCTGCTTCAAAGGATCAGCAGGAGTGGAGTCTTCGCATCAAGAATGCAGAGATCCGCAACGTTGCCTTCACCGTCCGCAGCGAAGGGGAACCCAGCCGTCAGAATGGCGAAGCCCGCGTTGCACTTGATGAATTGCGCCTGCGGAATGTCGATTGGCCCGCGACGGACGACACGAACGGAAGCCTCGCCGTCAGCGGCTTCACATTCGACGGCATCGGCGGGCGATGGGAAGGCACCCGCATTCTCTCCCTCGACGAGATGAATGTCAGCGGCAGGGTCGGCAAGGATTCCATCGTCATCGAGCAGGCCCAAATCCAACGGCCGCTCTATCGTCATTCGTGGGACCATTTGACCCGCGATCAGGTCAAGCGCACGGAGGATCTGTTCGCATTGGTCTTCTCGGCAAGTGACTCGGACTTCATCGAAGACGACGAGGACGAGGAAGAGCGAGAGGAAGAAGGAGAAGGGATCCAATCCGGCGAAGCCCAGTCGCAGCCCGTCTCGGCGAAATCGAAGGATGCTGACAAACCCGATCGCAAGCCGCGCGACGATGACCGCAATCGACGCAAGTTGGACATCCGCCGCCTGACCATGGCCGAGGCTCAATGGATACACCAGACGCGCATCGATGGCATTTGGACTGATGTCGTCACCTCCTTTGACCTCGACATGGAGAGGGACGGCACGTTGACGCGCACGCATCTGGTCGGGGGAAGCAACTACGACGACTCCCACTTCGAGGTCACCTATGACCTGGACGAGAACGAGCACCGGGCTCTGCACATCGCGGCGCGTCGCATGCCGTTCCATCAAACGTTCTGGGGCGAGCCGGTAAAGGA
>CAZVAQ010000195.1:0-5753 GCA_964625145.1 uncultured Candidatus Sumerlaeota bacterium
TGCTCGCTGGCGCTGATGATGCTCTTCTTGCGCAGGTGGCGCTTGCGCTTGGCGTTCTTCTTGGTCAGGATGTGGCGAAGGTTCTGCTTCTTGTGCTTGAACAGCCCGCTGGCCGTCTTGCGCACGCGCTTCTTCATCCCGCTGCGGGTCTTCATCTTTGGCATGTCAGGTTCTCCGTGGGTGGGTGTGCTGTTGGCAGTTCGTCGTGGTCATGTCTTGGCGGCGGCTTCGCCGGGGGCCCCGGCCTCGCCCGCTTTCGGCTTGGGCTTCCAATCCTTGCGGCGCGAGAGGATCAGGTGCATGAAGCGCCCCTGCCGGCTGGCACGGGACTCGGGCTCGCCGATGTCGGCCATGAGCTCGAGGATGGTGGTCATCAGGTTCTCGCCGAGCTGCGGACGGCTTTGCTCGCGGCCGCGAAACTCCAAGTTGATCTTCACCTTGTCCCCGTCTTCCAGGAACTGGCGCGCCTTTTTCAGCTTCGTGTCCCGATCGTGGGGATCGATGGTCACGCGCATCTTGATTTCCTTGAGTTCGGACGCGCGGGCCTTCTTGCGCGAGGCCTTCAGCCGCCGCTTCTGCTCGTACATGACCTTCTTGTAGTCGTAGATACGGCACACCGGTGGCTTGGCTTCGGGGGCGACTTCGACAAGGTCCAGTTCCGCGGCCTGGGCGCGCTGCAGCGCCTCCTGGATCGGCACGACGCCGATCTGCTCGCCGTCCTGGCTGATCAGCAGCACCTCGCGGACGCGGATCTCCTCGTTCACTCGGGAATTTGGCTTAATAGGTGAGTCCTCCTGAAGAAGAGTGAAGGGTGAAAGGTGAAGAGTGAAATACTCAAAAACAAATCGGGCGGAGAGGCCCTTTGTTGGGGTCACTCTCCGCCCGAAACCGAGAAGGGCACAGCCGGGCGCTTTGGAGCCGCGGCGGGGCCGGGAAAACCTTCGGATGTCGGAACCTGATCCCAGCCCTCGATCCGCTCAAGGCGGAGCCGGAAAGAAAAACCCGGCGGGGCGGCTGCAGGTGAGAAGCGGAGAGCTTCTGCTTTTCGGCGCGCTTGGAGACGAAAGCCTCGGCGCGCAGGCTCGGAACCCTACCCAACCCGCTCCCCGCGTCAAGCGGGAAAGGCTGCAGGAGGGACGGAATTGAAGCACAGAGAGCCCGGAGAGCACAGAGGGGGGAGGGGGCACCGGACCCACAGTCCTGTTTGCCACTGTCTGGCTCGACCGTGGTGGCAGACAATACGGCCGTTGACTGCCACCAGCGATTGGCAGATACTTTTCGGGTGAGGAATCGGCCATGCGATTTACAGTGACTCTCGAACCCGGTGAAGATGGTTATTGGATTGCCGAGTGCCCCATGATCCCCGGCTGTGTCAGTCAGGGCAAGTCGCGTGACGAGGCACTGGAGAGCATCAGGGAGGCCATTGCCCTCTGCCTGGAGGTCCGTGCGGAGAAAGGGTTTCCGCTCACCATTGAGACACGGCAGGTGGAGGTGGGGCTCTGATGCCCCCTCTTCCGGTCATCGGTGGCCGGGAAGCCGTTCGTGTGTTTGAACGATTTGGCTGGCAAATCGCCCGACAGCGAGGAAGCCACATCATTATGACACGGGAAGGCGCAACCGTGACGCTTTCAGTGCCCGACCACAAGGAACTGGACCGGGGAACGCTGAGAAGCTTGATTCGAGCAGCCGGCCTTACCGTCGAAGAATTTGTGGCAAGACTGTAGGATGCAGATTTTGAGGAGGTTTGGCGAGCATGTCCCGCCCATCGTTCATCATGGAAGGCACCACCCGCGACGGCCGGCCGATCTACGGCGCCCTGACCCGCCGCGGCAGTCCGGAGGAAAAGGAGTTCGACCGCTGGTTCTGGCGCGAGCAGGGGCATGAGGGGCGCTTTGCAGCAGCCTGCGAAATGGTGGACATGGTTGACCATATAAGGGGGCGCGAAGTTGGAGATTACAGACTTCAGAGATCTGTTCAGACACTTCAACGAAGAAGCCGTTGAGTATCTGCTGGTTGGCGCCCACGCGGTGATCTTCTATTCCGAACCGCGCTACACGAAGGATATGGACGTCTGGGTGCGCCCCACGCCGGAGAACGCCGCCCGGGTTTACAGGGCTCTGCAGCGTTTTACCGCTGCGCTGATGGGAGCGACCGAGGCGGATTTTGCCGAGCCTGACGTCATCTTCCGCATGGGCGTTCCCCCCGCCTGCATCGACATCATGACCAGCATCGACGGCGTCACATTCGATGAAGCGTGGCCCAACCGAGTAGAGACCACCTTTGGCGGCGAGCCCATCACGGTGATCTCGCGCCAAGACCTCATCCGCGCCAAACGCGCCGCCGGTCGGCCATTGGATTTGGCCGACGCGGCGCGGTTGGAGGAGGGGTGAGGTACGAACTGAGGGCTGTCGTCACTCTAGCACGCTTGCGGGGACAACTACTTCAATCCGCCCCTCGTCATCGGCATCGACAACAATCTGCTCAGTCCATACCGGTCGCCCTTCCCATGGGTCCCCAATGAACGCCTCCCGAGCGACAAGCAGCGTCCCCGTAAATGGGACAGATAATCCGTCGATGCTCGTTATTCCATCCCAGTCCGACAGCGCCGAGTAGGCAAGGATCGCCGGCCCCGGATCGTCGCTGAGTGCTCGCAGGACGCGAACGCCGGGAATGGGAAGTCGGCTGTCCGAATCAACCACTGTAATTGGAACATTGCGAGTCGGCGTAAGTTCAACTAACAACCTTGTGTCATGCGGCGCCTCCAAGGTTAGTAACTCGCTCCGAAATCCTTCCGCCCAAACGAGCAAGTCCAGCGTTTCGGGCAAATGAGGCAGGACAACACTTCCACTCGAATCGGTTTCTGCCACAACCCCCTCCCGGGATCCATAAGTATGGCGCGCAGGGGCACGCGCACCACCATACCACTGCTCCAGTCCTCCTCGGGGAAGCACGACAATCGCCGCTTCGCCAATGGGGGCTCCTGTCTCTCGGTTGGTCACGCTCACTCTGGTATCTTGGTCAATGAACTTCATATGGACAACCTTCGTGGTGGAAGGAGGAAGCGGATCCCGGAAATCGACGAAACCGATGGGGATCTTCGAATCCTCAAGCCGAACCGCATAAAGGAATGGATGAAATCCCCCCGGAAGCCTGCAAACTCCCATGTCATCGGTCCGCCAGTACAGGTGATCGCCGAGAACCATGCTGGTGGTGCGCGAGGTAAGAAGCGTGGGCACACGTACGAACTGCACCTTTGTTTTTCCGACTTCACGACCGGACAGTGTTGTGATGTGCAGTTCGATTGCCTGAAGGTCCTGAATTTTCAGCTCGATGTCGCCGCACTCAAAGGCAGCGACGAATCCCGAATCCGGATGAAGGGCTGCTTGAAGCGCGAGATTGCCATCAGTTCCAGACAGCCCAAAACCCCAGCCTGATTTGGAGCGATCTGCCTGGATGGGCAAATCCGTCAGAGCCACCCGATTGACGACCGTCGGATTGTCCCGATTGACGATGCTCAGATGAAGTCCGTTGTAGCGATCCTCCATATTGGCGATACGAATCGACTTTCCGCCAAGCTGCTCGCAGACGACCAACGCGACCGAAGCGATGGCGCCTTGCCGAATCAATTTGGTCGTCATGACCCATTCCGTCCCCGGGGGGTGAGCGGCAGAAACTCTATAAACTCCATACGGCAGATCCGTGAAGTGTACCAAGCCTTCCGCGCTGGTCCGTTGGGCTGGGAACTGTGGAGGTGTCCCAAGGATCTTCCCTTCCGACACTCTGGTGGTTTTCTCCACACCGAAGGGATCTGTGTCGTAGAGCCGTTGAACCGTGACGGAGGCGCCTTCGACTGGAATGTCCGCAGGGTCGACAACACGAACCTCGAGTTCGCCGGGCGCGATTTCCCGCAACCCGGAGACGCATTCAACGCCAAGCGAACTCTCCATTGTTTCTGTTTCAAAGAGCCGGATCCCATCGGGTGTCTCCGATTCAAATTGAAACTTGCGCTGTCCGTACATATGGCCGGAGATGATTATGCGTGAATCGCTCGCCTCAAATCGCCTCTGCCGCACAAATGGACTCATGCTCATATAGTAGAGGTTCCACAATATGTCAGGCTCTCCCTGAACGCTTGGCCCTACTAGATTCTCGAAAGCCCATGCCTCGTCAATATAGACGACTTCATTCCACTCCGGCTTGAATGCCCCCAGCTGATGCGAAATCTCGATGACGCATCTGGACAATGGCACGATTGGCACATGGACTGTGAAAATCGGGATCCCCCCCTTCGCTTCGTCTGTCATCTCCCCGGTGACCGCTTGAATTGAATCAGGGGGCAGTTCCCAAATGGCGTAGTTCCCTTCCGCACGCTTTGAATCACTCGTGTCGGTGGTGCCGCCATCGGTGGATCCCGAAGACGATTTTCCCCATCCGTCCACCTTATCAAGGATCGTGCTCATGCCAATGATGGATGGGACCACATCATAGTCATCACCCTCCCCTGCGAGGAGCAGCATTCTTTCGCCCATGGACCGGATATCGGAGATCACAATCTCCGATTCGACCGAAGCGTCGAGCATTCGCGCGCTTATCGATGCTAAATCATCAATGTCTGGTTCAAGAGAATAACGCCAACGAACTCCGAGCCCATGAGTGCCGTCAAGCGGCCAGCGGAAGCCGTCGAATACCTGAACGGGCGCAAGGCGCAGCACAACGGGCATGGCGCCCCCCTCCGCACGCAGTGTCGCCTCTTCTGGTTCCGTGGCAGTATGGTGCCCTGCTTCCGGATCGCTTTCGGCGGCGGTTTCTGGATCGGCTCGAGTGATTTCAATTGGTGAATCAGTGCGTGGATCATGGGCACCGTGGCCATTCTCACCATTCCGGAAGATCATTGGGATGAGAACAAGAATTGTCAGGACGACAACGCCGCCCGCAATGATCCGCTTCTTGCCCATCGCCGTTCTCATTGGAGTCTCCATCAGGGGCCTGCATTTCCTGCTCCGCCAGCTGCACACAGATTATTCGCTGCTCCACCAAAGCATGTGTTGGTATGCCCACCGCCTGGATTCATACCCGTGCACTGGTTGGACTCCCCCGCAGAACAGTTGTTTGCACGAAGCGGCGCAACGCCTCCGCTGCAGGTATTCGTTCCAGAGCAAATGTTCGCCTTTGCAACAGAACATGTGTTCGCATTCGAGACAGTGCACGAGTTGGAGGTGAAGCACACGTTATTCAACTCTGCATTGCACGAATTCGCTCCTGCCGCAGTGCACGAATGGGTTCCACTCGCGCACTGGTTCTGATTGCAGGCACTGTCGTAAGGACAAATCGACTCCTGCGTACACAGATCCGTCTCCGGCTGGTTGCATGAACCCGTCCCCGGCTGGTCCGGCACCAGACCGCATCCGTCAGAGGCTGGCCCATCGCATACGGGAAAGGCACCAAACCCCCTGCTTGGCATCACCGCAAAACTCCCCGGCGCGGCCAAGGCCACGAACGCCAACTTCATGAACAAGCGCTTCGAGGGGTCGATGGGTTTGCGCCCGGCAAGGCGCGGCAGGTCCGACAACCGCACCGGCTTGGTGAGGTAACGTGTCCCCTTGGGCTCTTCGCTCGCCACCTTCGGAGTCTCCTGAGACTCGACTTCTTTCTTCTCCGCATTCTTAGTGTTCGTCTTCGCCATCGCTGTCACTCCTGACTTACTGACCATCCCGTCATAACTTGACACGGTTCTCGCCCTGGTGCGACTCGCT
>CAZVAQ010000196.1:0-5732 GCA_964625145.1 uncultured Candidatus Sumerlaeota bacterium
CGACCTGGCGACCCGCAACGGCATCAGCCTCTACGGATACAAGGAACCCGGGTACAAGGTGCCGGGTTAACGCCGGGCAGACTCCGCCACGACATCCCGATAGACTTCCACAACGCGCCGAATCATGACCTCGCGGGCGAATCGTCGTTGCGCGCGCTCGCGACGCTGCATTCTCGCCTCGTCGCTCTCCGGATAATTCGTCAACCAACTCGCCATGCCATCGCGCCACGCATTCTCGTCCCGCGGCGGCAGAAGCCCACCATCGCCCTCCCCCACCAACTCCGGATGAGCCCCCACCCGCGACGCGAGCACCGGCGTGCCGCACACCAGCGCCTGCGCATTGACGAGCCCGAATGCCGGCTGCCCTTGATCGGGATTCAGGAACACATCCGCCGCGCCAAACCACATGGGGACATGTTCCGGCGGGACACGGCCGGCCAAGTGAATGCGCGAGGCATGCGGCGAAGACTCGGCGAGACCTTGGAGTCGCGCAGCGTCCGGTCCTGAACCAGCAATCACCAACGTGAACTTGGCCTCCGCCGGCAAGTCGGCAACGGCGGCGATCAACGTTTCAAAGCCCTTCACGCGCTCGAGGCGCCCAAGAGACAGTAGCAGCGGCCCATCAGTATCCGCCGTGGGAAGAAGCCGCTGCCGAAGCGCGCGCGCTTCCTCGCGGCTGACCCATTCGAAGTGTGTGGTGTCAAAACCCAACGGGACCACACGCGGCCGCAGGCGCCGCGACTCGCGCAGCAGCTCCCGCCGCGTGAAGTCGCTGTCCACGATGATGGGCGGTCGCCGTAAGAGCATTCGCCTCCACAGTGGCCAGGTGGCAAGCCGGTGCTTGTAGTGCCACAAGTTCCCCAGCGTGCGCCCCGGGCGTCGACGGTCCGGATGCCGCGGGTCCAGGGGCGTCTCGTTCCAATGCGTGCCGTGAATGGTGCCCACACACGGAACGCGCGGCGATGCATCCATCGCGAACGGATACAGCGCCAGGCCCTGTGTGTGGATGATGTCCAGGCCATGCCTGTCATGCATGCGCCGCGCAGCGGCAAGAGCCTCGCGAAAAAAGGCGACATCGTAGCGCCCGGGCCGATGGCCGATGGCCGTGAGTGACTCGTGTTGGGGAAGGGAAGCGTCAGCTTCCGGCGATGGAAGCGGCGTCGTAAGCAGATGCACCCGGTGCCCTGCAGCCGCCAGCCCCTCGGCCAGCTCGTGCGTGTGCTGCTCCATGCCGCCGGGCCGATGGGCTGGGAAGGCGCGGCAGACGAGCAGGATCTTCAGGGAGCCGGAGTCCATGGGGCGACGTGCCGGGCGGGCGCATACCAGTCCCGCAGGTCAGATGCGCGCGTTGGACCAGTAGGAGGCCAAATCGCCGTCCCTCGTATTGGCGTCGAGCAGGATCAGGTCGAGCTTCGACAACCGCAGCCGGTTCACGATCTCGTAGTACGGCGCCTTGTCCTTCTCGCGAAGGATGAAGTCGATCCCCGGCTTCTTCAGGTCCCGGTTCGGGATCAGCACAGGGGCCTCGAGCACCTTGATGGCGGCATGATCCATGTAGTGCTTCAGCGTCGCCGCCGGATCCGACGAGTCCACGGCCACCAGCAGCGAGAGCTTGTTGTTCACGCCACTAACGACGATGCGATAAACGGAGGGAATGCGATCGGAGGTCTTCAGGGCCATGATAGTCGGGATCAATCGAGGGTGTGATGTCTGGCGCGGGGTGGCCCGGCCACAAAGTGGAAAGGGGTGCTGCCCCCGCCGGGGGGCGTCAAGGGGAAGGGGGGTGGCAATGCGCCGGTTGCGCGTCGTTGGGGGCCACGAAAAGGGCACAAGGGAGGAGATCCTTCGCACCTCTCTTGTGCCGCCTTCTGGTCAGGGCCCGATCTGCCGACCCGGCGATCAGTAGCTGTACTGGTCCAGCTTCACCTTCCCCCGGAAGATGTAATAGATCGCCACCGTGTACGCCACCACCACGGGCATGCCCAGCAGCGCGATCACCAGCATGATCCCCAGCGTCTTCTGGCTCGATGCCGCGTTGTAGATCGTCAGGTTGTACGCCGGGTCGAGCGACGACACGATCATGTTCGGGTACACGCCCACGCCAAACAACATGAACAACGCCGCGATGGTGCAGCAGGAGCTGATGAACGCGCGCGCCTCGAAGCCCTTGTACAGCGCCCGCGGAATGTTCGCGATCGCCAGCACGTTCAGCACCACCACGATCCACATCCACGGGAAGATCTCGAAGTTGTGCACCATCGACGGCACCAGCACCAACGTCGCCATCGTCGTGAAGATGTACATGATGACGAAGAAGGAAAACGTCCGCGGAATCCAGCGCTTGATCTTCGCCTGCAGTTCACCCTCCGTCTTCATGTATAGGTACACCGACCCGTGCATCGTGAAGAGCGACACGGCGAACACACCCACCAGCAGCGCATACGGATGCAGCAGCTCCAGCAGGCCGCCAACGTACTCCATGTCCGCGCCGATCCGCATGCCGAGGATCATGTTCCCCAGCGCGACGCCGAACAGCAGCGACGCCACGGTGCTGGACAGGCAGAACGCCACGTCCCACACGCGTTGCCACGCCCGCGAGTGCACCTTGCTGCGGAATTCCAGCGCGCACGCCCGGAAGATCAACATGAACACCAGGAAGATGAACGGCAGGTAGAACGCCGAGAACGCGGTGGCGTACGCATGCGGAAACGCCGCGAACAGCGCGCCGCCGCCGGTCACCAGCCACACCTCGTTGCCGTCCCACACAGGGCCGATGGAGTTCATGAACGTGCGCCGCTCGATGTCGCCCCTGCTGAACAGGTGCAACGTCCCCACGCCCAGATCGAAACCATCGAGGATCGTGTAGCCGATCAACAGCACGCCCAGCAGGAAGAACCAGATCAGGTTGAGGTCAAGGAACTCGCTCACTGTTCGCCTCCCATCATCGTGAACTGGTGCTTGCCGCGGCGGCTGATCGCATCAAGCAGGTCCTGCGGCTCGGTCGATGCCGGCTCGGGAATATGATCCAGATGCGGGCCCTCCTTGATCTTGCGGTCAAACACATAGACGAACAGACCGAACAGCAGCGAATAAATCATCACGAACAGGATGAGCGACGCGAGCACCTCCCAACCCTCCACCGCCTTTGAAGCCGCATGCTCCGTTCGCAGCAAATTGTACACGACCCACGGTTGCCGCCCGACCTCTGCGGTGACCCATCCGGTCTGGTTCGCCACGTACGGCAAAGGCGCCGACAACACGAAGACCCACATCAGCCAACGCGTCTGGAACAGCTTGCCGCGCCACAACATGAAGCATCCGAACAACGTCAACCCGATGAAGAACATCCCCAGCCCCACCATGATGTGATACGTCTGGAAAGTCAGCCACACCGGCGGCCGGTCGCGCTCCTCGAACGCATCAAGCCCCGTCACCGGCTTGCTCGCGTCCCAATGCACCAGGAAACTCAACATCCCCGGGACCGGCACGCCCCACTTCACCTCGCCCGTCGCATTGTCCGGCCAACCGAACAGGTAAATCGGCGCGCGCTCCTGCGTCTGGTACAGGCCCTCCATCGCCGCCAGCTTCGCCGGCTGGTGCCTGGCCACGACCTCCGCGCTCATCGAACCGAGCAACGCCTGGCCAATGCTCGACACCGTCGCCAACATCAACGCCAGCACGAAGCAACGCCGCGCAAAGTCCACATGCCGGTTCTTCAGGATATACCACGCACACACGCTCATCACCACAAACGCGCCCAGCACATAGCAACCCACCAACACATGCGCCAGGCGGATCATGCTCGACGGATTGAACACCATCGCCCAGAAATCCACAATCTCCGCGCGCACGAACATCGTGTCAATCACCGCCGGATCATACACATAATCCGCCGGGACCGGAATCTCCACCAATGGATTCGAGGGATCGCGCCCCACCAACCGGAAACCCGCCGGCGTTTGCTGCCAACTGTTCGCCACCACGATCCACACCGCCGAGAACATCGACCCCAGCGACACCATCAGCGTGCTGAAGAAATGCACGCCCTTCGACACCTTGTTCCACCCGAACACCAACACCGCGAGGAAGCCCGACTCCAGGAAGAACGCAAAGATCCCCTCCGCCGCCAGCGCCGACCCGAACACGTCCCCCACAAAGCGCGAATACGTCGCCCAATTCGTCCCGAACTGGAACTCCAGCACGATCCCCGTGGCGACACCCATGGCGAACACCAACGCGAAGACCTTCACCCAGAACTTCGTCATCGCCTCGTAGATCGGATTGCCGGTCCGCAGGTACATCGCCTCCATCATGACAAGCAACACACCGAGTCCGATACTTAGTGGAGGGTACAAATAATGAAACATCGATGTCAGCGCAAACTGAATGCGCGACAGGAAGACAGGATCCAGTGATTCCATGATGGGCAGGCGCGTCCTCCGGGAGCGAGACAGTCGTCGCACAAATACGACAAAGAAGTGTCGGCCTATCCGCTTAACGGAGGCAAGGGAATTTCCTAACGAGGATCGCTTTTGTCGGATATTGAGTCGCCAGCAACAAGGATTGCCTGCGCCCGCACGCTGGGCCATTCTCAACAAGAGGATTGAACCTGAACCATGCAGCCAGAACTCACAGTCCCCTCCAGCCATCAGCCGGTCCTGCCCAAGGACCAATTGGCTGCATTTTGCCGGCGCCACGGCATCGTTCGCCTCGCTCTGTTCGGTTCGGCGCTGACCGATGGATTCACCGACGAGAGCGACATCGACTTCCTGGCTGAGTGGGCTTCTGAGGCTCACCTTTCGCTCTACGATCTCGTGCGCGCGCAAAGCGAACTCGCACAGATGCTCGGGCGCCGCGTCGACCTCGTCGACCGCCTCGCCATCGAGCAATCATCCAATTGGCTCCTGCGCCGCGCCATCCTCGACGAGGCCGTCACCATCTATGAAGCCGCGTGAGGGCATAGTGCAAAATGTTCTCATCGGCAGTGACTTGCAATTATCGGGGATGAGTCCTCGACTCATTAAAGGACATTGCACGACACCAGGTGGCCAGCGCGGAGCGCGACACTTGAATAGCCATGGGTGAAGCGAAGCGGAACCCATGGTAGTAAGAAAGGAAGCCCGAACCCCCTTGTGGGGTGACACAACGGGCGAATCATGGACGTTGTTGTGTCGCCCCCACCGGGGGCTCGTCACTTCGACGGACCCAACCTCCGGTTCCGGCTTCGCCTCCACCGGAGGCTACTCAAATGTCGCCCTGCGGGCTGGGTGGCGTGGCAGATGGAGCGTCTGTAAACCTTTCCCCCGCTCATCTCAGGCTCTTCTCAATCGTCTCCCACTGGTCGCGGTACGGTTCCAGGTCACTCTCGGCGATGGAACAGTGCAAAGAGTCCCACTTCTTGGGACGAGTGCCGCTGTGCTTCGCGAGGTAGGTCGTGTGATGTGAAATCAGGATGTCTCGGAGTTGCTCCCAGGTGAGGACGTAGAAACGGTCATTCCCATCCTCACTAACCCTGACGAATACCACGACAAGTCCCCTCACCGGACACGGCTTCTTCTTCCCGAGCACTTGCCGCGTCCCGTCAAACGTGATGTCGCAGTACAGCGTCATGTTTCCAAACTGCCAAGAGGGTCCACGACTGGCCTTCACCTGAACCGAGACATGCCGCCCCGTCTCATCGGACGCGATGATGTCATAGTGCGGCACATTGCCGGTGAACGTCGTCGCGATAA
>CAZVAQ010000197.1:0-5726 GCA_964625145.1 uncultured Candidatus Sumerlaeota bacterium
TCGACGGCATCGTGTATGTGCAGCCGGAGGATGACGAGCGCATCCTGGCCCAACTTGAGGCGAGCGAGACCCCCGTGGCCGTGGTGGGCGCCATGTCGCGTCCTTCCGAGCGTTTGTGCCATGTGGGCATCGACGAGTTTACCGCCGGCCGCATGGCCATGGGGCACCTGATCGTGGCCGGGGCGCGTCGCATTGTCGTGGCCGTGCCGCAGGAACATCTGCACGAGACGGCCATCGTCAACCGGCTCGAAGGTGCCAAGACGGCCGTGCGCAACTTCAGCGACCCGGCGCTGGGTTTCGATGTGTTGCCGCTGCCGTTGGATCTTTCGCAGGCGAAGTCGATGTTCCTCAGCCACGTCGGCAAGTGGGGAAAGCCCGACGGCGTGCTGTCCCTGGGCGGGTTGCTGCCGTTTCCGATCCTGCGCGCGCTGGGCGAATTGCGCCTGAGCATCCCGGAAGCTTGCAAGCTGGTCGGCTTTGACGAATCGCCCATGTTCCTCCTCAACGATCCCGCCATCACCGGCATCCGCTATCCCGTGGAGGAGATGTGCCACAAGGCCACGGAGATGTTGGTGAAGATGGTGCAGACCGGTGAGGTGCCGCCTCCGGTGACGATGACGCCGCGCATGATGGCGCGCCGCAGTTCCGAGGCGCCGCTGACTCCTCTCTATTCCCAATAAGACGTGCGGGCTACTCCCGCCGACTCGCCATGCTTTCGCCGCCGGCTTCCTTGCGTTCCGGGGAGGCGGTTGTGCTATCGGCGGTGATTGCAGCAGGGCTGGAAAGCAAACTGCCATTAATATCCCGCCCGGTCCTTGTCCGGCGCTTCCACAGTTCAAAGCGCTCCGCTTCTGACAGTTGCTCCGCTCCCTCGATAGTCTCCACGTTGACCGGGAACGAATCGAGGATGCGGCCGTTCCCACTCGCGTAGGCTATGGCGAGCGTGCGGCCATCGCGGTTGAATGCCGCCGCCACCGGGATCTCCTGGCTCTGGTCCAGAATCATCACCTCGCGGCCGGAGGCCACTTCCCACAACCGCACCGTGCGATCGCGTGAGCAGGTGACGATACGCTGGCCGTCGGGACTGAACGCCAGATGATACAGCGTGCGGCCATGTCCCGCCAGCGTGCTGAGGCGCTCACCAGTTTCCACATCCCAAATCATGGCTACATTTCTGGAACCGCCCGAGGCGAGCATCCGCCCGTCGGGACTGAATGCCAGGCAAAGGCCCGCCTCCTCTCGCGGAGAGGCGGAAATCCAATGCTGCATCAACTCGCCACTCTCCACATCCCAGAGCAGCACACCGTCACTGATCGCTGCGGCTGCCAGATGGCGACCGTCCGGCGAGAAGGCAATCTGGCTGAAGTAATAGGGGCGCTCCGCTTCGTCTTTTGGGGACACCGGCGGGGTCAACTCCCGCACCAAGGTCCAGTTGGAAGTGTCCACCAGGCGCACCGTGCGTTGTTGGTCGGCCAATGCGAGATACCGGCCGCGGGGGTCCGCTGCCAGGTCGATCAGGGAGGTGACGCCCACCTCTGCCAGCAAGGCGCCGTCGGGCACATCGCGGACCTTCGCCCCCGTGCCATACGGGTCCATCGTGGCCAACCATTCACCGCCGGGATCCATGGCAGCATAGCGGGAGCGAATCAGGAACCGCTTCTCACCCAGGCTCAGCGCGCTGTGCCCGGAATCCACGTTCCAAATCCATTCGGAATTGCCAAAGACACGGTCGCGATGTGTGGGCACGCCGTAGACGCGCATGTCCGCCATAGGTGTGGGGATCTCATCAATGGCCAGCTCGGTTCGGGCCACGGTGTGGTGGAACTGCTCGAGATCCACCAGGCGGGCTTCGCGCGAGGAAACGGTCAGGAGCGATCGTCCGTCCGGACAGAACTCGACCTTGAACGTCGGACCCAGCGTCTGGATCACTCCCAGTTCCGATCCGGTGGCGACATCGAACAAACGGCATGCGCCTTCGTCATTCGCCGTGGCGACCATGGTGCCGTCCGGGCTGATGGCGGCATCGTGCAACCAGGAGTCGTGGTTTTCGAACGCCCGAACCAGTTCCAGCGATTGGGCGTCATGCAATCGTGCCTTGCGATCCATGCAGGCGGTCAGCAGATGGCGGCCGTCGCTGGTCCATCGAATCCCCAATACGCTGGCTTCGAAGTCGGTGATCTCGCCTGCGATTTCTCCAGTGCCGGCATTGAAGATCCTGACTCCCTGGTCCAGGATGGCGACGGCGAACTGTGTGCCATCGGGCTTCCACGCCGCCGCATAGGCATTGCCACCCAAGGGAGAGGATTCCAGCACCAGTTGGGCAAAGGTCGCATCAAACAACCGGAAGCGATTGTCCGCGCCACCGGTCAGCACCAGCTCCCCGTTGGGCGAGAAGCGCGCGATGCGCTGGTATTCCCTACCGAACAACTCGTGGAGGATCTTGCCGTCCTCCAGACGGACGACATAGACGCGATTGTCGAAGCTGGCGACTGCCGCAGTCTTCCCATCCGGGCTCAGGTCAAATCCCCATGCCACACTTGTGCCCACGGGAATCTTCCGGACAATCTGACCTGTGCCCCTGTCCACCACAAGCAGTTGGCCGTTGCTGCTGAGGAGGAACCTGTCCCTTGTCGAGTCGAACTCACCGTGATAGAAATCCTGTTCGCCACGAATCAGGATGCTTTCGGGATGCAACCTGGCCATCAGATAGCCCCATTCCCAATTGCGAAACGCGGGCGGGGACTTGGTCAGCAACACGTCCAGCGCCTTGTCGACGCGTCCCTCCTCGACGGCGTCCTCGGCAAGCAACACGGAACTGAAGTATTGCTCGCGCTCGGCCTGCAGGCGCGCGGCATTGGCCAGTTGGCTCTCTTCCAGAGCCAATCTCTCGGCGTTTCGTGCGGCGGTACTGGCGATTTCCAGCATCCGCCCCCGGTCCTCCAACTCTTGATTCTTGCGCGCCATGGAGGCGGAATGCTGCAGGGCGACTCCCAGCAGTGCCAGGGCGAGCACGGCCGCCGCCGCCAGTCCGTACCGTCGCTGTCGCTTCTCCGAGCGCATCTGTGTCTCGCGGCGCCCGACTTGAAGGAGCACCTCCTCGCGCACCGGGGCGTTCTCCATGCGCATGGCCATCACGCGGGCCAGCGCCAAGTCACCTTCCTTCAAGGCGAGCCGGGCGTAGCGCTGCAGGATGCGCTCGTGCATTGGCGGCACACCGGGATTGCCCGGCCATCTCACCAACGCCCTCTCCAACAGCGCCAGACAACCGTTCAGCTCCTGGTAGGTTTGCGACGCAGATTCCCCACTGGTTGAATCTTCGGGAAGATGCCTGTCAATTTCTTCAATGCTCTTTGCCGCCCGGGCGGACAGCTCCATCGATTCACGGCGCCGGTTCGAGCCCGAGATGAAATCCTGAACCCTGCCCATGAACTCTTCCACCGAATGTGGGCGCCTGGCAGGATCCCGCATGAGCGCCTGCTCGGCCAGATCGGCCAGTTCCCGCGGTATCACCTGCCCGCGGACGTCGCGTTCGGGTACCAGGACATCGACCTGGCGTGAATGGCGGATGGAGTCCTCGTTGGTTTCCGCCTCGTGCGGATACATACCTGTCAGCAGATAGTACAAAGTCCCGCCCAGCAAATACACATCGGTCAGCGGCGATATTCCAATCGCCGACTCCAGCGTTTGTTCCGGAGCCATCATGGAAGGTGTGCCGGCGGGATTGGAAGCAGTCGCGGGTGTGGACAGATGACGCAGCGGCCGGGCGGCGGGATAGCCCTTCTCCGGCGCCGAGTCCATCATCAGGGCCAGCCCCCAATCCATCAGCAGCACCTCGCCGAATTCCCCCACCATCACCTGCGATGGCTTCAGGTCGCGGTGCACAATGCGACGGGAGTGGGCAAAGGCGATCGCCTGGCACATGGAGATCAGGATGGGCAGGTGCCGCGCGAGGTACTCGTCCTGGTGCAGCTTGGGAAAATCGGTGTCGAGCAACAGGTCCCACGGCTGCCCGCGCACCAGCTTCATCGCAAGCAGCGGCCTGCCATCCGAATCCAGGCCCAGGTCATACACGGGCACGATGTTGGGATGCTCGAGATGGGCGGTGACCACCGCCTCCTGCTGGAATTGTTGCTCGAGGTACAACGCGTTCCTGCCATCGCTCTTCAGCCGCTCGTAATGCTTCTCATGAACGCGCTTTACGGCCACAACGCGATCGAGGGAAGTCTGCACCGCTTGCCACACCTCGCCGCTGCCGCCTTCGGCAACCCGGCGAATCAAAACGAACGAGTTGTTCCCCCCCAGGCGCTCAAAGGTCGCCTGGTCCATCTCGCTCGGCGTGGTGGGCATCGTGGCGACACCCCATTCCGCCAATCGGGGAACATGCCGGGTGGCGCCCAGGTCGGTGTCGCGATTGCTGGAGGCATCAACCTTCCCACCGCTCTCCGGCACTGGAGGCTCATCGCCTTCCTGATTAGGCTGTTCCGCCATGAGACGCGATGGGGACGCGATGAATTAGCGATTGTTCAGACCCCAACTGTCACCAAGACAAGATCATTGGCGGAGGCATGGTCAACGAGGAAAATGGTATCGTTGGCAATCACGCCTCCAAAAGATCAATTCCTGCAAGGATTGTGTTAACATGCAGCGCAACCGTGTCCTCCAGGCGACGCGCATAACCACCCCCCGTGACCGTGACGAAAGGAATGGATCCAGCCACGCAGGCCTCCAGAACCATCCGATCCCGCAACTCCATGCCGCCCATGCTTAACCCCAACGATCCCAACACGTCACCTTCGTAGGGGTCCACCCCTGCCACATAGATTATCAGTTGCGGGTCGAAACGGGAAAACAGTTCCGACAATCCCGCTTCCAGCAAAGCCAGGTAACCCGCGTCACCAATATGCATCTCGACCCCGATATCCAGGTCACTCTTCTCCTTCGGTGGATAAAGTTGTTCCTGATGAATGGAGAATGTAAAGACCCTCTCATCATTGCGGAAGATCCGCGCCGTGCCATTTCCTTGATGCACATCTGTGTCAATAATGGCAATGCGATCACACATTCTGTCCTGCAACAATTGCATGGCTGCAATGGCCACGTCGTTTATGTAGCAAAACCCCTCCGCATGATCGGCGAATCCGTGATGGAACCCCCCGCCCAGATGACAGGCACCGCCGCGCTCCAAGGCGCGTTGCGCGCACAGGATCGTCCCACCGGCGGTGTACCGGCATCCTTCGATGATCTGCCGCGTGATGGGCAGCTCGCTGCTGATGGTGCGTGGCGTATGGCGATGGGACATCAGGTCGCGCAGGTATTCCGGCTCCAGCACGCCGAGCAACTGATCGTCGGTGGCGGGGGGAGCCAACTCGGTCTCGTCCGGATTGACCACCCCTTCCCTCACGAGCTGCTCTTTGATCAGTCGAAACTTGCTGGTCGGAAAGACATGTTTCCCGATGTCCATCTCGTAGTGGGGTGACCAGACAAAGGCGGGGCGGGGCATTGGGAGTGTCCTCGGTGGCTTTCTGTCGGGAGCTTCAATTACCGCGCTCATGCGGAAAGGGATTGCCGGGCTGGCGGTTGGGCGCTAGTCGCAATCCGGACTCGCGTGTGCCTTGTTTTCAATCCGGAGCGATCGGCCACCATGCAGAGTACGAACTCCCTGCCATCTTGCCGTCGCCCCATCGCGCCGCGCGTGGCGGATCGCTCTGTGCCGCGTCCCAGGCCAA
>CAZVAQ010000198.1:0-5711 GCA_964625145.1 uncultured Candidatus Sumerlaeota bacterium
CGGCCGGCTGGTCGGCTTCCTTGGCGCCGTGGCGTGCCAGCATGTCGAGCGCGCCGGCCAACAGCTCATTGGTCACCAGTGAGTTGAAGCGGCTGACCACGATGCCAAATTTCATGCCGCGGCCGTCCATGTCCCCTTCGAAGATGGTTGCCATGATGTGGGTGCGTCCTTGGGTTCAGGTATTCGGTTCTTACGGATTCTTGAAATCGATGCGAACTTCGTGGGGGAACTTGGCGTTGCCGGGGATGGGGATCTCGAAGATGCGGCCGTCGGGATTGTCATTATCAGAAACGGCCAGGGTGGTGATGGCCTTGGGGACGTTTTGCAGCTGGAACAACCCGCGGCGTCCGGTAAGCGTCCGTGTCCCACCGCCGTAGATCTCGGTGGCGAACTCCGGGGCGTCAAACAGGAAGCTGACGTTTAGGCGCTCGACGGGTTCGCCGCCGTTGAACGCGCGGATGCGCACCATGGTCGTGCCGTACATGGTGATCTTCACCGGGTGTTCCGGATCGTTGACGGCGACCGGTGCCATGCCGCGGCCGACGTGTTGGCGGAACGCGGTGACGTAGATGTCGCCGAGGGCCACGCCTTCGGAGCGCAGGATGTCCTCGTCGGGGAGCTGCATCATGAAGAAGCCCTCCTCGTCCGTGGCGGTGCCAAAGCGCTCCCATGCCGGCGGCAGGCCCGCGCCGCGCAGGTTCACCGGGGCCCGTGCGACCGGCTGATCATTTTCGTCCACCACATAGCCCCACATGATGGCCGGGCGCATCATGCGCAGGATGACTTCCTCACCGGCCTCCAACTGGTTCCAGCGCATGGTGACATTGTCCATGCGTTTGGCGTCCTCGATGGGGTTGAGAGTACTGATCATGAAGACGTATGCTTCGGCCTTTGGCAGGTCGATGCTGAACTGGCCGGTGCCGTCGGTGGGTTCGGACAGGAAGTCGAACATCGGTCGGCCGGTGATGGTGCCCATGACTTCACGGCCGGGATTGGTTCCGCCGAACCCGTTCGCACGGACCAATCGCCCCACCGCCGGTTGCCCTTCGGCATCCAGCACGCGGCCGCGCACGCGCAGGCGGTCATCGAACTCGATGTCAAAATTGTAGATTCCGGAGCTCTCCGGCAGGGTGACCTGCAGGCGCTTTTCCACCGAGTTGTTCATGACCGAATGCAGGATTCCGGGGATCTCCTCGCCTTCATGCGGAGTGTAGTTCGGGCCCGGGCGCACGAGGCTGACATCGAATGTGGCGCCGGTTTCCCCGATGAACTGAAACTGGTTATCGACAATTGGAAGTGCGCGATAGAGCACGTTGCCGCTTTGCGCGTTGACGACGAAGCCTTGTCCTGACGGACCGGCCGGCGCGTTGACCAGACGGCCCACGGCCTGAACCACGTTCTCGCGAATGCGCAGCACACCCTCATCCTCGAACCCGAGGGGCGCCTTGTAATCGTACGGGTTCAGCCAGCGGTTCTCGCGCTCGCGGGTGAATTGGGCCAGCCCATTCATGGAGAAGTAGATGGGCCGCAGATCCGGGTAGGCCCAGAAGCGCAACCGGCCGGCGGCGTCAGTGGTGCCCTTGATCTCCAATCCAGGTGCCGGCAGGAGGGCGCTGGTATCGGGCAGATTAATGGTGATCTCGCGTCCAATGGCCGGCTGCTGGGTTTCCTCCATCAGGAAACGGAAGCTGAACCGCGTGCGGGCGGGGTACTCGATGATGCGCTGGAGGGTCTCGCCGGTCTTGATCGCGACATTGCCACCGGCGTGTTCCGGGCCGGGGCCCCACTTGGCCAGCAGCGCGTAATCGCCCGGGTCGATGTCTTCAAAGGCGATGATTCCTTGGGCGTCGGTCTCACCTGCGGCGGCGCGGTTGGAGCCTTGCTGCAGCCAGACGGTCGTGTTGGGGATGGGATCGCGGCTCCCCTCGTCGATGACCGTCACGGTCAATGGCGCGCGCGGGCCCTTAATGGGGACTGGGGTCCGGTCCACGATGGGGGTTTCACGTGGGGTTGTGACCGGGGGCGTTTGGCGGGTGTCCGGGCGGTCCACCACTTCGGTGCCGGTTGGGCGGGTCGAGCGGTCGGTGGGGGTGTCCCCCTTCATCAGGCCGAAGACCACGATGACGCCGACCACTACGACGACGAAGCCGATGATGGCGAAGATCAGGTTGTTGTTCTTGCCGCTGGACATGAGTTGCTAGGCTCCGGGGTCGGACGGTGACGGGTCTCGGGACCGGTGGCGGATTGGGCTCAGTCCGCCAAGGTCCCATGAAACCGCGGGGATATCAAGGATGGAGCTGTAAGCGCTGTTGGGTCAATGCTCTGCCGGCTCATCTTCCGGGGCGGTTGCCACATGGGCCAAGGAATTGGAGCAGCCGCACTGGCCCAGTCCCATCTTGAACAGATGACCCATTTTCTCGGCTTTGGTTTGCAGGTAAGCTGCATTGTGCTCGTGTTCGCCGACTTCCAGGGGGATCCGGCCGACGATCTCCAGGCCGAAGCCCTGAATGCCGACGATCTTCTTGGGGTTGTTTGTCATGATGCGGATGCGCGTCAGGCCCAGGTCGCGCAGGATCTGGGCGCCGATGCCGTACTCGCGCAGGTCTGCCTTGAACCCCAGACGGATGTTGGCATCCACGGTGTCCAGCCCCTCCTGCTGGAGGTTGTAGGCCATCATCTTGGCGCGCAGGCCAATGCCGCGGCCCTCCTGATCCATGTAGATCAGGACGCCGTGACCTTCCTCGCCGATGCGCTTCATGGCGGCCCGGAGCTGCGGGCCGCAATCGCACCGCAGGCTCAGGAGTGTGTCGCCCGTGAAGCACTTGCTGTGGACGCGGATCAGCGCGCTGTCCTGCTTGGCCGGTTCGCCCAGCTCCATGACGATGTGCTCGTCGTTGTTGTGCAGGTTCTCGTACAGGTGCATCTTCCACACGCCGTACGGGTTGGGGATCGTGGTGGTGACGACGCGGCGGACGAGTTGCTCGTGGAGCGTGCGCCAGGCGATGAGGTCGCGGATGGCGACGATCTTCAGACCGTGCTCGGCGGCTAGGCGGCGCAGCTCGGGGAGGCGCGCCATGGAGCCGTCCTCGTTGAGGATCTCGCACAGCACGCCGACGGGGTTGAGCTTGGAGAGGCGGCACAGGTCGACGACCGCCTCCGTATGGCCGGCGCGGACGAGGACCCCGCCGTCGCGGGCGCCGAGAGGGAAAATGTGGCCGGGGCGGGCCAGGTCGGACGGCTTGGCGGCCGGGTCGGCCAGCTTCTGCACGGTGGCCGAGCGGTCCGCGGCGCTGATGCCGGTGCCGCCATTGGCGACGTCCACGGAAACGGTGAAATTTGTACCCAGATGTGAGGTGTTGTGCATCACCATGGGCTGGAGCTCGAGCTCCTCGAGCCGCTCGGTGGTGGTGGGAACACAGATCAGGCCGCGCCCGTGGCGGGCCATGAAGTTCACGGCCTCGGGGGTGCAATGCTCGGCGGCCATGACGAAGTCGCCTTCGTTCTCGCGATTCTCGTCATCCACGACGATGAGCATGCGTCCGGCGCGCAGCTCCTCGATGGCTTCGGGGATGGTGGCAAATGCCTGGGGATCGTGGGGCTGTTCGGCCATGAGGGGGGCACCTTTCGTCTCAGCGCCGGGATCATCTTTCATGCCAGCCCCGCGATGCAAGGGGGGAGGCGGCTGGGGGGTGGGGGGAGCGGGGTTCGGTGAGGGAGGCTTCAACTCCCGAGACATACCGTGGAGGGGCGGGCGCACTCCAGAGCTTCGCCTATCGTGCCCCTCCCTCAATGCGGCGCCAGGGCGTGGCCGATGGGGGGTTGGCCTTCGAAGCCGCCGCCTTGGGCACGCCAGATGTTGCCTTCGCTAATCGTGCCGTTGGAGGCGTCGTAGGTGATGGATTCGCCCGGGAAATTGTGATAAACGCCGGGCGTCGCCAGGTTGTTGTAGAAATCGCGGTCCGGGCCGATGGAGCACAGGCGGTAGGCGCCGTAGAATTCGGTGATGGCCCCGGCCCGGTAGATGTTTCCCCAGTTGGGCTGGTTGGACGTGCCGACGTTGTTCGTGCGGGTGATGTTGTCGTGATAGGTGAAGTACTTCTCGTCCCAGCGGATGCGGTCGCCGCGCTGGACGAAGGGGTCGAGCATCATGGCCGATTGGAGATAGGCCACCGGGGTGGAGAGCCACGGGCCGACAATGCCCGTGGCGGGTTCGCCGGACAGAGGCGGATCGTTGAAGGGCGCGGCGGTGTTGTACTCGCGCGGGGGCTTGTTGGCGTCGGTGGCGTAGGACTCGATACCGACGGCCATGGTACGCAGATCGGCCTTGGTGCGGGAGACCTTGGAGCGGACCTGGGCTTCGAGGAAGTTGGGGACGGCGATGGCAGCCAAAATAGCGATAATGGCGACCACAATTAGCAATTCGATGAGCGTGAAAGCCTGATGCCGGGCGATGGCCATGGTCGGGATCCCTTCAGTGTATGAGCGGAAAGTATGCGGCACAGTCCAGCGAAGGGCAACTGAATCGGCGAGAATGGCTGGGCGACATCATGAAAAATGCCGACCCCCGGGGTGGGGGTCGGCATTCAGAACTGGATGCGCATGATTGGAGGTCAGTCTCAGTGCGCGCCGATGAGGCCCGCTTGAACTGGCGGCTGGGAATTGTCGGCACGAGCTTGGGAACGCCAGATGTTGCCGCTGCTGATGGTGCCATTGCTGGCATCATAGATCAGGTTTTCCGACAATTCGAAGGGGCGACTTCCTGTGCGGGCTCCTACCTCGCGGTTGAAGTAATCCCGGCCGGGTCCGATGCTACCGATGCGCCATGCGCCGTAAAAGTCCAGATGGCGGGACTTGGTAACGGGCTGGGCCGCGGTTGAACCAAAGATGGTCCAATTTGGATCATTCGCGCGGATCTTCTGATTGTGGTACGAATATACCTGCTCGTCGAAAGCAATGGCGGAGCGCTGCTCAACAAAAGGGTCCTTGGGCCATGCATTCGTGATGTACGCGACAGGAGTCGATATAACACGGGCCATGATACCACCGGTGGATGTCCCAGGAGGAATCACGGCATCTCCGGAGTAATAGCCGCTGGTATGCTCGCGAGGCGGCGTGTTGAAGTCCACGGCATAGGCTTCGATGGCGGTTGCAAAGGTGCGCAGCTCGCCTTGGACGCGGGCGACCTTCGACCGCACCTGGGCTTCGAGGAAGTTGGGGACGGCGATGGCGGCGAGGATGGCGATGATCGCCACCACGATGAGTAGCTCGATCAGGGTAAAGGCTCTTTTCATCGACTTCAGATCCTTTGGGGGGGTCGTCATCATGGCTGGCCACCGGAGAGGCCGGAGTTGCTGTTCCAGACATTTGACGTAAGGGGGAAGCTGTGGGGTTGGCCCGGCTGCTGTCAAGGGCGCCGATGGTTCGGCGGCCAAATTCCTGTGAAAAGTTGATTTTTTGAGAGGGGAGAAGTGATCGGGCCCAAATCGGCAATGTCCGTGTTGCCTGCCGTCACCACACTGCCCATACTGTGAACCCATGACGCCTCTTTCCGACGATCCCGCGCAGGACCCAACACCTGCTCCGAAGCAGCGGCCGGCGCCCTCGGGTCCGCAGATCCTGCCGGACTGGGGGGGGCTGGGGAGCCGGACCTTCGCGCGCTCGTCCCCGGAGTATTTCGACGCGGAGGGGAAGCCGCAGGTGGCCTCGGCCCG
>CAZVAQ010000199.1:0-5672 GCA_964625145.1 uncultured Candidatus Sumerlaeota bacterium
TTCTCGAAGTTCTTGACGAACATGGCCGCCAGCTTCTCCGCAGTGCGGTCGTAGGCTGCCTTGTCGGCCCACGAGTTGCGCGGGTTCAGCAGCTCGGACGGAACGTCGGGGACGGCCTTGGGCATGGCGAGGCCGAAGGTCTCGTCGACCTCAAAGTCGGCATTGTCCAACTTGCCGCCCAGGATCGCGTCGATGATCGCGCGGGTGTACTTGAGCTGGAAGCGATGCCCAACTCCGTAGGCACCACCGGTCCAGCCGGTGTTCACGAGCCAGACGTTCGAGCCGTGCTTGCGGATCTTCTCGGCCAGCATCTCGGCGTACTTGGTCGGGTGCCACACCAGGAATGCCGCGCCGAAGCAGGCGGAGAACGTGGCAGACGGTTCCGTGACGCCGACTTCGGTCCCGGCGACCTTTGCGGTATAGCCGCTGATGAAGTGGTACATGGCCTGCGCAGGGTTGAGCTTGCTGACCGGCGGCAACACGCCAAACGCATCGCAGGTCAGGAAGATGACGTTCTTCGGGTGCGGGCCCACGCAGGGAATCTTGGCGTTGGAGATGAACTCCACCGGATAGCTGCAACGGGTGTTCTCGGTAAGCGAATCGTCGGCATAGTCCACTTCAAAGGTTTCGGGATCGAAGACGACGTTCTCGAGGATGCTGCCGAAGCGGATGGCGTGGAAGATTTCCGGTTCGCCCTCCGGAGAGAGGTTGATGGTCTTGGCATAGCAGCCGCCCTCGAAGTTGAAGATGCCTTCGTCGGACCATCCGTGCTCGTCGTCGCCGATGAGGTGGCGCTTGGGGTCGGCGGACAGGGTGGTCTTGCCGGTGCCCGAGAGGCCGAAGAACAGGGCGGTGTCGCCTTGGTCCCCTTCATTGGCCGAGCAGTGCATGGAGAGCACGCCCTGCTTGGGCAGGATGTAGTTGAGGACGGTGAAGACACCCTTCTTCATCTCGCCGGCATATTCGCTGCCGAGGATGACGAACTCGCGGGTGCGGAAGTCCAGGTCCACGCTGGTGTGGGTGCTGACGCTGGGGACCTTGAGGTTGGCGTGCATCTGGCCCGCGTTGTAGATGACCCAGTCGGGATCGCCGAAGTTGGCCAGCTCCTCCTTGGTGGGCCGGATGAGCATGTTGTGCATGAAGAGCGCATGGTAGGCCCGGGTGCAGATGACGCGGACCTTGATGCGGTACTTGGGATCCCACCCGGCGAAGCCGTCGATGACATAGATCTCGTCGCGGCTGTTGAGATAGTTGATCGCGGTCTCGCGATTGATCTCAAAGGCCTCCTCGGTCATGGGCATGTTGACATTGCCCCACCAGATGTCCTCGCGGGTGGTGGGCTCCTCGACGATGCGCTTGTCCTTGGGGCTGCGGCCGGTCTTGATGTCGGAGTCGGCTATGAGGGCGCCGCTGGAGGCGATGTCGTAGCGTGCCTGGGGCAGGGCCAGCTTGTAGATCTTGGCGACCGAAGGGTTGCGGTGAACCCTGCGGTGCTTGCGCGTGGTGATGATGCCGTGCTTCGAGAGATCGATCGTCATGGTGCTGCCTGCTCCTGGGTGAAGTGGTCTACGTTGTTGAGTTGCCGGTTTGTATTGAGATAGAATGGATAATCGCGAGTGTCCATATCTCCAATCGCGATCACTGAAAAGCACACACCCCCCGGCAGTCAAGGGAATGCGACACGCGATTGCATATTTCCTTTGTTTTCAGTCCTTCGCACAAGGTTTTTCCTCCCTGATCGCCCAGAAGCGCAGACGCGCCATCCAGTGGGCGAAATGCGGACAATCGCGCTCCATCGCGGGGAGGCCGACGGCCCGCGCCGCCAGAATCCCGTGGCTCCACTTGTCGTAGCGGCGAATCAGGCCGCGGAGGCGCTTTGACGGAGCGGTCTCCCGGCCGCCGTTGATCTCCTCCGGAGTTGGGAAGGCCCGCCGGATTTGCGACAAAGCGGACTCCAGGGATGGCTCGTAGATTCCTTCGGCCAATCTGCGCGGGTCGCTGAACAGCAGACTCTCGAACTCGTGCAGGGACAAGTAGGGGCAGTAGCGGCCCTTGTCGAAGCTGGTCCCGAGCTGTTCGGCCATGTCCTCCAACATCGCCTGTTCGATTCTCTCCACGCGCTGGCGCGGCAGGGGGAGTTTCTCCGCTTCGTCGCGCGCGGGGAAGTCGCGCCCCAGCCGGTAGTAGTCGAGCATGGTCGTCACGCGTGCGTTCCTGTCGGATCCCAAGACGCGAAGGATGTCGGGTCTAACGCGGCTGTATCGCACGTCACCGCCTCTCGGATCAAGCTTTGCCCGGCCGGGAAGGAAGGGCACCACCAATGCGCCGGGCAATTCCGGGGCGATCAAGTCCTTCACGAAGCCCAACTCGGTATGCCCTTCGCAGAGGACGAAGATTCGGATCAAGTACCCGGCCCCCCGCCCACGAGGTTCTTCTGCCAGATCTCGCCCGCGGTGAATTCGTCGAGCCACGCAGCGAGTTCATCCTCGCGCAGACGTTGCAGCGTGGTCTCCCTCCCCATGCGGCTGGCCACGGCAATCTCGCCGATCTGGAACTCGTCCACCATCGCAGGGGACTGAGTGGCGATGATGAGTTGTGAATCCTGCGAGGCGACACGGATCAGCGATGCCACCAGCGAGATGGCTTGCGGATGCAGGCCAAGCTCCGGTTCATCGATCACGATGAGGGAAGGAAGGCGCTCCTCCGGCTGGCCAAGCAGCGTGATCATGGCCATCAAGCGCAGCATGCCGTCCGACGCCTCGGCGGCGTCGAAGATGACCGGGCTGTTTCGCTCGCGCCATCGCAGGATGATGCTCTCTTTGAGAGGCTCCAGGACAAACTCCGCGAAGCAGGGAACCGCCAGCCGCAGCGTGTCCTCGATCCTTCGCAAGGCCATGCGGTCCTGGTCGGCCCCTTCCTGCAACCGATACAGGACGGCGGCCAGATTGGAGCCGTCCGGATGCAGGTGAAGTGAGTCGGACACACGAGCCCGTTGCCGCATGCCCGACGTCGCACCGGTATCGGCAAAGTGATGAACGGCGATGCCGTTGTAGTATGGCCGCAGACGATTCGTTGCGAAGGCACCTTGCTTCCAAACCGCAGCGCCCAGTTGGGACTCGAAGTGCGTGGCACCGCCCTGCTGTCCGTTTCCAGCGGAGAGATGCGGATCGGACGGGTCGTCTTCCTGTACGGAATCACCGTAACCCAGGTCTTCATTCAAGAAGACAAGCTTGTCCCCTGCGGAATAACCGAGCTCGAAGGAATGCACGAACTCGCGGTCGGCCGATTCAATGCGAGTCTGGACCGTCAGCTTCGGGGTGGTCTTTGGCCCATCGTGAAGTAGACGGCCCGCGCCGCCAGCTTCAGCCACGGCGGCCTGTAGCTCGCCAGGGTTGCGCATCATGCGCTGCCAGAGGCGGAAGAACGAGATGAGGTTCGATTTACCGGAGGCATTTCCGCCGATCAGGACAGTGACAGGCCCGAAATCGAAGTCGCGCAGTTCGCGGTATGTGCGGAATCCGGCCAGCGAAAGTGACTTGAGCATGGGGGGCATGGCGACGTCTCCGAGGATCAGGCCAACGGTAGGGTAACCGCTGCGAGACTGCAAGCAGCACCGCTCCACGCGACGGCCGCTGGCTGCCCGCCGGGGATGGCCCCGTCATTCCAGCCTAGAAAACCCACCACCGATCCTCCGCCCCCTCCTCCGCCGGGATGTCGAAGCCGATCTCCACGGATCCGGGGAGGAAATCGACCTCGTCGTCGCCGTACTCGACGAACAGGGTCAGCAGCGCGCCGCGTTGGCCGGCTGTGAGGGACACGTCCGAGCTCCACCGCCCCACGGTTTCACCGCCGATTCCCGTCGGCGAGGCCCATGATCCCACCTGCAGGCCCGCCGTCATGGCGTTGCCCGCTGGTCCCAGCAAGCGCGGTTGGTTGGCCGCCAGGCTAAATCCGTAGAAGATGGTCTGGTTGGGGGTTGTGACGAGGGCGGCCGTCGGGCTGGCGGCGTTGCTCGCCAATGAGGTGTAATACAGGTTTCGCGACACAACCGTCTGCGGCGGGACGATGTCGAGATCGGACACGACGGCATCGGCGGTCACCTGCACGACGGTGGCATCGGCCAGACGGCCGGCTCCGCCGGGCACGCCGGCGCGATAGAATCGCGGTTGAAACACGTTGTCGATATTGATGAACTGGCTGTCATAATCGATGGGGAGCATTCCAAATCCGACATCGTCCACCGGAAAGGTAAACACCACATACTCTCCGGGGGGAAGGCGGTTCATTTGCCAGGCATCGTTGGGAAGTCCCGCGCGGCCTCCGCATACGGCCGTGATGGTCTCGCCCGTGTTCATGTTCACCGCGCCGACGACCATGCCCTGTCCGCCGATGTCACTGAAGACCGTGCCTGCAAGTCCACCGGTCCCCGCGCCCGCGCCATAGAGGTCCTGCATCCCGGCAATGTCGTCGGCCGCGAGGGTGCGCCCTTCGATGCCGGAGGAGCCGCCCTGGCCCACGCGCGTGAATTGCCAGTACATGGAAGAGCCCCGCAGGGGCGTGTGGTCCAGACCCGCGGCGTGCCCCGCCTCGTGCACAATGGCCGATTGCACATCGAACCGCATGGTTTGCCCTGTGACGGTCCAGGCGTGGTGCACGCCGTTGAGGACGATGTCGGCCTCGATGGTCAGGTCCAGGTCGGGGCCATCCTCCGCCCGCACGCGTTGGGCAAAGGCGACAATGCCGCTGCTGAAGGGCCAGTCGCTGTTGATGTACGTCACCGCGTTGATGCCGTCGCCGATGTTGTAGGCGGCGGAGGTGTTGCCGCCGTCGATGAAGGTGAGCTCGGAATCGTCCACGGCGGACCACACGTCCATCCCCGCGACCATGGCGGGGCGCAGCGATGCGAAAGGAACCTGTGGCGTGCCGAGTTCGTTGATGTGGTAGGTGACCTGCGCCGGAGCGGGCCAGCGCCGGTTGACAGTCCGCTCGCCGAACAGGGTGTAGGCTCCGGCCATTGCCGGCAGCAGGAGGATGGCGAAGAGGGCGATAATGAGGAGCTTCGCAGCGGCTCTCTCTGAATTCATAATTCCAAATTCATAATTCATAATTCTGCATCCCTCCCTCTTCTTCCACGCGGGCGACGATAGCTGCGCGAATCTGCGCTTCCAGTTCCAGCAACGGCAAGGCGCCGGCCGCGGGCTCGTGCTTCTCCTCGCCGGATCGGCGGTCGAGGACACGCGCGCCGATGGGACCGCGCGAAGCGTAGGCTTCGCCGTCTTCCGTGCGCGTGACGACGTACTTCCCCTGGCCCAAGCCGACGGGGACGAAGTAAGGCTGAAGGATGAAGGATGAAGGATGAAGGTCCAGGGACTTGTCGGCCTGGCCTGTGGCCAGACGGCCTTCGCGCTTCTCCAGAAGGACCAGCACTTCCTCGCCCACGCGGAAGTCGGGGAAGCCCGACGGGATCTCCGCATAGCCGCTGGAGCCCTGCACGGGGCCGCCGGGGTTGAGGAGGGTCAACTCCTGGCCTTCCGTTCCTTCACCGAAGTAGGATTCTGCTACCTGCAACCGATAGCGCACGACGGGTACGCTGGCGCCGTCGGGCAGCACCAGGGTCGTGGCTTGGCGGTCGGTCACATGGCCGCGGACGGCCTCGTCGGCCGTGGCCACGG
>CAZVAQ010000200.1:0-2866 GCA_964625145.1 uncultured Candidatus Sumerlaeota bacterium
GACACCACCGGCCCGAAGACCTCCAAGTCCTCGCGCGAGCTAATCCCCCAATCGACACCGATGAAGGCCGCCCCGGCGTTTTGGGCCACCTGCGCGTCGGGCATTCCGTCGCCGACCACCGTCAACCGCTGGGCGGCGAATTGCCGCTGCAATTCATGGACGCCGGCCGGGTCGGGCTTCATGGGCCGGTCGCGCCTCTCCCCCACTATGGCGTCCATCATCGTGTCGAGGCGCAGCCGCCGGGCGACCATCAGCGTGACCTCGTGGGGTTTGTTGCTCAGGATCGCCAGCTTGCACCCGGCAGCCCTCAATTCGGCCAGGCAATCCTCCGCCCCGGGATAGAGAACTGCGTGATCGGCCGGGTGTTCCTCATAGTACCGGCGGACAAAGGCCACGGCCTCGTCGAGCTGGTCGTGCTCCCCCGGCGGGAGAGATCGCTCCACCAGACGGACAACGCCATTGCCAACGAATCCCCGGATCGTGGCAAGATCATGCGTCGGCAGGTTGCGCGCGGCCAACATGGCGTTGACCGCGGCCTGAATGTCCCGAAAGGCATCAACCAGCGTGCCGTCCATGTCAAAGATTACAAGGTTGGTCATCGGATTGGGAGCACCATGAGCAGGGATTCCGTGGAAGAGCGGCCGCAAGTCCTGCCCGCCGCTGGACCATCAACTCCAAGTCCCGATGGAATCCAGGCGCTCGCACCGGGGCAACAGCCCATGTTGCCTGCCAAGCCGCTGAGCCCCGGCTACGCGGGGGTCGTGATCAACCCGATCATCCAGGCGGAGTTCCGCCGCTGGCGGGCCCGCCCCATCACCTATCTGGCGATCGTGGCCGTGGCCCTCGGTGGTATCTGGTACACGCTCTCCTACCGCACCGAGCTGCAGCAGTTTATTACCTCGCAGCAGGGCATGGGCGCCGATAGCTGGGGCATGTTCGCCGTACGCATGCTGGACCTGATCGTGCGCCCCAGCACCATCATTCCATTGCTGATGACATGGCGGGCGCTGGTCAGCTTTCGTCCCTCCGGCCTCTACCAACCGTTTCGCACGACATTCCTCACTCCGGGCGAGTTCCTCTGGGGAATTGTCACGATCCCCTTCATCGTCTCGCTGGTCGTGCTGGTTCTGTACACGGGGATCCGCCTGCTCCCCGATGGGAGCAGCGGGAGCCTGATGGTCTATTACTCCGTGACGCCGGAGATGCGCGCCGACCGGTTGGTGCCCCCGTTCTGGTCTGCGTTCGGGATCCTGTTCGAAGGAGCCGCCAACGGCGCGGTGATCTGCCTCGCGGCGTTGTACTTTGGCCTCTTGTTCAAGGCGCGCATGGAGGCCCTGGTGCCCATCGTGGGCTTCCTGCTGCTGTTGCAGGGCGCCCAGGCTTGGTACTACGTCAACGAGGCCCAGCAGCGTACCTTCACCAATTGGTTTGTGCTGCGCGTCACCGGCGACACGGACATTTCCACCCATGCATTGTTGGTTTACCTGTCGCAGTATCTCGTGGTTGCAATCCCCAAGCTCGCGCTGTGCTTCGTCTTCTGGGCCTTGACCACCTGGCACCTACGGGCGCGTGACATGCCGTGAATACCATCGGCCAATCCCCTGGCCTCCTCTTCGGCAATCCCATCGTCCGCCGGGAATGGCGGGCTTTCCTTCGCCGCGCATACCTCTGGATCCCCGCCCTGCTGATTATCTGGGTGCCAATGACATGGCTGACCCGGCTGTATGTTCAGAATCTCACGACGGGCATCATGACGCCTGTTGCCAGCGAAGCGCTTCACTCCCTGGCCATGGCATTCCGGCCTGATGTGCTCGTCGCCATGATTCTGGTGCAAAACCGCGCCAGCCGGGGATTGTGGCACCATGCGCGCGACGAGTACGCCGTGACAATGCTGACCCCCTCGCGGCTGCTCCTCGGCAAGGTCATCGTTCCGGTCACCCTGATCAGCATCTTCCACCTGTGCGGCGCGGGATACTACTATTCCGATTTGCTCCAGGACCCATGGTACATTGTGCGTTTGATGGACGACGGACCCGCCTTTCACGCGGGAGTTCCGATCATCGTCTTCGCGCTGGTAGAGGATCTGCTGTTCGGCATCGTGGCCGTAATGATTGCCGCGCGTGTCTTCCTGTTGGTGACCGATGTCCTGAAGGCGAGCCTTCGCGCCGCTGTCAGGCTGTTCCTGATCGGCGCATTGGTCTACGCGTGCAACTTCGCGTGGTCATTGATCCTGCTTGTGCTGCCGGTGGAATGGCAGTGGTGGCTCCTCACAGAGCCCGGGCGCTTCATGCTGGCAAGCAATGCCGTATGGTTTGCCACGATCATACCGGCGGAACTGATGGTCATCGCGTTCCTGTGGTGGCGCACGACGCGCCGCCTCACCGCATGGTTGCAGCCGCGGGAGTGAAGCGACAGGTCACAATTCGCCTTCCAGTTCGCGCTCTTCCTCCTCCAGTTCCTCCTCCGTGAACAGCTCCGTCTGCTCCTGCGTGGGATGGAGGTAGGCATGGATCTCCTCGGCCACGGCGTGTGGGATGCCGGGAGCCTCAGCCAGTTCCTCGACCGTCGCAGCCTTCACGCGCGCGAGACTGCCAAAGTGTTTGAGAAGCACTTGCCGGCGCTTGGGGCCAACACCGGGGATGTCCTCCAGACCGGTCTTGAGCGCGCTGCGACTGCGCAGCAACCGGTGATAGGTGACGCCGAACCGATGCGATTCGTCGCGCAGTTGCTGCAGCAGATGCAGCGCCGGATCCGAACGACGGAATGTCACCGGATTCTTCCGCCCGGGGAGGAAGATGCGTTCCTCCGTGCGAACTTTCTCGTCGTTGCCGGCCGCGGAGCGGAACTTCAGCCGCGACTTCGCCAA
>CAZVAQ010000200.1:2966-5660 GCA_964625145.1 uncultured Candidatus Sumerlaeota bacterium
CGAAAGCACACGAGCGACCCCACGGGGAAGGAGCCTTGGAAGTTCGAGATGTCCAGGCACTCGATGTGGCGCGGTGCCTTCTCAAGATGAAGCGCACTGCGCAGGTTCTCCAGCGTTTCCGTGATGGTCTTCTCGCCGGAGAGTAGTCGCTGCAGCATGGCGCCTGCGTTAAGCCGCGCCATGTCCAGCAAGCGCCGCCGCGCGCCGCGCATGGGTACGCGCAGGCGGACCGGCCCGCCACGGACCGTCTGGAGGAGCTGCTCCAGAAAATCACGGTTTGCCGGATCATAGGGCACCAGGATATCGCGCGGCACAAGACGCGTGGTGTCATAGTATTGCGACAGGAAACCCTCCAGCAGTTCGGGATCCTCCAGGTTCGTGTCCTTGGCGTCGAATGTCTCCGCCGCCTCCATGCGCCCCTTGCGAAAGGGCAGCACGCCGAAGACAACACGCCCCCCCGCGCGGGCCACCGCGATCACATCACGATCGAACAACCGATGTGTGTGGACCTTGGACTCCTCCATGGTGTCCTCGATGGCGCGGATCCGGTCGCGAACGAGTGCCGCCTTCTCGTACAGCATCTCCTCGCTGTACTCCTCCATCTTCTCTCGCAGCAGGCGCAGGACTTCCTCCGGCTTGCCGCGCAGGAACATCAGCGTCTTTTCCACATAGCCCCGATAGACGGCCGGATCCACGCGGCCGACGCACGGCGCGCTGCAGCGGTCGATCTGGTGCAGGATGCACGGTCGCGAGCGGTTCTCCAGCTCGCGGTCGCTGCACGATCGAATCGGGAACAGCCGCTGCAGGAAGCGGATCGTCTCCTTCACGTCGCGCGCGCTGGAGTACGGGCCGAAATACAGAGCCTTGTCCCCACGCTTGCGCTGGCGTGTGCGGTGCAGCCGCGGCCATTCGTGAGTGGTGTCGAACCTCAGGGAGATGTACGTCTTGTCGTCGCGAAGTTGCACATTATAGCGCGGCTTGTGCTTTTTGATCAGCGTGTTCTCGAGAAGGAGCGCATCCTTCTCCGTGTCCGTGATCACCGTCTCGACTGACGCGACACGACTTCGCAGGAACGGGATGACCAATCGCCCATCGCCGCCGTCGCGGAAATACGATCGCACGCGCGTGCGCAGGTTCAGGGCCTTGCCGACGTAGATAATCTTCCCGTCGGCGTCCTTCATGATGTAGACGCCCGGATTCGTCGGCAGACTCGCCAGGTATTCCTCGTCCAGCTTCTCGGTCGTCATGGCTTGCCTTCAAGGGCGCGGCGCTCAGCCTCGCGCGCCAATCGCCGGTCCCCCCGCACATCGTCCGCCTCGGCCTTCGCCTTCACGGGAACACCGTCGGCAAACGCAACCTTCACGCGCACGGATGCGCCGTCCACTTCCACCTTGACTGATTCACGCGCCAACGCCGCGCGCTCCACGGGCCACCAGCGCACGCCGATAGTCGATGTCTCGCGCAGCAGTACACCTGTCAACTTCTCCACGTGCGCTTCCTGCGCGAGCACCTCAATGCGCGTGCCGAGGCGTCCCTTCTTCATCACGACCGGAATGCGCACGACATCGCGCGCACCGAGCGCCAGCAATCGCTCCGCCACGGCCGCCAAAACCTCCGGCGATTCATCATCCAGATCCGATTGGATCAGGACCAACGTCGTGCGTTCGGCGTCGCGCGGAATGCTCATGAGAAATGTTCAAAGCCTCCGCTGGTCAACTTACGCACCGTCCCGTCGGCGGCAATCACCTGCACGCCGCTCCCCGTCACGATTTCTCCGATGCAGGTGACAGGTGCATACCCCTTATCCCCCATCAGCCGCAGCATCAATTCCTCCTCATCCGGCCGCACGGCGAAAAGCAGTTCATAATCCTCGCCGCCCATCAGCACCAGATCCGCGGCGGCCTGCCCCGTCAACTCCGCATGATAAATCACGTCCGGATGAATGGGCAGGCGCGCTTCCTCGATGCGGAGTCCCACTTCGGACGCTTTAGCCATCCGCCCCGCATCCTTCAACAACCCATCACTGACATCCATGATGGACACTCCCTTGAGTTGGGTGGTGAGCATCATCCCCTCATAGGTGCGCGCCTTCTGCGCCAGGAAATGCTGCGCCCGGCGGTCCGATGGATCCGCGCCACTCTCCACCGCCTCGAAGGCGCACCGCGCCAATCCCGGCCAGCCGGTGACATACAGCTTCCACTTCGGCCGGGCAGCTCCGCGGCCGGGAAAGCCCTGGTCCAGCCGCATCTCGCCAGTGATGGCCAGGTTCATGATCCACTGCGGCGCGCGCACCGTGTCGCCGCCAAGCAACACCGCGCCCGCCTCGCGCAACTCCTCCACGATGCCGTCGAACACGGCCAGGATCCGCGCCACCGGCGTCTCGCCCGGGAAGCCCCAACTGAGCAGGGCGTACTGCGGCTCCGCCCCCTTGCTTGCCAAATCGCTCAAGTTCGACACCGCCAGCATCCGCCCCAACCGCCGCGCCCACTCGTCATCCGAAAAACCCGGCCGCCAGCGAAAATGCGTCCCCTCCACCATCATGTCCGTGGTCCAGGCAATCCGGCGCTTCGACGACATCGTCATCGCCACATCGTCCCCAAAGCCCACCAATACCCTGCGGTCCGGCCCCGGAAGCCGGGTGCGAAGGAGTTCGAGGAGTCCGTCCTCGCCGATGTCGCGCAACAGGGTGCTCAT
>CAZVAQ010000201.1:0-5430 GCA_964625145.1 uncultured Candidatus Sumerlaeota bacterium
TACAAGGACCACGACTTCGGCCGCAAGTATGGCGTCTACATCAAGGAGCTGGGAATCCTGTGCCGGGCGGTCTTTGTCATCGGCCCTGACGGCAAGGTGCGCCACGCACAGTACGTCTCCGAGATCGCCGAACAACCCGACTACGACGCAGCTCTGGCGGCGGCGAAGTCCTGACCACCAATTCTAGAATGGAGTGACGAAGCATGGCTCAGACGTTGACCGAATCCGGCGTCACCCCGGCGGCTCCGCCGAACAATCGCCTCGCTGGAAAGTCGGTGTTGGTTACTGGATCAACACAAGGGATTGGCCGCGCGTTGGCGCATGCCTGCGCGGCAGAGGGCGCGCGCGTGGCCATCTGTGGCCGCAATCGTGACTATCTCGTCGCCGTCTCCGAGGAAATCAAGCTCATCGGCGCGGAGTGCTGTGCCATCCGTGTTGACCTCTCCGACTACGACTCGGCCGTGCGCCTGGTGGACACCGTGCATCGTGCCTTTGGCCGCATCGACGTGCTGATCAACAACCACAGCATCCTCGGCCCCCGCGAGACAATCATGGAGTACGATGCGGACGCGTGGGAGGAAGTGATCCGTCTGAACCTGAACTCGGTGTTCTGGGTTACGAAGGAAGCGCTTGGCAAGATGGTGCCGCAGAACGCGGGCTCGATCATCAACGTCTCGAGCGGCGTCGGACGGCGCGGCCGCGAGAAGTGGGGCGCCTATGCGGTTTCCAAGTTCGGCCTTGAGGGGTTGACGCAGGTGTTGGCCGAGGAACTCAAGACCTATAAGATTCGCGTGAACAGCGTGAACCCCGGTCCCACCCGCACGGAGATGCGCGCCAAGGCCTATCCGGGCGAGGATCCGCACACGCTTCCCGCACCCGCGGACATCACCAACGCATTCGTCTATCTGGCCAGCGATGCAAGCCTTGGCGTCACGGGCGAGCAGTTCGATGCCCGCGATTGGATGGGGCGCACGGATTTCTGATCCGTTCAGGACGCGTTCAAGACAAAACAAGATCCCCCCGAACCGCACGTTCGGGGGGATTCTTCATGCGTGGAAAAGTTTCGCCGTTACGGCATTGGTGGCTGCTGTTGTTGAGCCTGCTGGGCTTGCATCATCTGGACTTGAGCCAGGAGCTCGCGCGCGGACTCGGCGGCTTCATGGTCCGGGTACTTTGCAATGAGTGACGCCAGAATCGTGGCGCCTTCATCGAACTTGCCAGTCTGCAGATTGATGTATGCACGCAGGATCAGCGAGTCTGCCAGGCTTCTGCTCCCAGGGTTGGCCTGTTCAAACTCCTCCAACTGCGTGGCCGCCAGCACCGGGGACAACTGCCCACTGGTCAGGCCCTCGCGGATTTCGTGGAACTTGAGCTCACCGGCGGCGCCGGTCTTGTTCTCCGGGTCCAACTCCGTCGCCTTGCGGTAATCGACGATGGCGGCCTTCGAATCGTTGGACAGCGGATCCTCCGTCTTCAGATCTCCGCGCTTCTTGTAGAGCACGGCGTCGCCGGGGGCGGCTTCAATCTCCTTGGTCACGGCAGCGATCTTGGCATCGATGGCGACGGATTCCTTCAGGGCCTTGGCCAACTCCGGCTCGATGTTGCCGGTCTCTTCCGGGTTGGCGGTCAGTGCGCGCTTGTACACGGCGACCGCATCCATGAAGGACTCGTTGTCATCCACCGCGGACATCTTCAGGTCACCAAGGCGGTGAAGGGCCTTCGCGTTGTTGGGGCTCTCGGAGACGGCGGCTTCTGCTGCGGCCAACTTCTTGTCAAAGTCGATGGACGAGTCCAAGCGTACCAGGAAGGACTCCGGGCTTCCGGCGCCACCCACAAACCGGCCGCGCACCTCACCGGCTGCGGTCATCACAATATAGGTGGGGAAGGCCTCGATCTCATACTGGGCGGTCAGGTCCCTGTGGTAGTCACCGTCAATGTAGACAGGGACGAACTCATTGAGGGCATTGATGACCTGCTCGGTGGGGTACACATCCTTGACCATCATCTGGCAGGGGGCGCACCATTCGGCGGAGAAGACTGCCAGGATGGGCTTGCCGGTCTCGGCCGCCTTGGCCTTGGCGGCAGCAAAGTCGGTTGTCCACTGGGCGGGCAGGTCTGGCTTGTGGGCTTGTTGCTCCTGCACCTGCACGATGGCTGGCAACGCGTGGGACAGGGTTTGCGCCGGCACGATCCAATGTGCCACAGTGTCACGCATCAGGAAAAACACGATTCCCAAGGTGGCGGCGGCGGTGAAGGCGCCCGTACGGATGCGGCTCCACGGGCTGCGAGGCCTGAAGTTTGGCGATGATGGCATCAGTTTTTCCGGTTTCTTTCTGGAGTGACCCGAAGAGGGATCCGCGGGTCCCGAGCGAACGAACGCGAAAGGGATACCGGTTTGCTTTCGCCGTCCTGTCGCCTGGTCACGCTCCCAAAATGACCCCCCCAATCCGAAAATCTGCCAAAAAAACGCACTTCCCGCATATTGCCGTTGACGGGGCAACCACCGGGCACCACACCACACTTGAGACCCCACAGGAGCAGTGGGTATGGACCGTTTGGCGCGCCGGGTGACTTGCAGACTGATCCGCTTCCCAAGCGATCAGGGCGGGGCTGTCATGGTGGAATTCGCCATTATCGCCCCCCTGTTCCTGTTCATGGTGCTGGGAAGCATCCAGCTCATGGGAGTGGCTCATGCTGACGCAATGCTGCAATACGCCAATTTCATGGGCCTGCGCGCGGGGGCGGTGCACTACGAGCCGATCTCCAAGGGCTTCAGCAACGCCGGCAGCGTCGAGTCGGTCATGAAGGAGGCCGTGCGGCATTCCCTCGGGCCTCTGACTCAGAAAATCGCCGAATATCCGGGCCCCAGCAATGCCAATCAGGACCGGGCCATTTCGACCTCCCCCGTCGAGATTCTGGAGGAGGACATCACCGTTCTGGCCGGCGTGATCGATCTGGGTGGATCCTACCATCCCAGTCTGCGCCAGTGGTTGACCTCGCGCACAGAGGTCAAGGTCCGCATGGGCATCCCCTGGGTGGGACGCGTGATGCAGGCGGTCCAACTTCGCGCCACCAAGTTCAACCACGACGCCGAGGTACAGAAGCTGGTGGCCCGAGGCATCGATCCCTTTGCGGTCGAGGTCGAACCGCCCGGCATGGCCCCGGTGGGGGAGCCTTCCTGGATCACGCTCCGCAGCGACGCCTACCTCGATGACCGCGCCTTCATCTTCGACATCGGTGGCAATTTCACGCCCCGCAAATTCCGCTGGCCCTTGAACACCACGAACGGTTCCGTGCAGGGCACGTCTGGTGGGTTCTCCTATGATGTGAACGAGGCTCACCCCGCCGCCTTCCCCATCCAACGGCGTTACCGCGACTAATCATTGCAAGACCCCATAATCATAGACTGCAACGTCCCGAATCGCAACCCATCAGGAGACAAGCCAACCCCGAAGTCCCAAGTCCTGTACCCTCAGCATTTCGAAGTCATATACTCGTTTCCGAAGGCCATATGAATTACAAGACGACGAACCGATTGCTCCGGAAGGGAAATGGCCGCGCCATTGTGTATCAGGTGGCCTGCGCGGCTGTTGCCTTGGCTGTCATCGCCCCCGCGTCTTATCTCTACGGCGTGGCGACGGCAGGCGAGGGCGTGAACTTGTCCCTCTATCAGCGTGTCTTCTCCGAGACCGTTCGCCCGGAGGGAAGCGCGAGCCTTCCCGACTCGGAAGTCACCCGCGCGATCTGGGCTTTGGGCGGCGCTCCCGTCGAGCGCTCCACCTACAATGGCGTGGTGATCTGGACGACGTCGTTGCCCGCGCCCACATCGTGGGAACGCAACCTGGTCCGGGAATGGAAGTCCCAAGGCATTCACGCCCAGGCATCGCCCGGAAACGTTCGCGGGATCCTGCAAAACGGTGACATCCGTGTGGAGTTGGTCGCGCGCCAGACCGAAGGCTCCGGGCAGGTTGATATCTTCGCTTACGAGCAGGGCAAGACACCCTCCGCCAGTGCATTTGCCGACGCAGGGCTGCCCACGCCGCCCGAGTGGGCGGAAGTCTTCGATTATTCCGGCAGTGCGGACACCGGCGTCGCCCTCGCCTTCCGCGCGGATTACCGCGGCGATCTGGTGCGCACCTATGCAAACTGGATGGAGCGGGACGGGTGGAAGGAACTGCCTGTTCCCAAGGAGCGCAATGGCGCATTGCTCTACGAACGCGACGGCAAGCGCGTCACCGTGCGCGGCATGGAAAGTGGTGACTATACCTATGTGACATTGGTGGTGTTCTGATGGCAAGGCGTCCCCCCACTCCCGCAAAGGTCATGACCAAGTTCGCGAAGGACGAGGACGGCGCGGTCATGATCCTGACCGCGATCCTGATCCTTCTGCTCGTGAAGGTCGCCATGAGCACGTACAACGTCGGCGTCATGGCCGTGGAGAAGACCCGCCTGCAGATGACGGCCGACGCCGCCGCCTATTCCTCCGCCGTGTGGCAGGCGCGTTTCCTCAATCATTGCGCCTACACCCGCCGCGCGATCATCGCAAACAACGCGCTCATCGCCTACATCACCGCGATGGAGGCGAACATGAAGTTCATCGACGAGTACGAGAAGGAGGAAATCGCGTGCGACAACTGCCCGTTGCCCATCGACCTCGGCTTCATCTACTGGTTGGGCGATGAGTACACCGAGGCCATGCAGACAGTGGATCCCGACAACATACCCGGCCCGCCGCGAATCTCCGTGACCATCCTTGATCCGCTCTATGAAGCGAGCTGGACGCTGCTGACGACCCTTGGCGACGCGCGCGATGTGGCGAACACGCTCAACAAGCTCTACGCGCTCTCGCAGGAGGACGTCTACTTCTTCGCCTCGCGCCCATGGTACACGGTCGTCCCCCACATCGTCGAGGAAGCCAACCGCGAGCGGAATGGCTACAAGCCGGTCGAGATCAAGATCGACCCGGGCTTCACCGAATGGGCGGACAACTCGGTCTCCAGCAAGAAGGCCGGACTGCTGAACGAGCACTTCCTGCGCCAGGAACCGATCAGCTACTTCGCCGACGACATCAAGGCCCGCATGGATGAGTTCACCGATCCGGAAGTGGACATGCGCACGATCATTCCGGCCGGTCCGATTGCGATCACCAATCCCTTCCTGCCACCCACCATCCCGTTCGTCGCCGCGCGCCCTTACTGGGCAATCGACCCGGTGACGTGGGCGCTGACAAACGCGTGGACATCTCTTAGCATTATCTGCATCTCCGATGGGCCGGATGAACGGGTGACCCACATTGTCACGGGTACAAAGCCCATGACGATGGATTATCAGGAAGGCGTCGCCAAGACGAAGGACTACAACGCGGGCGGCCGGTATTATGTCGGCTTCCAGACAGTCACGGTCATCCCGACCATCATCAGCGTGCCGATC
>CAZVAQ010000202.1:0-5393 GCA_964625145.1 uncultured Candidatus Sumerlaeota bacterium
CTCCCCAAGGACCTCGCCCGCATGGCTGCTGAGCACCCGTACCCCGGATTCGCCGAACGCCTCATCACGGCCGCGCGCGCCATCGAGGAGGAGCACGGTTGCCGCGTCGGCGTGTCCTTCAAGGACAAGGACAGCGACCTGGCCTTCTCCTGGCGCGGCGACGAATTGTTCCACCCGGCCAGCACCATGAAGGTCCCGGTCATGATCGAGGTCTTTCGCCAGATCGACGCCGGCAACTTCCGCCTGCATGACACCATCGCGGTCACCAACAAGTTCCACAGCATGATCGACGGCTCGGAGTTCGTGGCAGATCCACGGCCCGAAGTCGCCGAGTTCCTCGGCAAGCGCGCCACGGTCCTCTTCCTCACCGAGCAGATGATCGTCGTCAGCGACAACGCGGCCACCAACCTGCTCGTCGAGCTCGTCCGCCCGCAACGCATCACCGCCACCATGCGCGCGATCGGCGTGCAGAAGGGCTTTGTCGTGCGCGGCGTCGAGGACAACCAGGCCTATCGCGCCGGCATCTCCAACTTCATGACGCCCGACGGCCTGACGCGGATGATGGAGGCCATCGAGGAGGACGAGGCGGGGAGCCCGGAAGCCTGCAACGAAATGCGCCGCATCCTGCTCGACCAACGATTCAAGAACCTGATCCCCGGCCAGCTCCCGGAAGGTGTGCTCGTCGGACACAAGACCGGCAGCATCACCGGCGTGCGCAACGACACAGGCATTGTCTACGCGCCGTTCGGAACCTACTACCTGACGATCATGACCGAAGGTTCCACCGACTCGCAGGGCATTGTCGAGGACATCGCCAAGCTGTCGCGTTTGATCTATGACGAACGCGCGGCCTTGGCCGCTCAGTCCGCCGCATCCAAAGTCGGCGGCTGACCCAACTGGCGCGTCGCCTCATACAACCCGATCGCACACGACATCGCCAGGTTCAAACTCCGCGCGCGGCTCTCCGCCATGGGGATCCGCACGCGATGATCCGCGCCCGCCCACGCGTGCACTTCTTCCGGAGCCCCGACCGGCTCATTGCCGAAGATCAGCAGGTCGCCGCTCTCGAAGCGAGCAACAGGAAGCGACGTCCCACCCTTCGTCGTGAAAAGCCACCGGCGCCGATCCCCCATCAACACCGCAAACTCCTCCCAGCTTGAGTGGATGCGCAGGTCGAGGTACTCCAGATAATCCATCCCCGCCCGCCGCAACGACGCATCATCCAAACGGAACGGCACCGGCCGGATCACATGCATCGCCATCCCCATCGCCGCGCACAACCGCCCCACCGCCCCCACATTCTGCGGAATGCGCGGAGAGACAAGGACGAGTTCGATCCGAGAGGATGTTGTGCTCACAGTTGAACCACCATCCTGGTCTTCAAATTCACCACGGAGTCACGGAGGACACGGAGAAGGTGGAAGGATAAAGGCTAAAGGCTGAAGGGAAGGTCATCCGACCTTGGACCTTGGTATCTGTTATCATCTTGCTCATCTGCGGAAGGAGACTTTTCACCGTGTCCTTCGTGACTCCGTGGTGAAAACCCTTACTGCCACTGCGGTTCAAAGGCGTAACGGAATTCGTACAGCTGATTCTCGCCGTGCTCGATGATCAGCTCCAACTCGCCGGCGTCGATGAGCTCCTGGATGCCCGCACGCTCATTGATCGGATGACTGAACTCGATCGGCACGCGCAGGTAATAGCGAATCCCGCGCTTGCGGAAGAACTCCAGCCGCTCCTTCATCGACGCTCCCCACACCTGCTGCACATCCCAATCATCCAGATGCACCAGCTCGATGGAGGGATCGTACAGGCGATGGCGGTTCTCGTGGGTGAGGATCGACATCCCCTTCGCGATGTCGTTCACGTCGTTCCACATGCGAACATCCTCGCCAAACCTCATGCCCCACACCGTGTCCGCCGGCATGCCCGGATGGCGGAAGTGATCCAATCCGAAAGGATCGTAATAAACGCCGTCCACCTGCGCGGGGCCGAGGATCTTGAAGTTTAGCAGCCCCATCGCGACGCCCGGCACCAACCCCGTTGCCAACACAAGCACGCCAAGGAACACGTGCACGATCAACTCGATGGGCGAAGGCACCGACCTCCATGCAACAAATGGAATCGCCGCGAAGAACGCCATTGGGACCAGCACGGGGATGATCTGATAGAGGTAGAAGTCTCCCAGCAAGTAATGAAACGCCAGCAGCGACAGTCCCAACACCGCGGCCGAAGCGCTCACCGTTGCGAACACACGCCATGACAGCGGAATCAACTCCGCCCGCGTGGAGGCCCGGCGAAACGCCAGCATCAACATGGCAAGAACCAAACCCGTTAGCGCAAACCCCAGCGCGAGCGGCGCCATCTTGTAGGCGTGGGGCCAGACCAAAAGCCTCACTTCATGGCCGAACAAACTCTTCGTCGGAAGCAGGTCACCGGTCAGGGCATCGCGTTCCGGCACGGGCCGGGTCACCAGTGCCAGATACCGCAGCCGATCCAACCAGCGCCCGCGCGCCAACTGCTTGTCCTCGCCCACATCGCGGAAGGTCTCGAATCCCTGCCAGAATTGCCAGCTTGCCATCACGCGATGGCGCACTCCCGCTTCGCGTGCAAAATCAGATGCACCTTGATCGCGAATCGGCCGGTCTGCGGCGATGTCAACATATTGCTCCGCCAATCGTGCAATCCCATCGCCGTGCCGAAACCATTCCAGGTGCGCACTGTCCAACACCTCCTTGTTGATGCGCACACTCTTTGGGAACAGATCCGGAAAAAACGCGTACACCGGATTGCCTGTCAGCACGTAGTTCCGCACATGCCACGTGTTGCCCAGCACCATGCACAGGATCAGCACGGCCCAGAACCAGCGACTCTTGAGGACGTGTACCACCCCATATGCGTCCGCCGCATCCAGTTCCACACCTCGCCGAGGGAAGGTGGGAGGATCACCCTCCTCGCGCCCCAACTCGTCGCGCCATGTGCGCATGTCGAAGGGATTGTCGTCCGACAACGACGCCACCTCGCCATCACCCGCTGACTTCCGGGCCGGCCATTGTGCCAACGCACAAATCACCGCAACCCCCCACGGCACCCACAGGATGCCCATCAGGTAATTCAGGTGCATCGCCATCGCCGGGATGAATGTCAGGACCGCGAACGTCCCCGGCAATCGCGTGCGTGCGAACATTCCACACAACAGCAAAAACGCCGCCGTCACCATGATCGCCCACGAGTAATCCGACGCATAGGTCGAATACGCGATCCCGTACGGCACGGCGCGGAACAACACCGCCGCCGCCATCGCCACCGCCGGGCGACCAAAACAGAGTCGAACCGTGTCATAGATCAGCAGCGTCGCAATCAGGCCCGCCAATGGTGCGGCGAACGCCTGGTACATGTCCGACCACGCACCGAACATGGTGCTGCCAATGGCGCCATAGTTCGGATATAAGTGCGGATAATTCGCGCCGAGGCCGATCCCCACCTGCGCCTCGGCCTTGAAGGGAAACGCCCCCTCCAGAAATGTCATCCGCGCATAACCCAGATAAAGGATCAGCGAATCCCAGTAGGTCTCCGGATAGAACAACGCGTGCCAGAATGTCGTCAGCGTGATGACGCCCACCAGCAGCGCGCCGAGCCACCAGAACGCGCGGGAGAATTCGTTCAGCCGCACAATCTCCGCCCGCAGCGGCAACTCGTTCACCAGCACACGGCGGTCGATGGCGCCCGGCTTGTCGAGTTGCGGCCAGAGCGCCTTGGAATCCTCCGGCGGTCTTCTCCCCCACCATCGCAATGTCGGTTGCGTGTTGCGCCAATGGGCCAACCAACCGGCACCACCCAACAGCGCGATCCATACGATCCACACGACAGGCGTGACCAACAGCCCCGCCATCGTGACCAATTCGAACACGATCCCCGACACACCCGCACCAACCACAAACCCAAGACAGAGCCGCGTGCGCAAACCCGCGCGAACATCCAACGCCGCCAGGATCAACATGCCCAGCGCCGTCGTGATGGAAGCAAGAAACACCGCCGCCAGCAGTTCCAGTGGCGGTGAGTTCGCCCACGAGAACGACCAATCCGGCCGGAACAATCCGGAGAACACGCCCCAGGGGCGCAGCTCCCCCTGATTCCAAAGCACCGTGTTCGAGCGCCAGAAGTAAGCGACCTGCAGGAAAGCCCACGGCACTGCCAGCACAAACGCCACACGCAGCAGCGTCGCCGGCCAATCCCTCGCGTGCTTCTCCTGCTTCGCAGGCCGCTCCGCCTCCGCGGTGCCCTCAACCTCGGGGGTCACATCAGCAGGCTTCTCATCCAAGGCCAAGTTCCCGCATCATTTCCGTGACCATCTCTGGGTAGAATATCTGGATGATGATACTCATGATCAGGTTCACCAAGGCCAACACAATGGACGCGATCGAAATCCAGAATCCCAACGCACAGGTCACGTCGGATCGGCCGTTGAGTTTTGCTTCCTTCATTCCGGACCAACCCAGCACGGCTCCGACAATACCACCAACAATCCCAATGGGCGGACAGCAGCAGAAGATTCCCAGCACCAGCGAAATGAGACCTGTGATCAGGGAGAACATCCCCTTGATCACACCGTTGGACGGAGGCGCGGGCGGCGGCGGATAGTTCCCGCCGTACGGCGCGCCATATCCCGCGGGCGGCGGTGCACCGGATCCTTGCGCGCTCCATTGCTGCGGAGGCGGCGCCTGCCAGCCTTGCTGTTGTTGCTGGTAATCCCAAGGACCGGACTGCGCGCCCTGCGCTGGATGATGATGACCGGGCTGGGCCGGGCCGATGCCCGGCTGGTGACTCGGCAAGGGAGGAGGTTCATCCCCGACGGGTTCGGAAGATGGCAGCGGCGGCGGCTCCGCCGAAGCAGACGGATCGCCGTAGACCGGCGAGCCATCATTCGGGCGCTGCCACGACCACGGCTCCGATTCACCGTCGCGGGGTCTGTCGGGATCCGATGGATAGCGGGGATCAGTCATGATGAGCCGTCACAGAGAATTGAGAACCGGAAAGCCTGAATCGTTGCACATCTTCTCGATACGCGCACCCGGCGGTGAGGTCGAGCAGGAAAAGACCCATCAGCCCTCTCGCCGCTACATCGATTCCGCCACTATTGCAAAACCGAATAGGGCAATCCAACCCAAGGCGACCAGGATTGCCATGATTGAGAGAACCAAACCAAACAAGGCAGGCACGTTTGTCTCTCCCAACTTCGAGGCCTTGCGCACCCCCATCGCCCCCAATATTGTGCCAACCACACCACCCACCAATCCGATCGGCCCAATTGGGCAGATCATAATCCAGCAACACCCTCCGATCGGCAGCGACAGCAACCCCACAATCAGCGATGCCCAGCCAAGGCCCTGGCC
>CAZVAQ010000203.1:0-5312 GCA_964625145.1 uncultured Candidatus Sumerlaeota bacterium
TCTTCGATTCGAGGTAGCGGTCGGCGTCGATCTGGTCCTTGAGCGCGTGCTGCTCCACGCTGCCCGAATCGCCAGTGGCGCGCTTCGGGCCGGAAGCGTTCTCGCGGATTGTGTTGTTGAGGTCTTCGCTCATGCACCGTTCCGGCAGGTACCCGCGCCCGCTCCATCGACGACAACGGCTTCACAGCCGAGCTGGCGGTCATCGTTGAAAACAGCTTCAACATCCACGAGGTGGGCACGACCGACAAGCGCTATTGCTTCAAGCTCGAAGAAAACCCGCTGTCGAAGGTCAAGGCCACGGCGAAGAACGACAAGTTGTTCGAGCCCGAGGCCCCGGCCGCGCCTGGCCTGTTGCCGGTGATGAAGGATCAGGCGTTCATCCGCCAGGTTCTCGAACACCAACTCCGCTCCCCCGACGCTGTCAATGAGCCGCCCTCGCGTGTCATCGTTCTTGACCCCAACTGGGAAGCCGCCCCGTGGGCCAACGTGCCGGTCCAGGACCAACCCGAGCGCTGGGACAAGCCCGTCCTGCTGGTCGTGCCCGTCTCGCCCGCCGATGCCAGCGCCACGCTCGGCCCGTGGCTGGCCAAGCACGTCACCATCAAGCGGAACATGGTGCGTTTCCTGCTCCCCAAGGCAGGTCTGCCATGCATCTACGATGACGCGGACCTGCGGCGGATTTCCCGCTGCGCCTACCTCGCCAAGGCGTGGAAGGACAACGAGCCGGTCTACTTCGACATCTTCCGGCGCTTCGACAAGGACATGCGCCGCGAACTGGCCGAGCGGTTCGACCGCTTCGCCGTGCTGCATCGCTGGAACTTCCAGCAACCCACAACCTGCGTGTTCTCCACCGAACCGTGCGCCACGTCGGCCGACAAGATGGCCAAGGCGGTCGAGGACAGCGTCCGGGCCAATTTCTTCGCCCCGGAAGACTTCGAGGCGTTCATCATCGCCGCCGCCCAGCGCGGCGAGATTATGAAGCAGGTGCTGGCGCAGCTCCGCGAGCCGCCGGCCCGGCCGGATCAGGACGCCATCCCGTACCTGGGCGACCACGCCATGTACGAGCAGACCATGCGCGTGGCAGCGCATTGGGCGCATCCATCGGTACGGCCAACGCGACACGGCGCAGGTCTACAACATCGTGTCCGCCGACACCATCGAGGGGCAGATATTCCTGTTGCTGGAACAGAAGCTGTTGGCCATCGCCCAGACGTTGGGCAAGGTGGACGAGTACGGCCAGGTTACCGAGGACCTGCGTGGCCAGGTGCTGGGCCAGTTGGCCGAGCGGATTTCCTATGACCAGCTTTATCAGGACGCGGTGCGCGACCCGACGTTGAAGCGGACGCAGCAGGAACTGGAGGTCGCGTTGGAGAACGCTAAGTTGGCACGAAACGTGGTGTTCCAACTGTTCCAGGACCTGGACAGCTTCAATCTCGAGGACTACCGCAAGTTCGACGATGGCGGCGCGGGCATGAACCGCCTGCTGGCGTTTGTGCGCGACGCCGCCCAGGCTCTTGGCGCGGAAATGCGACAGGCCGACGACGGCATATACGAGGTCACGTTACCCAATGGCGAGTCACACCTGTTCACAACGAACCGGGACACCGCGAAAGAAAACGACGACCTGGGCCTGTTGGGCCTGGAACACCCGCTGATCCGCCACATGCTCGGCGGCAGTCATGACCTCCCCGCACGCGAGCGCGCGGTCATAGGTAGGCTCGAGCGCTTCGCGGGCAAGCCGTGCGTGCTGTCCGTGTGGCGAGTCGAGATTCACGGGGCCAGCGGCTACTTCCGCCAGGCAGTGATCCCTCTGGCCGTGGATGCCAAGGGACATCGCCTGCCGACCGGCGACACCATGCTCGCCGGCCTGCGCGAGACGCAGCCGGCGGTAGAGACCGTGCTGGATCGATCGGCGCGCGATGAGTTAGTCGCGTCGGTGCTGCCGGATATGCTGCGGCGCGAAGTCGAACACCGGGGTCTCCTGCGCGAGGACAGTTCGCTAGCGATGCAGTTAATTGTCTGGGTCGAAATCCTGTAAACGGTACAAGGTCACATGGGTAGCCATGTCGTTGTGGATGATGATCGGGTAGCATAGTTGCCGAAAACATGGAGAATATGAATGGCAAAACGATCTGCTAAGACGACTCCGAAACCCATTCTGGCAAACCAGCCAGTGGCCCCCGCTGTTGCGCCAACCCCGCGTGACCGCCGCGTAGCGTTGATCAAGAAGATCGAAGCCAAGAGGGGTTCCCGAGTCCTCACATGGATCTGCGGTGACCGACCTGGCGCGCCGCAGGCACAGATTGGTGAAGATGCCGTTCGCCCGATGTATGACCTTGTCCGGCGTGTTGGAAAGGTCAAGAAGCTCGATCTCTACCTCTACAGTCGTGGCGGGGCTGTCGAGGTTCCATGGCGCATCATCAGTATGCTCAGAGAGCATTGTCAGCACTTGGGCGTGTTGATCCCATATCGAGCCCATAGTGCGGCGACGCTAGTTGCCTTGGGATGTGACGAAATCGTACTTGGCCGAAAAGCCGAACTCGGGCCCATCGACCCGGCATTGAGCATATCAAATGACAAGGGCACGGAGGTCAAGGAGCAGATTCGCGTCGAGGACGTCATGTCCTTCATCGGTTTCATCAAGGAAGTGGCTGGCCTGGGCGATCAGGATGCTATTGCCGCTAACGTGCGTGTACTTACCGAGAAGCTCTCTCCGTGGGTGCTTGGCAGCATCTATCGAACGCACACGCACATTCGTATGGTCGCGCGGAAAATGCTAGCATGCCATTCAAAGCGGGTTGATGAGCAGACGGCGAATCTCGTCATCGAGACGCTAGCTGAGAAGATTTACTCACACGGCCACGCCATCGGTCGTGCGGAGGCGAAGGAGATCGGCCTTCCAGTCGCGCAGACTGACGACGCGCTCGACGATTTTCTCTGGCAACTTCTGGAGGAGTACGAGTCGCTGCTCGAATTGCGGCGACCACTCGATGCCAGTGCAGCTTTGCCGCCGGAGGTAGATGAGATCGACCTGCCTACCACTATCGCGGCAGTCGAGACAGTCGAGGCCAGCCACGAGTTTCGTGGCACGCTGAAGTTCAAACGCATCCGGCAGGCACCGCAGCAGATCAACCTGAACATGAAGTTCGGCGTCGCGCTGCCACCCAACGTCGATCCACAGACGCTTCCGCAGGAATTACAGAACGCGATCAACCAGATGATCCAGCAAGTGCAGAGCGAGGCACCCAAATGGGTGCAGGAGCAGACGAAAAAGCAGTCACCGGTAATCCGCGTCGAGGGACGGCTTGAGGACGCCTACTGGCAGGAACCATCGGGGGCGACTTCAGGTCCAAAATAGACTGCAGGCGGGTTGCTGGAGAACTTCATCCACAACAGTAGTGTGTTCCACGACGTGCGGCATGCGCTCGTGGGCCTCGACCTTGGGCTCAAACGTGATCACTTCTGACGCCTCGCACGCGCCGAACCGCTGAAGTTGCACATCGACGACCACAACAACATTCTGGGTCGGTGACACGGGGCGCTCCTCAGGTTTATTCGTGATCATGGACGGCACCTCTCCAAGGATTATATCGTCCAGAACGAATGCCAGCTCTGAATAGTGCCGGCAAAACCACCGGCTGTCAACCGCTTCTTCAAGCAAATGAAGTGCCGATGCAGGCTTATCATCTTGCCGGGCACTGCCAATGGCCCAACCTGTAGTGGTTTCAAACGTCATTGGTCAATTCCTTGTGTTTGGCCTACCAAGATTGATCACGGGACCGCGAGTTGATCCGGTGGGCTTGTTGGTGCGCTCGTGTCCCACGAAAGATTGAGTTCGGCGACCGCACCGCGCGTGGTGGGCGTGAACGCCATGACGGCCACGACATGCGGCGAGGCCTGGGCATGGAGCACCTGGTACTCGCCCTGGCCGCTGTAGTGCGGCACGATCTGGTCGGGCGGGCCGGAGGTGTCCACCGGCGAGGCCGGGCCGAACCAGAGGCCGAAGTCGAAGGCATCCGGGCTGGCTTCGGCGACGACGTTCCACTTGATGATCGACGCGCCGTTAACGATCTCGCGGCGCAGGTTCTGGATGACGGGCAAGCCCGCGGGAGGATCGCCGGGGCCGTCGCCCGTGATCAACGTCATCACCCGGCGTCCCCGGCATTCGGGCCAGAGCCATTCCGAGGGGCGCGCCTCGATCTCGAAGACACCGTCGGGCAGCGGCACGTCGAGCAATTGGCCAGCGGGGACATCGGCCGGAAGGAAACCAAGCCGCATGAACTGCCCCGTCCCCGTGTCGCGCGCCCAGATCGCCCATCCGGGCAGCGTCAGCGCCTGATACCTGGCGACCGAAGCGGCCGTGGCGCGAACTTGGCTGTTGAAGCGACTGATCACATCCGCCGTCGCCACGGAGCGTGCGTCCCATCGGCTGGGGATGACCAGTTGTTGGCCAGACCGCACGACCAACCTGGAGACGTGGTTCGCACTGACCGGCCCCCGCGCCGAGAAGCTGCCGGGCACCACCAGGACCGTCGGCGTCTTGATGGTATTGAAACGCGCAGGCACGTCGATTCCGGCCAAGTCGCTGATGCAGGATCTGTTCGCCGAGCGCCCGACGCCGGCATGCGTCCAAGGAAGGTGGCATTCATTGGTTTGCAGTCCGCACGATGGCCATGATTCCCGCTCGGATGGCTGGCGGCAGGTTTGGCCATACCCGCGCCACCTCCGCCAGATCGGGCGGCGGGGTTTGGGTATTAAGGCCCGTAGTCTGGTGATGCGCCGACGGATCGCCGCCCACTGCGCCGGATTCCGTGCCGCGCTTCGCGGAAACCCCTTGTTTTTCAGGGGTTTTTGCAGTACGTTCGAGTCCGATAGAGGCCAGTGAGAACGGCGACCGCGAACTTGAAGTTTCACGCGAAGATGCGAAGAGCGCTAAGAAAAGGGGCGTGTCGTGCGTTGCGTGGCAGTACGCCACAGATCGCACCACGTCTCTCAGTCTCTTCGTCTCTCCTGCATCCCCCTCACCTCTCCTGCAGCGCCCTCTGATACTGCTTCATCAGGGATGAGCGGCTGATCAGGCCGATGACCTTGAAGGTTTCACCGGGAAGGCAGACGGGCAGGCGGCTGACTTCGTGCTGGCTGAAGCGGTCCATCACCGTCGCCAGGTCGTCGTTGCTGGCCAGCGTGGGGATATTCGGCCGCATCACCTCGCCGCAGGTGAGCAGGGGGATCGCAGCCGGTTCGACCAGGGCGGTCTTGATGTCCTCCGCCACCACCATGCCGGCGTAGTAGCCCTTCTTGTCGACCACGAC
>CAZVAQ010000204.1:0-5229 GCA_964625145.1 uncultured Candidatus Sumerlaeota bacterium
CACGACCACGGGCACGCTTTCGGGCACGGTCTACGTCAGCGGCGCGGACAACGAGTACAACGTCCTGGTGAACACGGGCCTGGAAGGCGCCAACGGAACGCTGGGCATCCAATTGCTCCCCAACTTCGTGGACAGCTTCGGCATCGAGTACGACGGCAACAACAGCGAGTCGCCGCTGTACACGATCAATGCCTCCACCGGCGGCGGCGGCGAGTTCGACGGCGACTACAACAATGACGGTTCGGTGAACGTCGCCGACGTGACGGACTTCGCGCAGGACATCGTGGACGGCCTGTTTGACTGACCGGGTTGCACACAACCAGCAATAACGACCGCCGGGTGAGATGTTCCTCACCCGGCGGTCTTGTTTGAGGCACAATAGGGACAGCAGGGACGGCAGGGACAACAGGGAGGTTGGGAAGACAGCGATGGCCAATAGAGATTATTAAGTGTCGCTTATATTTATCCTTTATCCTTTATACTTTATCCTTCACCTAAAGCTTCCCACCCTCTCCACCTTGGTCACGCCCTTGACCCGCTTGACGGCGTTGATCACCGATTGCAGCTCGTTCAGGTTCGGGCACTTGGCTTCGAAGCGCAGCACGGCGCTGCCGCGTCCTTCCGCGGAGCGCGATTCGGAGGCGACGATGAAGAACTGGAAGCCGGAGAAGGCCTGGCTGATCTCGCTGAGCAATCCCAGCCGGTCGGTGGCCTCGATGCGGATGTAGACGGTGGTGTTGACGTTTGATTCGTCGAGCAGCCAGTGGGCATGCAGCACGCGGTCGCCTTCGTCCTCCGTGGCGCGCAGGCGCCGCAGGTTGGGGCATTCCTCGTGATGGACGGTCAGGCCACGCCCGCGCGTGATGTAGGCGGCGATGGGATCGCCCTCCATCGGCGAGCAGCAATTGGCGATGCGAATCAGGCCGCGCATGTCCTCGTCCATCCCCTCGATGACGACGCGGTCCTCCTTGCGGACGGGGGGCTTGCGCGCGCGCTTGGCGGACGGGCGGCGCTTCTTGCTCCACTCCGGGTTCATGCGCGCGATGGCGGCCTGGGCGCTGATGGTGCCAAAGCCGATCTCGGCCAGCAGGTCCTCGATGGTGCGCAGGCGATAGGGCGACAGCAGCTTTGCCAGGTGCTCGTCCAGCTCGGCCTTGGTGATCTCGATGTTGCGTTCCTTGAACACGCGCGCCAACACGGCCCGGCCGTCGGAGACCCACTTCTCCATCTCCTTGGACTTGAGCCAGTGCTTGATCTTCTGGCGCGCGCGGCCGGTGACCACCACGTCGAGCCAATCGCGGCTGGGGTGGCCGGTGTTGCTGGTCTGGATCTCGACGCGGTCGCCGTGGCTGAGCTTGGTGCGCAGGCTGACGATGCGGTTGTTGACGCGCGCGCCCACGCAGCGATCGCCGATCTTCGTGTGGATCGCGTACGCAAAATCGATGGGCGTGGCTCCGGCCGGCAATTCGATCACATCGCCCAATGGCGTGAAGCACAGCACAAGGTCCGCAAAGATGTCCTTCTTCAGCGCGTCGATGAAGCTGTCCGGGTCGCCGACGTCGGTGATCCATTCGGTCAACTGGCGCAGCCAATCAAACCGCCGGTCGGACCCTTGGTCGATGGGACCGCCCTTGTACTTCCAATGCGCGGCGATGCCGAACTCCGCGACCTGGTGCATCTCGTGGGTGCGGATCTGGATCTCCGTGTGGACGCCATCCAGGCCCACCACGGTGGTGTGCAGCGATTGATAGCCGTTGTTCTTCGGCGTGCCGATGTAGTCCTTGATGCGGCCGGGAACCGGTTGCCAGAGCTGGTGCACAAGGCCGAAGATCTCGTAACAATCCGCCATGGAATCGCACAGGATGCGCACGGCGAACAGGTCGTGCACTTCCTCCAGCGTGATGTCCTGCGACTTCATCTTCAGGAAGATGGACCATGGCTCCTTGATGCGGCCGGTGATTTCCAGCCGCGTGTGCCCCATCTCCGCCAGGTAGTTGCGCACTGTGCGGATGGTGCGCTCCAGGAACAGGTCCTGCTCCTCCTTGCGGTCGGCGATTTCCTTGCGGATCGTGCGGTATTGCACGGGATAAAGAAACTTCATCGCCAGGTCCTCGAGTTCGCTCTTGATGGAGACGATGCCGAGGCGATTGGCGATGGGGGCGTAGATCTCCAGCGATTCGGTGGCGATGGCCTGGCGGCGCTCGGGCTTCAGCGGCGCCAGCGTGCGCATGTTGTGCAGGCGGTCGCAGAGCTTGATGATGATCACGCGGATGTCGCGGGCCATCGCCGCGATGATCTTCCGCAGGTTCTCGATCTGGTGCTCGCGACTGGTGTCGAACTGGATGCGCGATATCTTGGTGACGCCCTCCACCAGTTCGGGGACCGGCGCCGGGAACAACTCCTCCAGCTCGGCCTCGGTGAGCTCGGTGTCCTCGAGGGCGTCGTGCAGGAGTCCCGCCGCGATGGTGGCGGGATCCATGCGCAGGTCCGCCAGCAGCATCGCCACGGCCACGGGGTGGTCGATGTAGGGTTCGCCGGATTTGCGCGACTGGCCGCCGTGCAGCTTGCTCGCCACGATCCACGCCCGCTGCACCAATTCGCGCGCGTCGGGGGCGCCCGACATCGAATCGAGCAACCGGTCGATGGCGGCGGAGGTGGAATCCTGCTTTACGGCGTCTGATGCCATGGGTCGTTCTTCAGTTGGGGTGGCGGAAATTTCGCGTTTTGAGTCTGGGTTTGGATGCTGCTGAGATCGGTTTCCCGGCTTGCCTCCGCGGTCCTCGAAGAACGCCGGAGTGGCTGCCTGAGGCGAGGTTCAAGGTGCGAATCGTTGAGTCTAGGGGGATTGTGTTGCTTTCCGAGTCCACTCCTGTAAAGCCGAATCCGTCCTGTGGACAGATTTCTGCCCTTGGAACGGTGCATCTCTCATGCCGGATTCCATACTGATTTCGCCCCCGGAGACGACCCTGCACCCCGCCCAAACCCGGGCGGCGCAGCTTCCGCTGAGCCCGAAGGACTCCGCCCGGGCGGTCCGCAATCGCATCACCACCCTGGTCGACCGTGGGTACAACACGCTGCTGGTCCCAGTAATGGCCGATGGCGATTGGCTGACGATGCCGGCGGGGGACGCGCAACGGGCGGGCTGGCGCGGGCCGGCCGCCGTGGCGCTGGATTTCCTCGCCCAGATCCCCTCGGTGTCCGTGTGGGTTTATGCCGATCCTTTCCTCGCGGGGCCGCGGGGGTCGGGGCACTTGTCGCCGTTTGCGCGCGAACATCGCTCGTGGTTGATGCGCAATACTCAGGGGCGGACGCGGCCTCTGGGCATTCGCGGCAACGAGCCGCTGTTCTCGTGGCTGAACCCGGACTATCGCCGGTTCGTGGGTGACCGGCTGCTGGCGCTGGCGATGGATTTTGCCTTTACCGGTGTGGTGATTGACGGCCGGGGCTATCCGGGCATTTCGCACAATCCCGACCGGTGGTATTGCTGCAGTTTCCAAAGCCAGCAGCGGGCGGAGAAAATCACCGGCCTGCGGTTCGACGACCTGCTCTCCCGCGGCAGCCAGGAGCAGATCAACATCTGGCGCGCGTGGACGGTGAAGGAACTGCGGGCGTTCATCCAAAATCTGAAGGCGCGCATGATTCCGTTCCGGGCGGACCTTTGCTGGAAGGCACTGCTCATGTCCGACCCGCGCATCCCGCCCTACGAATCGCCCTTCATCGGCTGCTTTGCGGAGGGGTTGGTTTCGGAACTGCTCATCGTTTGCGATCCCGGACAATCACCATCCGTGGTCCAATCCGAAGTGGACCGGTTTCTTCACCAGAAGCGCCTGATCCTGCCAGCCTATGTTTCCGAACAGGGACTGGCGGACCATCGGGAGGACTTTGCCGACCTGCCCGTGCCGGGGTTCATCGTGCTGGAGCCCGAGAGCCGAAGCACATCGAATCACGGCGAATTGCCCGCCCCGGAAGTGACCACATCCTGGCCGCATGAGTACGCCCTGGAGGACAACCCGCTGGCGGCGGTGGCCGCGCTGGCAGATTCGATCCATCAGACCCTGGGCGACGACCACAAGGTCGGGCGCTTTTTCCGCCGCTTTGCCGATTACCTGGTGGCCGACGATCGCACCGCCCAGGACATCGACCACATGCTGCGCAGCGTGCGCGCCATCGAGGAGCGTCAGGCGGCGGGCGAGAGCGAGTTTGAGGTCGGCGACAACCCCTCCATCCGCCGCGACATTGCCCTGATTCCCCGGCTCCTGACCGGAATGGAAATCCCCGTCCGCGTGTGAGTTGCACCGCTGCAACGATGCCAGTTGACGCGTTCCAGTGATTGGACAGATGCTCCTTTCAACCCCCCGAAGGAAAGGAATGAAGCCGTGCGTGCACGCGTCGGTTTTACGTTGATTGAGCTGCTGATCGTCGTCGCCATCATCGCGATCCTGGCGGCGATTGCGGTGCCGAACTTTTTGGAGGCGCAGGTGCGGTCAAAGGTTTCGCGCGTGCAGTCGGACATGCGAACCCTGGCAACGGGGGTGGAAAGTTACCGCGTGGATTACAACAAACTCTTCCCGACGGCCCGCCTGAACGCGGCGCAAAGCCGCGCTTGGATCTGGGGATACATGACGACGCCGGTGGCCTATGTCACCTCCGTCCCCAGTGATCCCTTCAACGTCGGCGAACAGGATCCGAACAACCGGGTCGTCACCATCTGGGGGCCGGACTACCTGGACGGCGACATGACAATCAGACACCGGGATGGAACATCTCTGGAGATCGCATCGCAGGAAGCACGCTCCGCCCAGTTCTTCGCGCCGTATCCCGACTACGCACAGGGCAACCGCATGCTGCGGAGGAACTTCTGGGTCATGATCAGTTGGGGACCAGACCAGAAGTTCGACGTCACCACGCCCATATTCCCAGGCCCCCTGACACCCTACGACCCGAGCAACGGCACCATCAGCGACGGTGACATCGCGCGGTTCCAGCAATGATTGTGGACGAAGTGGACACAGTGGACAAGGTGGACAAACTCGGAGAATAGAAGAGGGGCGCGGGCAATGATGCTCGCGCCCCCTTCAATTGGGAGTAACTCGGAAACCGGAGATCTCGGACAGGCTGCCAAGCAGGAGCTTGGCGCTCCATACGAAGTCAAACCACACCCCAAGTCTGCACGCCCTTTATCCCTGATCCTTCATCCTTCTACTTGACTGTCTTTCGCAGCTTCGCCGG
>CAZVAQ010000205.1:0-5177 GCA_964625145.1 uncultured Candidatus Sumerlaeota bacterium
AAGACTAGAGCCCATTCTCACGACGAATTGACTGCCACATAAAGGCATGAATGTCACAGAAGTCTTCCTTTTGTGCCTTCTGTGCCTCTTTGTGGCTCACACATTATCTTGGGCTCCCCCTCCGCCAGCCCTCCACGCCCCCCAGAATCGCATTGCCCTGAGCCGCTTCCTCACGGCCTCTCTCGGGGCATGACAAACACCGAAGAACACCTGACTCAATTGCCCCAAGCCGACGATGCCATCCGCGTGATCCCCCTCGGCGGATTGGGCGAAATCGGCATGAACTGCTGCTTGTTCGAACATCATGGCGAATACCTGATGGTCGATTGCGGCCAAATGATGCCCGACGAGGACATGCTGGGGATCGATTATGTGATCCCGGACGTGTCGATCCTCAAGGGGCGCGAGGATCGCCTCGCCGGCATCGTCATCACCCACGCCCACGAGGACCACGTCGGCGCGCTGCCGTTCATCCTCCCCCTCTTCCCCAAGACCCCCCTGTACGTCAGCCGCCTGACGCGGGCCCTGCTGACCGAGAAATTCCGCGAACACGGCCTGAAGCCGGAGTTTCGCGACCTGGTGCCCCGCACCAAGACCCAGGTCGGCACCCAATTCGAGGTCGAACCCATCAGCGTCACCCACTCCATGATCGACGCCATGGCCCTGGCCATCCGCACGCCGGTCGGCGTCGTGGTGCACACGGGCGACTTCAAGATCGATCCTTTCCCGCCGGACGGCGTCGCGTTCGACCATTACGCCTTTGCCCGCTATGCGGAGGAAGGCGAGGACGGTGTGCTGCTGCTGATGAGCGATTCGACAAACGTCGAGCGCACGGGGACCTGTCCCAGCGAGATGGAAGTCGTGCCGGGATTGAGGAAGATCTTCCGCGAGGCGCCCGGTGCGCTCATCATATCGTGCTTTGCCTCCTCGCTCCATCGCATCCAGAACGTGCTGAACCTGGCGGCCGAGGCGGGAAAGACCGTCGTCGCCGTCGGCCTCAACATGGAGCGCAACATCCGCATCGCGTCGGAGTTGGAGCTGCTCGACATACCCTGCACGTACTCATCGAATCCCCGCGACGTCAGCCGCATCGACCGCAGGAAACTGGTCGTCCTGTGCACCGGCAGTCAGGGCGAGCCGATGTCGTCCCTCTCGCGCGTGGCCGCGGGCACCCACCGCGACATCAGCGTGCAGGAAGGCGACACCATCGTCCTGTCCACGCGCATCATCCCGGGCAACGAGACCGCAATCTTTCGCATGATCAACCACCTGACCCGCCGCGGCGCCCATGTCATTCACGAAGGCATGGAGCGCATCCATGTCTCGGGCCACGGTTACCGCGACGACATGCGGCACATGATAAACCTGGTCAACCCGCGCTTCTTCGTGCCCGTTCACGGCGAGTATCGCCACCTGCGCGACCATTGCCGGCTGGCGCGGGAGCAGGGCCTTGAAGACAACGAGGCATTCCTTCTGGAAGATGGCGACGTGTTGGAATTGAAGAAGGCCAGCGCCCAAGTCATTGGCAAGGTCCCCCACGGTCGCGTTCTCGTGGATGGCAAGGGCATCGGCGACGTGGACGAAGTCGTCCTGCGCGACCGTCGCTACCTGGCCGAGGACGGCATGGTCGTCGTCATTCTTGGCGTGGACCACGAGACGGGCGAGGTCCTGAACGGGCCGGAGATCGTCTCGCGCGGCTTCGCGAGCGAATCCGAGGCGGAGTTCCTGGAGGAGCTGAAGGAGGTGGTCATCGCGGCGTACGAGGAACTCGGCGCCGGTGGCCGCACGGATCCCAGCGAAGTGCAGGCGGCCATCAAGAAGGCCGTTCGCCAGACGATCAAGAAGCAGACTTCGCGCTTCCCCGTGATTCTGCCGATGGTTTTGGAATTGTAACCGAGGCGACACTGTGGCCAAATCCGACCCCCATCACCGCGTCGTCGTGGCGGCGATGATCGAGCGCGACGGCTTGATCCTCGCCGCGCAGCGCCCCGCCGGTGGTTGGGGAGCTGGAAAGTGGGAATTCCCAGGCGGCAAGTTGGAGCTGGGCGAGGACCCCCGCGCGGCCGTCATCCGCGAATGCCGCGAGGAACTCGGCGTGGAAGTCGAACCCCGCGAGGTCTTTGACGTCGCCGCGCATTCTTATGCAGACGGCTTGTCCGTGGTGCTCCTGTTCATCCGCTGCCGAATCATCTCCGGCGGCATCACCCCCATCGGCGTCGCCGACGCGCGCTGGGTCGACGCCAATGAAATCCTCGGTCTAGACTGGCTCGAAGCAGACTGGCCCATCGTCAAGAAATGGCGACGAGAGATGACTTCAATGTGATTCTACCACGGAGGCACGAAGCACACGGAGGGGGGGGAAGGATTAGGAGTAGAGGAAGAAGTATAGAGAAAAGCCCGCCCTCCAAAACTCATCTACTGTGATCATCTTGTACATCTGTGGAAGAATCCTCCCCTCCGTTCCCTTCGTGTCTCCGTGGTAATCTAGTCCCTTTTCCTCCCAACCACCACTGCCCTGCGGCAATCCAATGGCGGCTCGGTGGTCGCTGTGGTGATGTCGTGCGGTGCGTGGAACTGCACATCCGAGAAGCCGTTCTCCTCCAGCAATCTCCGAATGCCCTGTGGTCGATAGGCTACGAGCTGTGCGCGTCTCGCTGCTGCGCGTGAATCGCTGCTGATCCAGATGTCCGTGTCGATGACTGCCCGATTACTGTCCTCCTCGATGACATCGTACCACATGAAGCGATAATGCAAACCTGCTGCCTTGATCGTCTCGCTCGTCCCCTGCAATCGCCGCGGCTCATGGTCGACTGGGATGTCGAGCGCAATGAATGCACCGGCCGCCATCCGTGCCGCGCAATCGCGCAGGACGCGCATGGCTGTTTCGTGGCTGGTCAAGTACGCGAAGGAGAGCGTTCCGGCAATCACCGCGCCAAACGGCTCGCCGGGCAGATTCGCCGGCATTGCCTCCATCGTGGCGGCGATGTAGCGGCCGCGCGGATCGCGTCTGAGGGCGCGGGCCAACATCGCCACGGACGCATCGACCCCTGTCGCTTGAAAGCCACGTCCCAACAGCGCCGCTTCCAGCCGGCCGGTGCCGCAGCCCAGCGAGAGAATGCTCTTGTTTGGCGCGTTTGCCAGCAGCCTCGCAAAGAAGGCGACCTCCTCTGGATCGCACTCTCCAAAGAGAGAATCGTAGAGGTCGGCGCCTTCCGCGTACAGATGCCACCCATGCGATTGAGGGCTGTCAGTCGATCCCGGCATGGACGCGCTCGCGCGCGGATTCGGCGGGCGCTTCCGCGCGCAGACCCAGGCGACTAAAGAGGTCCGCGTCGCGGTCGTCGCCGGCATTCGGCGTGGTCAGCAACTTCTCCCCGGCGAATATGGAATTGGCGCCGGCGGTGAAGCAAAGCGCCTGCAGCTCATCGCTCATCTCGCGGCGACCGGCCGACAAGCGCACCCGCGACGTCGGCATCAGGATCCGCGCCGTCGCGACGCAACGCACCACCTCGATCGGATCCAGCGGCGGGGACTTCTCCAGCGGCGTGCCGGGGACGCGCACCAACACATTGATGGGCACCGATTCCGGCGGCGGATCCAGCGTCGCCAACGCGTGCAGGAACCCGATTCGATCCTCGCGCCCTTCGCCCATGCCGACGATCCCGCCGCTGCAAACCGAGATACCCGCCTCGCGCACGAAACTGATCGTGCGCAGGCGATCCTCGAACGTGCGCGTGCTGATGATCTTCTCGTAGAACTCCGGCGAGGTGTCGATGTTGTGGTTGTAAGAAGTCAGCCCAGCGTCCGCCAGCTTCTGCGCCTGCTCGCGCGTCAGCAGCCCGAGCGTCACGCAGGCCTCCATTCCCAGATCGCGAATGCCGCGAATCATGGCGAGCACGTTGTCGAAATCCTCGCCATCGCGTGGACCGCGCCAGGCGGCCCCCAGGCAAAACCGCGTCGAGCCGCTGTCGCGGGCCTCGCGCGCGGCATCCAGCACGGCATCGATGTCCTTCAGCCCATGATTGTCCACCGGCGTGTCGTAGTGCGCGCTCTGGGGGCAGTACTTGCAGTCCTCCGGGCAGCGGCCGGTCTTGATGCTGTCCAGCGTGCAGCGCTGCACGGCCAGCGGGTCATGGTGCTCGCGGTGGACGGTCGCGGCCCGAAAAACCAGCTCCGGAATGGGCAGCTCATATATCGATCGGACGTTTTCGCGGGTCAGATGGGACATGGGGCGCGCGCTCCTTCAAGGTGCTGGCCGGAAGTCTCGCTGCCAGACCGGGACGGGTAAAGGGAATGTAGACGGCAATCCGCCTACTTCCTGACCCCCCTTGACCCCCGCGCGCATCCGGGCTGAGAGTCGGCTATCATGTCCGCCGCTCTCTCCTCCCGTCTGTTGGCCTCCATTGAAGGTGTCATCGTCGGCAAACGATCGACGATCGAACTGGCCGTTGGGGCATTGCTGGCGGGTGGACATGCTCTGTTGGAGGACGTGCCCGGCACCGGCAAGACGATGCTCGCGCGCGCCATGGCCCGCTCCATGGATGCGCCTTTTCGCCGTATCCAGTTTACGCCCGACCTCCTGCCGTCGGACCTGACCGGGGTGCCGGTCTTCAATCCCAAGTCGCTGGAGTTCGACTTTCGGCCCGGCCCGCTGTTCAGCGGCATTGTCCTGGCCGACGAACTCAACCGCGCCACACCGCGCACGCAGTCTGCTCTCCTTGAGGCCATGGAGGAACGCACCGTCACTGTTGACGGCACGACGTACAACCTGCCCGCGCCTTTCTTTGTCATCGCCACCCAAAACCCCATCGAGCAGGAAGGCGTGTACGAATTGCCCGAGGCCCAGCTCGACCGCTTCCTCGTGCAATTGTCACTAGGGTATCCCGACCGTGCGGAGGAGATCCGCGTCGTCGAGGGCCAGCGCCTAAAGCATCCCATCACGGATGTGCAGCCCGTCTGCAACGTTGAGGACTTGCTGACAGCGCAACGGCAACTGCGCGACCAGGTCGAGGTTGAGACGAACATGGTGGATTACATGGTGCGGTTGGCGACGGCGACGCGTACGCACCGCGATGTCGTGCTGGGTGCCAGCCCCCGGGCCAGTGTCGGCTTGTACCGCCTGTGCCAGGCGATGGCGTGGATGGAGGGCGAACTGTTTGTGACGCCGGACCTGGTGA
>CAZVAQ010000206.1:0-4142 GCA_964625145.1 uncultured Candidatus Sumerlaeota bacterium
AACCCATACTCATGCTCCACATCCGGCCCATACGGCGCGCGGCTGAGGAACGTGCCGGTCTCGGGGTTGTACCAGCGTTGGTACATGTACGTCAGGTCGGTGAGCCCATCGATTTCCTTCGTGTTGTGCGCCCAGCCGGATCGCTGCCCGCCCCAGACGCCGGTCTCCCAATCGCCCAGCCTGTTGCCCCAGGCGTCGGCATGATGCACCGCCGCCACGTCGCCATTCGCGTCCGTCTCGGCAAGCACGGAGCCGACCTGGTCGTAGGCAAACCACCGGTCGGTGGCCGTGTAGGTCGTCGGGCTGATGGTCCGCGAACGCAGAATGTGTCCCACCGCGCCCGGGCCGAGTGTGTTGCGTTGGATGGTGATGGAGTTGGAGAAGGAAAGCTCCCCAGCCAGCATTGGATCGCCCGACGGCGTGTGGCGCAATCGCGCGGAGGTGACGAACATCGGCATGAAGTTCTTTACGCCGGATGGTTGCTTGAACTCCTTGGCATCCTTGTACCAATTGCGTTCGAGACGCGTCCACATGGGATTGCTTGATCCGTCCTGCTGGTCGAATTCCCCGGCCCGCCTGAAAAGGACTCCCGCGCTGGCCTTTCGCGTCGGCTCCTTCGCCAGGATGCGCCGATCGCCGGAATCATAGGCGTGGGCGGTCTCCAGCGGATCAATGGTCAGCAGCGACATGGATCGAGCCCTCATGGAACAGCCTCATGGGTGCCAAGAATCGAACGCCGATGCAAGCGGTGAGTCACGGTTCGACCAAGTGCGTGGTTCCTTGGGCCCGCGCCTCTTGGGCTCCAGAGCGGCCGGACCGCCCTGCTCAAACTCCCGCCGCCAAGCCACGAGATGGGCGCTGTAAAGCCCCTCGCGACGCAGCAAGGCACCGACGCCGCCGGACTTTTTGGCCTCAGCGGCCTCGCGCACGATGCGCAGCTTGTACTCGCGCGTGAACGTGCGCCGCGTGGCCTTGGGGACCACCTCCGCGCCGGGAGCATCCTTGGGTTTGCTGCCGTTGCGATCTTCCACGATGGTCAACCTGCCCTCTCTCCGCCCAGTCAGTAAACGTTCAGCACGAGTGTCTCGAGGGGTATAGGCAGGTAGGGAACTACAACAATCTCGTTCGCACTTTGTCGTCCAGTTCGTGATACTTGCACGGCTGCTCCGCCAGCAGCTTGCGGAAGCGGGCTTGTTGGTCGTCGCTTTCGAACTCGAAGGCGATCATGGCGCGGCCGACGCGTTCGCCGGTGTAAAGGTAGTTGAAGTAGCAGATGTTTGCGGTGCCGCGCATGTGGTTGAGGAAATCGCGCAGGGCGCCGGCGCGTTCGGGGAACTCCAGCCGCAGGAACATCGGGTTGTGCAGCAGCTCCGGATTCCAGCGCACCATGCGGAACTCCACGTCGTCCTGCGAGGTGACTTCCTCCACGGGGATGTCGTTTTCGCGGGCGCGGCGTTCCATCAGTTCGAACTCCGGCGGTGAAGCTTCCAGCCCAATCACGTAGCGCGCGATGTCCGGGTCGTTCTTGCCGTATTGGAACTCGATGATGTTGAGTCCGTCGAGGACGGTTTCCAGCAACCGCACCAGCGTGCCGGGCCGTTCGCCGATGGTGAAGCGGTAGTAGCGGCGCTTGTGCGCGCCGATGCCGGCGGAGCGCACGATGCGCGACAATTGGCCAAAGTCCACGTTCGCGCCACAGAGCACTGTCAGTACGCGCTGGCCCTCCGCGCGGTCGGCATCCTTCATCAATCCTGCCACGCCCATGGCGCCCGCGGGTTCGGCCAGACACCGCGCGCCCTCCCAGATGGCCTGGATCGCCGCGCAGACTTCCTCGTTGGTGACGGTGATGAACTCGTCGATCAGCTCGTGACACAGTGGCATCGTCAGGTCGCCCGCCTTGCCGACTGCCGTGCCGTCGCAGAAGACATCGACATAATCCAGGGCCACAGGTTTGCCTGCCTTGATGGCAGCCTGCATGGAGGCCTGGTCGACGCCCTCCACGCCGACGATGCGAATGCCGGGGTAGTAGTACTTGAGCCAACACGCCACCGACGCCGCCATGCCGCCGCCGCCGACCTGGAGGTACGCCACGTCGAACGGCCCATGGCCGGACATGACCACCTCATCGGCCAGCGTTCCCTGTCCGCCCATGGTGCGCAGGTCGTCGTAGGCGTGGATGAAGATGCGGCCGGTCTCGAGCTTCTTCTCGTGCGCGGCGCGCGAGGCATCCTGGAAATCATCGCCCACGAGCACGATCTCCACCGCGTCGCCGCCGTGGCGCTTCACGGCATTCAGCTTCGTCGCGGGCGTGGACATGGGCATGAAGATCATGGCACTGACGCCCATGCGCCGTGCGGCCAGCGCCACGCCCTGGGCATGGTTCCCGGCCGAGGCGCAGATGACGCCGGCCGCGCGTTCCTCGTCGGTCAGCAACGCCATCCGGTTCGTCGCGCCGCGCCATTTGTAGGAATAGATCGGCGAGATGTCCTCGCGCTTGATCCACACCTCCGCGTCGATGGGGAGCGACAACCGCTCCGTCGGCGTGGGGGAGCCGATGGTATAGACGCGTTGCCGCGCGTGGAGGATTTCCTGGAAGAGTTGATTTCGCATGGACTCAGGTTTCTAGGGAAAAGACTGATGAAGCACAGAGATGCCCCAGCCACTTTAATTTGAATTCCACTCTTCAGTTCTTTCTTCCCACAAGATAGCGACAAATGTCTTCCAGCAATCCCTTCAAGCCTGCCGGCAGGGACTGGATCGCTTCGAGGCCCTGCGTCTCCAACTCGCGGCACAGTAGCTCTGCCGCGTCCATGGCGCCGGAAGATTGCAGCAAGGCGATTGCTTCCTCCACCATGGCCTCGGTGGTCTGCGCGCGCGGGGCGTCCAGGATCGCGCGCAGTCGATCGCGCTGCGTGTGGCCAAGGTGCGCCGAGGCATGCGCCACGAGGAAGGAGCGCTTCCCCTCGCGGATGTCGCTGCCGATGGCGTCGCGTCCCTTGGCGGGGGAGAGGTCGAGTAGGTCATCGCGCACCTGATACATCGGGCCGATGGCGCGGCCATAGGCGCGGATGGCGTCGAGTACATCGTCGCCGGCACCGGCCACCATCGCTCCGCCCAACATCGGCGCGGCGAGGTAGTAGCCTGTCTTCTCGCTGACAAGGCGCGTGTATTCCTCCACGCCGATCATGCCCGCGCGTGCGGAAATGTCGAGCGATTGGCCGATGTGCGTGTGGTCCAGCGTCTCGGACATCAGGCGGATCAACCGCAGGCGCAAGGCGTCGTCCATTTCGCCGTCGTGGGCGAGGGTCGAGACGACCTTGCAGAAGATGTAATCGCCGATATTGATCCCATGGGGAAGGCCGTAGTGCTTCCAGACCGTGGGGCGGCCGCGGCGAATCTCGTCGCCATCCTCGATGTCGTCGTGCACGAGGGCGAAATTGTGCATCAGTTCGATGGCACAGGCAAAGGGCATGGCGCGGCGGGGATCGCCACCGAGGACCTCCGCGGTGGCCAAGCACATCACCGGGCGCAGGCGCTTGCCGCGCGCGGCCTCCGCGTCGTCCAGCCCCATGGCGTAGAGCACGCCGTCGTGGAGATTGGGAACGGCCTCCTCCCGGTTGATTGTCTCGCGCAGGGCGGCGTCCACCGCCGCGCCGTGCCGTTCCACCAATTCCCGCATCCTGCTGTCGCTCACGCCGTCCTCCGGAGCAGAAGTTGGGTGGGAAGATGGGCGCGGCCCGGGCCGGGGGCAAGGGGGAGGGTTGGGGATACGGCGAAGGCGGCTTTCGGCAGGAGAGCGGCATGTCTGACCGGGTAGAGGCGGCCGCGGTCTCGCAAATCCTCTCGCGACAACGATGTACGGAGATAGTCACGTGAGGCGGCTGGTCACGAAATTTAGGAATCGTGCAACATGCGACAAAATATTAATCATCGTGAAGATCCTGATTGACTCGAATGGGCATTTGGGCGTTCGAGGCATAGTGCACATAGGTGAGCCATGACTTCCGGAGGTTTCACGCATGCTTTTGGGAACCGGCGGTGCCATTTTTGGCGGTGTGGTGGGTGCCATCATCTGGGCTGGGGTCATGTACTTCGCCCACATGGAGGCGGCTTTCGTCGCGTGGATTATCGGCGGGCTGGTG
>CAZVAQ010000206.1:4152-5162 GCA_964625145.1 uncultured Candidatus Sumerlaeota bacterium
GCGGCGGCGGCCGCGGCGGGGGCGCGCGCGGGGGGGGGGGGGGGCCGCCCGGGGCCCCGGGGCGGCCGGGCGCCCATCATGGGCTTGATCTGCGGATTGATTGCCGCGGTCAGCATCTTCGGCGGGCGGGCCGTTGGGTACCAATTCATCGACCGCGACACGATGTCGGCGATGGAGGATGAGATGTATGGGGTGAATGAGGATGAGGACCGCGATCTTTATGAGGAGATCATGGAGGACGCGCGCTTGTTTCGCAATGTCAAAGGGGACGACGCCACCAAGGCCTTCATGGTCGCGCGCGACTACACGCTTGCCAGCAATCCCGCGCGCGTCTCGGATGATGAGATGTACGATTTCCTGGCGGAGTATGAGTACAACCTGCGCTCGTGGGGCGAATCTCCTCCGACCTATGAAGAGTGGTACGTGCAGTGGTACGAGCTTGAGGCGGATGATGAGGAATACCCGGGCGAGGAATCCCAATCGGGAATTGGCAGGCTGCTGGGCTCGATCGGCCTGTTTGATATCATCTTCATCTTCCTGGGCGTCAGCACGGCGTTCCAGATGGTGGCCAGCCGTCGGCAGGGGAACATGTATTCATAGGGCCATGTGGTAGTTGAATGGCCGACTCTTGCAACTTGACCCATCGCGCGGCGGCGGGTCCCCTGTTATTATTCCAAAATCGAGGGATCATTCCCATGAATCCAGCACGCGTGGTGGCCGGGATTGTTGGGGCTGTTGTTGGTGGTGTGGTCGGGGCTCTCATCTGGGGCGGCGTCATTTATTTCGCGAACTACGAAATCGGCTTCATTGCATGGGGGGTGGGCGGATTGGTGGGATTTTGCGCTCTTTTCATGGGGGCCCGGGGGATTGGGATGGGCGTCATCTGCGGCCTCATCGCCGCGCTCAGCATCTGTGGCGGCAAGGTGGCCGGTTTTCAGTTCATGGCTGCCAACTATTCAAACAGCGCGGAATATCGAGCCGACCTGCGGAAGTTGTACGATCAATACACG
>CAZVAQ010000207.1:0-5161 GCA_964625145.1 uncultured Candidatus Sumerlaeota bacterium
GGGGTCGAGGGAGTAGGCGTTGGCGAGCCCCATCTTCATCCTTTATCCTTCATCCTTCATCCTTCATCTTTCCCCTCACTCCTCCGCCACGCCCACATACAGCACTTGGTGCTCGTCCAGGTCGCGCCAGGAACCGGTGCCAAAATCCACACCCAGCGCCACCAATCCCGGGACCACAAAGAAGAGCAGCAACACGCCATCGCCGATCAGCCACAAGTCCGGTTCATAGTCCAGCTCCACGAAATGCGGACGGTCCTTTGAGCCGATGTTCACCTCCGGCTCCTTGAATTTCTTGCGGACCGTGATCGTGTCGCCATCGTTCACTGCAATGCCATGGTAATAGACCGTCCGCCCCTCCGGCACGGTTCGCACCGTCACGACCTGGGTCTTGTCGCCGAACAGTGCCGCGCATCCGGTTTGCATCAACGCGACGGAACAAGCCAACAACACCGCGACACCGCGGCCCAATGATCGACGTGCCAGTGTTGCAATCATGCCACACCTCGCTTCTCGCGCTGGGCCGGAAGGCCTTTGCGCAGGATCAAGTCGTCCAGCGTCTTGTGTTGAGGGAAAGGAACTTATCCGGACGGGGCTTTCCGGTCTGAAGGAATCCCGCGCTGCATCCGCCCCAGGATGTCCGGACCAGCGCGCACCCCGCCTGTCACCGACCCATGCAACCACTGTGCAAACCCCGTGCCCCGCCCTTGCCCTTTCGCCTTCATCCTTTATCCCTCCCCGATACCTCTTGCCGTCGTTCTAATCGATCCGCCAGCCTCCCGGCCATTTGTGTCGAGTTGCCATTTCCACCCAGCGGGGTCGTTTTCTTGGGCGCGCCGAATTCCTTTATTCGACTGACTGGGCTGCTGTTTCTTCTGCTGATTGTGGGCGGCGTCGCGCGTTCGCAGACGCCGGCCATCCCGCAAACCCCGCGAGAGTTCCGCGGCGTGTGGATCGCCACGCATCTGAACATCGATTGGCCATCGCGCAAGGGGCTCCCCAGCTCGCAGCAGCAGGCCGAACTCGTCGCCATCCTTGATCGCGCCGTGTCCATGAACGCCAACGCGATCATCCTGCAAGTGCGCCCCACGGGCGAGACACTCTACGCCTCCGACATCGAGCCGTGGGCGGCGGTGTTGAGCGGCACACAGGGCACGCCGCCCTCGCCTCCCTACGACCCGTTGGCCTTTGCCATCCGTGAAGCCCACGCCCGCGGGCTGCAGGTCCACGCGTGGCTCAATCCCTTTCGCGTCGGCGTCGGCTCCAGCCGCAACACATCACCCCGCCATGTCACCAAGACGCGGCCCGACCTGGTCGTGCGCTATGGTGACAACCAATGGATGGATCCCGGCCATCCCGACACGCATGAGTACGTCGTGCGCATCGTGCGGGAGCTGATCGCGAAGTACCCCATCGACGCGTTGCACTTTGACGATTACTTCTACCCCTACGGCCAGAACGACAGCAACGGCCGCCGCATCTCGTTTCCCGATGACGCCAGCTTCCGCCGCTACCAGGCATCCGGCGGCAAGCTGGGCCGCGATGATTGGCGACGCGACAACGTCAACCGCTTCGTCAAGCGCATCCACGATGAAGTGCGCCGCTCGCCGCGCCCGCTGATGTTTGGCATCAGCCCCTTCGGCATCTGGCGTCCCGGCCATCCCGCCGGTGTGCGCGGTCTGGATGCGTACGCGGAACTTTACGCCGATGCGCGACTGTGGATGCAGGAGGGCTGGGCGGATTATTTCGCGCCGCAGCTCTACTGGCGCATTGAATCGCCGGGTCAGAATTATGTCGACCTGCTCGGTTGGTGGGAATCGCAGAACGCAAAGGGCCGCCACCTGTGGCCAGGCCTTGCCGCCTGGCGCGGGGCCGAGCGCTCCAACGGCTTTTCGCCCGCCGAGATCGCCCAGCAGGTGCGCATCACACAAACGCGTCCCGGCACGACGGGCACCATCCTGTACAACACCAAGTCGATCATGAACACGCGCGGCGGGATTCCCGAGGCGCTGTCGCACGGCGGCCCGTGGAGCCAGCCGGCCGTCGTTCCCCGCTCGCCATGGATCCGCGCCACTCCACCGTCGACACCGCGCGTCAACGCCGAGCGCTCGCCCGACAACACGCAGTTGCGCCTGCGTTGGGAATCCGGCGGAGGCGAACCGCCGCTCAATTGGGTGCTGAAATCGCGCCGCGGCGGTCGATGGACCACCCAGGTCATGGGCCCAACCCAGACCTCCGTCACAATCCCCTTGCCGGAAGTCGTCGCCCTGACAGCCGTCGATCGCCTCGGCAATGAATCCGAACCCGCGGTGTTGCAGGCGGAGTAGGAAGAATAAGGCGGAAGGATGAAGTTGCTCGGGGAAGTTGGGGCGCTTGGAGTGTGGACATCGGTCGTCACATTGCAATGATCCAGGCCGGGCTCACATTCTGATAGCCCGATCTGAAAGACCGGATACCGCCAATCCGGGCCTATTCACGTTGCGCCAAGTGCCAACTTCCGCGCATGGTCGCGCGTACCCTCGCCGCAGGGTGGGGACGTGCAACCTTCATGATTCCATCAGGCAACCCAATGACCTTCAACCTGCGACTTCACCTCCTGCTGCCGGCCTTTGGTGCGCTGGCACTCCTCGCTGCAGGCTGCTCGCGCCCGGCCGCTCCATCGGTTGATCCCACGCCGGTCGACGCGCAGACCGCCTCCACTCCGCCACGGACGGAAGAAGCGCCGCCAGCAGCGCCGCCGGAGCCCAAGAAGCTGGACCTGCGCTACAATGTCTCGACGGGCCAGAAGTACCCGATGGAGATGGTCAAGGACCAGCTCATCGAGATCACCGTGCGCGGCCAGGTCAGCCCCACGCAGCGCATCGAGATCATCGAAGGCACCTGGGAGATCCTGGAGACAAGAGTCTATCGAGAGTTCTTCAACGCGCGCTTCACATTTGACCGCATCCGATTCCACGAAACCAACCCGCGCGGCTCCGTCACCTATGATTCCGCCACGGACGATTCACCGCCGGAGAGCGACCGCGCGATCATCCTCGCCGGATTCGTCGGCAACAGCATCGATGTCACCATTACTCCCAGCGGCCGCATCGTCGATGTGCGGGAAACCGCCGATATGCGCGAAGACATCCTGGCGGCGCTGGCCGCGCATTCCCACTTCAACAACGAGAAGGCGCTGGAACGCGCGCGCACGGAGACGCTCAGCGATGAATCGCTATCGCTGTTGCTCGAGACTTACCTGACGACGCTCCCCGGAACGATCTTTCGCATTGGCGATCAATGGACGGAGCTGCGACCGCTCCCCGACTTGGCCAGCATGAACCACCGCACCATTCATGTCGTGCGGCGCGAAGGAGACAGGATCATCGTCCAGCGCGACAGCGTCATGCATCCGGCCGGGGAGGAAGGCGTCATGGGGCGACGCCTTGATGACATGCTCACAATGGTCATCGATTCAGGCGAGGCCAAGACCACAACCATCGTGGACGTCAACACCGGATGGGTGCAGGAAGCCGAAACCCAGGGGATGACCCGCGCCCGGCTGACGCTGAGCAACGGCCGGTCGGCAAACATGGCGGATCCGCCCATGACCACCACCGAGAAGGTCACCGTGCGCCTGCTGACCGAAGGCCGCGAAGCCACGGGGAACTTCCCGCCGGGCGGTAGTGTCGAATAAAACGCGGGACTGGCCGCCGATGAGTCATGGGTAACTTCTGCCGAGTCGTAACATGCGCCAACTTCTGTTCCTCTTCCTGATGTTCCTGCTCACCACGCCGATCGGCGCGCAGGACCATCGCGCGGCCGTCAATGTGCCCGCAGAGATGGACATCGACCAACTGGGCGGCGACGTGCGACGGGCGCTCAACGCGTGGGAGGCGGCGTCGCAGTCATCGCTACCCACCGAATGGACCTTGTACGTCCTGACACCCGGCCACACCACCCGCATCGATCGCAACGTGTACATGTTGGTGGTCGAATCGAGCGGCGATGCGCCGCGCCTTCTCGTCGTCGGTCCCGACGGTCCCACCGATGCCACGGTCACCCGCGGCGAAGTGACCACCATCGGCCCGCTGGAGGTGCTGCTGACGCAAGACATTCCGACGATGGCACGCACGGAAGTCCTGGTCCGCGCCGCAGGATCGGAGAGTCAGCTTTTTTCCGACAGCATTTCCTCTGCCGGTTCGCCCACGCGCATCACCGGCATTCCCGGCCAGTACGGCAATCCCGGGCGCATCACCGTATCCGGCCCCGATGAAGCGGCCGTTGCCTTTGCGCGGGCATACCTGCTCGAGCGATTGCGTGGCCAGACTCGCGAAGGCGCCGCCCTGGCTGCGCGACGCGAAGTTCCACCGCGACGCATCGGCGCGCTGGAATTTGAAATGCCCGCCGGCGGCATCACCGGTTCGCTGCAGCAACCGACATTCGACTACCGCGATCCGGTGAACATGCGCCTGCCGCCGAATTGGGACGCGCAGGATTTCCACACCGCCGGCGTGACCCTGCAACTCATCCGCGGCAGCAGCGAGGCGCTGCGCACGCTCTCCTCCGCCATCGCCTATGACAGCGAAGGCCGCACACCCGACAACCCGCGCGTCCGCGCCGGCACCGATCGCGACGGCGGCGCCGACGTGCGCATTGGCAGCAGCGGCGACCGTTGGCAGGCACGGCTGCGTGCACTGGAACAAAGCGGCGAAGTCCGCGTCGAGAGCACCACGTTCCTCCGCGTGCCGCTTGATGGACGCAGCACATCGTCCTTCCGATTTGACACACGGCAACAAGGCCAGTCCGGCGCGCTGCGCGCACGTCGCATGGGAACCGACGCGGTCGAGTTGATGATCGACACACGCAGCGGTGATTGGTCGGACCTGGGAGCCGTGAACACGCGCGCACGCGTTCGCGACGGCGGCACCGTGCAATTGGCACGCAGCGCCACGACAATCACGCGCGAAACGCGCTCCGGTCCGCCCATCCTCGGCGACATTCCCTACGCAGGGCCACTCTTCGGCAACAGCAGCCGATACAACTACGAGAGCGAATACGCCCTGTTCGCAACGGTTGTGATGGAGTGAGGGAGGGGAAGGATAAAGGATTAAGGATAAAGGATGAAGGATAAAGGATGACTTGTCACGGCGTAGCCCAACGGGCGAAGCCGGAAGGATAAAGT
>CAZVAQ010000208.1:0-5144 GCA_964625145.1 uncultured Candidatus Sumerlaeota bacterium
GGCGCTGCACATCGGCACGATCTCCTTCGATCAGGCGGCCGCGCTCGTCATTGGCCAGAACGTCGGCTCCTCCGTCACCGCCGCCGTCGCCGCCTTTGGCGCCAGTGTTCCGGCAAAGCGCACCGCCCTCTGGCACATTCTCTTCAATGTCATCAACGCGGCGATTGCCTTCGCCATCCTTCCCTTTTCCGTCGAGTATGTGAACCACCTCTCCGCGACATGGGCAAAGGGGAACCAGGAGATCGCCCTCGCCGCTTTCCACACGATCTTCAGGATCCTTGGCGCCATCATCGTCATCCCCGTGCTCGGCGGGATTGCCACCCTGTTGACGCGCATGGTGCCCGACCGCGGCCCCGTCCTTACACGTCACCTCGACGCCACCGTCGGCAGTGACCCCGAATCCGCCGTCGAGGCCGCCCACGTCACGCTCGTTTCCGTGCTCACCGAGCAAGCACGCCTCGGCAAGGCCCTCCTGCGCGACGAGCCGCTCCGCGATTTCCAGCCCATCATCGACTCCATCGACGAGGCGCTCTCGCGCACGTCTGAATTCCTCGCCGGTATCAGCATGCCCTACAAGAGCGAAGGCATCCAAAAGCGCCGCCTCGGCGTCGCCCATTCCCTCGACCATCAGCGCAGCCTCGCCGACACCTTGCGCGAAACGCATCATCGCGATGTCATCCGTGTGCTCCCCAGCTTGGCGGAAGACGCGAAGGAACTGGCGACCGTGCTGGATCTCGTCTTCGATGGCGGAACGACCACACCTGAACCGGAATCGGCAGAGAAACTGGGCGAACTCTCGAAATCCCTCGCCGCCACACGCCGCGCCCGGCGCGAGGAAGTCCTCGCCGAAACCGCTGCCGCCCGCATCACCCCTGATGTCGCGCTGAAGGAACTCGACGCCATCCGCTGGGTGGACCGCCTCGGCTATCACACCTGGCGTTCAGCGGCCCACTTGTTCAACGGGAACAACGGACACGTCTATCCGCTGGAAGAGTAGCACAAACTACAGCCGCCATTTTCGAGAATCCATCCGCCCGATCTATACTCCAGTAGCCGCACCCCAGGATTGCGCCTTGGAGTGGCGACTTGCTGGTGGAAGAAGCACAAGCATCCAACCACCAACCCTTCTTGTGCCTCTTGTGCCTTTTCGCGGCTAGACAGTCTCTCTCTCCTTCCCCCAACTCAAGTCACACAATCTGCACCGCGCTGTTCGACAAGGCCTCCACCACCACCAAACCCTTCCGGGGGAGGTCGAACGACTCCCCGGCGCCCAAGATCGTATCTGTGATGCTCCCCTCAACTGTCACCCAAACGGAGCCAAAAGTGCAACTCAACCGGCGCAGCCCTTCCTTCGGCTCGATCCGGAGCACTGATCGCCCGGGCAGGGCGACCACGCGACGGGGGGACTTGACGTTCTGCGAGACATGATCTCTTTGTAAAGCTAATGTATTCAGTTCTGTAGAGATTGATGTGGCCATCACCGTATACCTTTCTTTCGTGAACCAACGCCAAGACTCTCCCATAGCCTCTCCGATTTGACAAGATTCAGAAGGCGACAATTGTGGCCATAACAGTTTCCCCGACCATCAACTGTACTGGTCTATCACCTGTCCAACTGTACTTCTCGTGGTAGCTGTTCTTCCCTTGAAAGTCTCCCGGTTCACCAGTACCAGATTTCCCACCATGAGCCTACCCGCCCTTTCCCCCAACGACATGAACGACGTCCCCCTCTATGACCAGGTCGCCAGCCGGGTCGGCAGCCTGATCCGCCAAGGCACTTTTGGCGCCGGCGACCGCCTCCCCTCTGTCCGCCACCTCAGCCGCGAGTGGAAGATCAGCATCACCACCGTCATGGCGGCCTACCGGCAGCTCGAGAACTCCGGCCTTATCGAAGCCCGCCCCCAGTCCGGCTATTACGTCATCGCCCGCGGGCCATCGGTGGTCGCCCCCCGCCGGGAGCCGCCCTCCGATCCGCAACCGGTCACGCTCAACAATGTCATGCGGCGCATCCTGCGCGACGCCCGCGATCCCAACCTGATTCCTCTCGGTCCGGCTGTTCCCGATCCCGATCTGCTCCCCCTTGAAAATCTTCGCCGTCGAATGTCCGCCATCGCACGCCGCAATCCCGCCCGCGCCATGCGCTACGAAGACCCCGTCGGCCTGCGCGAGCTGCGCGCCGAAATAGCACGGCGCCTCATCACTGTCGGCTGCGCCGTCACCCCCGACGAGATCATCGTCACCAACGGTTGCAACGAAGCGCTCATGCTGACGCTTCAGTCCCTCACGAAGCCCGGCGATCTCGTCGCCGTCGAATCGCCCATGTACTATGGGTTTCTTGCCAGCCTGGAAACCATCGGTGTCCGCACCATCGAGATCCCCACGTCACCCCTCGACGGCATGTGCCTCGACGCGCTCGAAGTCGCCCTCAGCACTCATCCCATCCGCGCGGTCATCGGGATCCTCAACTACAACAATCCCGTCGGCAGCCGCATGTCCGAGATGCGCAAGCAACGCCTCGTCGAAATGTGCGCCGCGCGCGGAGTTGCACTCGTGGAGGACAACCTCTACGGCGACATCACGTTCGAGAATCGCGTCCCCGAAGTCGCAAAGGCCTACGACCGCGACGGCAATGTCATCCTCTGCGGTTCCTTCTCAAAGACCCTCGCGCCGGGCCTGCGCGTTGGCTGGTGCGTTCCCGGCAAGCTTCTCGACGAAATCCAATCGCGCAAGATGGCCACCAACATCTCCTGCGCGACCTTGCCACAGATGGTCCTGGCCGAGTTCCTTGCCGAAGGCGGCTACGACCACCACCTCCGCCGCATCGCCCGCGAATACCGCCAACGCACCGATTGGCTTCGCGCTCTCGTGCTCGACGCCTTTCCGCAAGGCACCCGCGTCACCCGCCCCTCCGGCGGCTTCGTCATCTGGGTTGAACTGCCAAAGGGCCATGACTCCTACAAGGTCTATGAGCAGGCCGCACTATGCGGCTTCTCCATTGCACCCGGCTGCGCCTTCTCGGCCTCCAACAAATTCGGCCATTGCTTCCGCCTGAACGCGGCGGCCGCATTGCCCCGAGTGGAGCCAATGGTCAGGAGGCTGGCTGGCATGATTCGCCAAGTGGCGAACTCCCATTGAGCCCGGGACGGATATTGCCGCAATGACGGCATTCACGATCCAGCAGCCGAACATGATCGCCATCGATTTCGAAACCGCCAACTACGATCCTGCCAGCGCCTGCGCAGTCGGCTTTGCTTGGGTGCAGGATGGCGCGATCGTCACGCGGTCCCACCTGATCCGCCCGCCGCGCATGCAGTTCGAACCGCGATTCATCGACATCCACCACATCACGCCGCACATGGTCCTCTCCGCCCCCACCTTTGCGGAGCTGTGGGAGGAAGTCTCGCCGCTGATCGTCGGCCAGAAGCTGTGCGCCCATAACGCCAGTTTCGACCGGGGCGTCCTCAACGCCCTCGTGCAGCACTACAAGCTCCTCGTGCCGAAGCGTTTTACCTTCAAGTGCACCGTGGCCCTCGCGCGAAGCAGCTTCCCACACCTGCGCGATCATCAGCTTCCCACCGTCGCCCGGCATCTGGGGATTCAGCTCAATCACCACGACGCCGCATCCGACGCGGAAGCCTGTCTGCGCATCGCCCGTTACTGCGCGGGCCTGCCCCTCGACCCCGTCCTGCCGTAGTCCCCCCAAACGGCTTGCTCCCTCGCTCCAAATCGGGCGTCCTGAACCCGAAGGACACCCCCCGGAGGAAGCGCGCTTCATGCCCTTGTCCGCCGTCCAGATTGACGAACTCCACGCCGATCTGAAGCTCCACTTCCGCAGCGACGCCCTCACCGACGCCGTCTCCCGTGGCCTCTACGCCACCGACGCCAGCGTCTGGCAGTTCGAACCCCTGGCCGTCATCACGCCGCGCCACGACGACGACGTGCGCAAGGCCCTCTGGCTCGCCCGCAAGTACCATGTCCCCGTCCTTCCCCGTGGTGGCGGCACCAGCCTGGCCGGCCAGACAGCCAACCACGCCATCGTCCTCGATTTCTCCAAGTTCATGAACCGCATCCTCGCCGTGAACGAGAAGGAGCGTTGGGCTCGCGTCCAGCCCGGCATCGTCCGCGACGAGCTCAACGCCCAGATCGCCTCCACCGGCCTGCACTTCGCCCCCGAGACCGCCACCAGCAACCGCGCCAACGTCGGCGGCATGTTCGCCAACAATAGCAGCGGCGCCCACAGCGTGCGCTTTGGCCGCACCATGGAGCACGTCCTCGAAGCCCGCGCCATGCTCTGGTCCGGCGACATCGTCGACCTCGCGCCGCGCACCCGCGATGAAATCGACGAGCTGATCCGCAAGGAGACCCCCGAAGGACGCCTGTGGGAGAAGTTCCTCCCACTCATCGAGGAAAATCGCCAGCTCGTCGAGCAGCGCTTCCCGAAAGTACTGCGTCGCGTCGGAGGCTACTCGCTGGACGAGTTTCCCCCCGGCAAGCCGTGGAACCTCACCAAGCTCCTTTGCGGCTCCGAAGGCACGCTCGCCGTCGTTCTCGACCTCAAGGTCGCCCTCACCGAAACGCCCAAGCACGTCGTCGTCATGGCGTTGCATTTCGCCGATCTGGAGGAAGGCCTTCGCGCCGTTCCCTCCATCCTCGAATCGGATCCCCTCGCCATCGAACTTCTCGACCAGCAGATGATCCGCCTCTCGCGCGAGAATGCCAGCACCCGCGAGTTCACGCGCCAGATCCAGGGCGACCCCGGCGTTGTGCTTATCACCGAGCTGACCGCCGACTCGCCGGAGGGACTCGCCCCCGCCTGCGATGCCCTCGAGCAACGCCTCAAGGCCGACGGACGCGGTTATGCCTCTCCCCGCATGTTCGACCCGCGCGAGCAGTGGGAGCTCATGGAGCTGCGTCGCCGCGGCCTTGGCGTGGCTCTCAGCGTCCCCGGCGACATCAAGCCCGTCTCCTGGATCGAGGACGCGTGCGTTCCTCCCGAGCATCTGGCCGGCTACACCATGAAGGTGCTCGACGTCATCAAGAGCTTCAACCTCGACCACGTCATGTACGGCCACGCCAGCGTGGGCGTGCTGCACATCAAGCCCGCCCTCAATTTGAAGGACCCAGTCCACATTGACGCCATGGCT
>CAZVAQ010000209.1:0-5060 GCA_964625145.1 uncultured Candidatus Sumerlaeota bacterium
GTGGGAATGACGCTTTGTGGCCTTTCGGGCCGGGGGCAGCCCCGTCCGTTGGGACATCCTCAAGGCGACGGATTTCATTGATCATGCCGGTAGTCTTTCACCCCCGCACCAGCGTTGAAGAAGTCGAGGAAGGGACCGTCCTGGCCCCCAAGTTCGACGAGAACGGCCTCATCCCGGTCGTCACGACCGATTATGAGTCGGGCGAACTGCTCATGCATGCCTACATGAATCGCGAGGCGTTGGCCAAGACCATCGAGATCGGCGAGGCCGTCTACTGGAGCCGCAGCCGTCAGGTCCTGTGGCACAAGGGTGCCACCAGCGGCTTGGTGCAGAAGGTCGTGGAACTGCTGCTCGATGACGACCAGGACTGCGTGTGGATGCGCGTGCATGTGGTCGGCGGCGCGAGCTGCCACGTGGGATACCGTTCGTGCTTCTATCGCCGGGTGCCCATCGGCGACACCGAAGGAAAGCTGGAGTTCACCGGCGTGCCCAAGGTGTTTGACCCCAAGGAAGTCTACGGGGACGCGCCAAATCCGACAAAGCTGTAAGTGCCGGTTGGGAGGTGGGTTTTGGGGGAGGTAGTGAAAAATGGGGTTTACTTCCGAGATGCGAGTAAGATAGCCGTTTCGGGCGTTTTTGACGGACACTTTTCCACTTTTTTTACAAAAAGGGCCCTCCCTCCATGACGCCAGCCGGATCTTCCACCTCCAAATCGAACAAGAAACCCGCCGCCGCGGCACCTGCCAAGCCGGCAAAGGCCGCCTCCGCACAGCTCCCCTCCACCGTCGAGCAGTGGTACTTCGAGCGCTCCGGTCGCCAATTGACCTATCCGCCCACCGAGAAGCTGCCGATCATCGAGGTTTCGAACTTTCCGGCGCTGGGGCGTTTGACGGCACTGCGTTTCATCGAGTGGGTGCTGGCAAATCCGGAAGGCGTCGTGAGCCTCCCCACCGGCAAGACGCCGGAGTACTTCATCAAGTGGTCGAAGTACTTCCTCGAAGGGTGGAGCAAGAAGGACATCCAGAAGCAATTGCACGAGGTGGGCATCACCGCCTCCGCGCCGCCGTCCTTCAAGGGCCTGCACTTCGTGCAGATCGACGAGTTCTACCCCATCGATCCGCAGCAGCAGAACAGCTTCCACTACTACGTGAACAAGCATTACCTGCGCGGCTTCGGGATGGATCCCAAGCGCGCGATGCTCATCGATCCCTCCCGCATCGGTATTCCGAAGGGGCACACGCTGGAATCCGTCTGGCCCGGTGGCAAGGTCGACCTGGGCCTGCGCAGCCGCGTGGCCTGGACCGACCAGGAGAAGTTGCAGTACGACGTGCTCCTGGCCGTCGACCAATTCTGCAGCGAGTATGAAGCGAAGATCCGCGAGATGGGCGGCCTTGGGTTCTTCCTCGGCGGCATCGGGCCCGACGGCCACATCGGCTTCAACCCGCGCGGCGCCGACCGCTTCTCGCAAACGCGCCTGACGCTGACGAACTACGAGACGGAGGCCGCCGCAGCGGGTGATCTTGGTGGCATTGAGATCTCGCGCAATCGCCCCGTCATCACCATCGGCCTGGGCACCATCACCTACAATCCGAACGGCGTGATCATCGTCTTCGCCGCGGGCGAGGCAAAGAGCCGCGTTGTTGCCGACGCCGTGCAGGAGGACAAGCACGTGCGCTATCCGGCGACGGCGTTGCAGGGCCTGAAGGAAGCGCGCTTCTACCTGACACATGGCGCGACGATCAAGTTGGTGGAGCGCCAGCTCGATGACATCCTGAAGGCGGAGAAGATCGACGACGCGCGGCTGGAGAAGGCCGTGATCGACCGCGCGCTGGCACTCGACAAGCGCCTCGACCAACTCGAGGACCGCGACGCCAAGGACGACCGCGTCCTGTCGGCAGCGCTGCGCAAGGCAGAGCGGTCCCTCAGCGAAGTCGGCAAGTGGTCGCGTGATCGCATGATCGGCCGCATCACGCGCGGCCTCGACGACCGCCGGGACGAGACCATCCTTCACACCGGTCCGCACCACGACGACATCATGCTGGCCTACATGCCATACGTGATGCACCTGGTGCGCAACCCGTCGAACAAGAATTACTTCACGGTCCTGACCAGCGGTTTCACCGCCGTGACGAGCAGCTTCCTGGCGGAGATCCTGGAGGACGTGAAGGAGTACATCGACGCGGGTGAATTTGCCCGCGACGCGGCCAACGGCGTCTTCCTTCCCGAGAACATCAAGGCCCGCGCGGAGGAAGTGTACACGTTCCTCGACGGCATCGCCGCGCGCGACGAGCGCATCGGCCGCCGCGCCCAGGCCCGCCGCATGGTCTTCAACCTCACGCAGGTGCACGAGGACGAGGACCTCAAGCACATCCGCGAGCGCGTCAACGAGCACCTCAATTACCTCAGCACCGTCTATGCAGGGAAGAAGGACATCGCGATCATCCAGACGCTGAAGGGGATGCAGCGCGAGTTCGAGGAGGAACTGATCTGGGGCTACGTCGGCAACGGTCCCGACACGGTCTTCCACGGCCGGCTCGGCTTCTACACCGGCGACATCTTCACCAAGGCCCCCACGCTGGACCGCGACGTGAAGCCGGTGCTGGCGCTGTTGGAGAAGCTGGAGCCCACTGTCGTGTCATTGGCCTTTGATCCCGAAGGCACCGGCCCGGACACGCACTACAAGGTGCTGCAGGTCCTTCACGAGGCGCTGATCCAGTACCAGAAGAAGACCGGCAAGGCGCCGACCGTGTGGGGCTACCGCAACGTGTGGCACCGCTTCCACCCGGCCGACGCCAACATCTACATCCCCGCGACGCTGAACACGCTGGCCATCATGGAGAACAGCTTCATGAACTGTTTCGGCTCGCAGAAGAACGCCTCGTTCCCCAGCTTCGAGTACGACGGCCCCTTCTGCTACCAGGCGCAGCACATGATGGTGGACCAGTTCCAGATCCTGCGCACCTGCCTTGGGCACGAGTGGTTCCTGGACCACGAGAACCCGCGCCTGCGCGCCACCCGCGGCTTCGTGTACCTGAAGGAAATGCCGCTCGCCGAATTCTCCGGCAACGCGCGCGCCCTGGCAGAGGTCACCGAGGCGGCGATGTAATTCCGTCCTCGTCACCCAAGAGCCACAACGAACGGAGCCCGGGCATTCTTGCCCGGGCTCTTTCCGTTCTTGCAGGATGAAGCGCGAGCAAGGATGCTCACGCACTCTTCACGCCGCGCCGATCAACGCCGCTTCCTGGCAACCTTGGCCGCAGCCTTCTTCGTCGTCCCCTTCTTCCCCGCAACCTTCTTTGCCGCCAACTTCTTGGCAGCCGGTTTCTTGGGCGCGGCCTTCTTCGCCGCGGCTTTCTTCGGTGCCGCTTTCTTGGGCGCAGGCTTCGCCTTCTTTGCTTCGGCCTTCTTCTTGGTGGTTGGCTTGGCGGGCTTGGGCGGCGGTTCCTTGGCGGTGATCTTGGACACGACGGCGTGGGCCGGGATGGGTTTCGGGGGCGGCGGGGGAGGCGGAGGCTCGGGGAGCGACGTCGCCGGCGCCTTCCCCAGCCGGATGCGGATCGACGCGGCGTGCCCCGGCAGATCCTCGCTGTCCGCGAACAATGCGGCCTGCTCGCCGACCTCCTCGATCGACCGCTTCGTGCATTCGATGATCTGCGTCATCCGGACAAAGTCCTGAACCGAGAGCGCGGAGAACGACCGCGCCGTCCCGCCCGTTGGCAGCACATGGTTGGGCCCTGCCATGTAATCGCCGATGGCCTCCACTGCATACGGCCCGATGAAGATGGAACCTGCATGGCGGATCTGGTCGGCGATGGGGCGCGCTTCGTGGGCCTTGGCCAGGATCTCCAGATGCTCCGGCGCCTTCGCATTGGCGATGGCAATGGCGGCGGCCTCGTCGGGGACTTCGATGATGGCGCCCCAGCGGGACAGGGATTGCTCCAGGATCGTGCGGCGCCGCGATCCGCCTATCTGGCTCTCCAACTCGGCTGCCACCGCCTTGCCATCCTTGCGGCCAATCAGGACCGCGATGGATTGCGCCTCCGGGTCGTGCTCGGCCTGGGCGATCATGTCCGCGGCAATCCAAGCCACCCGGGCGCCGTGTCCCGCGATGATCATGACATCGGTGGGGCCCGCCAGCGAATCGATGCTGATGCGCCCGTAGAGCTGCCGCTTGGCCTCGGCGACATAGGCATTCCCGGGACCGACGACCTTGTCCACCCGCGGAATGGTCTCCGTCCCCCACGCCAACGCCGCGATAGCTTGGGCACCGCCGGAGAGATAGACTTCCTTGATCCCGCAAAGGTGCAACGCACCGAGGATCGCACGATTGCGGCTCCAATCCGCCTGTGGCGGCGTGATGGCCATGATCCGCTCGACACCGGCCACCTGGGCCGGGATGGCGTTCATCAGTACCGAGCTGGGATAGGCCGCGCGGCCACCGGGGATATACAGGCCGGCGCTGCTCATGGGCATCCAACGCTGCGCCAGCAGGAAGCCTTCCTTGTCCTCCATCTGCCACGATTCCACCTTCTGCCGTTTGTGGAACGCCTCGATGCGGGACTTGGCCAGCTTCATGGCATTGCGCAGGTCCGAGGGGAGTTGCTTCCAACTCTCCTCCAGCATCGCCGGGTCCACGCGCAGGTCTTCCTTGTGGAGCGTCAAGCCATCGAACCGCGCGGCCGCATCGATCAGGGCGGCATCGCCGCGGGCGTGGACTTCCTCGATGATGCGGGCGACAACCTCGCGGATGCGCGTGTCGTCTGCGGGCGCATGGGCAATACGGCGCCAGACCTCTTGTTCATCGCGAGGGAAGCGGTAGACGGGCACCAAGGATGGGACTGCCATGGGAGTGGCCCTTTCACGCCGGGATAAACTGGGTGAGAACTCGCGAAGGCTGCCGAATAGCGGCAACGGGGATTTCACATGTTTTGACGTTTTTCGAGGTTTGGGTGGTGGGGGAAGTCATCATTTCCGTGGCAGCCGCCGGTCGAAATTTACGATCATCACTAGCGAGACTTCGCTTTTTATTTGTCTTTATCGAGGTGCGATAGCCGCGAGGC
>CAZVAQ010000210.1:0-5045 GCA_964625145.1 uncultured Candidatus Sumerlaeota bacterium
GTGTCGAACATGAACGTCGAAAACGTCGTGTAGGCACCGAGAAAACCGGTCAGGACGATGATGCGCGCTTCCATGCTTAGCAGATTGCGCTCCGAGGCCACGTTCCAGAGAAGGCCAAACAGAAATGATCCGCTGACATTCACAGCCATCGTAGCCCATGGAAACGACATGCCCGCGTAGCGCTGCACGAAGCCCTGCAATCCATAACGCGCCAACGTTCCAGCGCCACCCGCCAGGAACAGGAGCAGCAGTCTCTCGATCATCACGACCTCCGGGTCGGCCTGTCCAATCGTTCAAGATGCAATCCACAGGTATAGATGCGCACCTTGTCCACCAATCACGATTCGCAAAGTGGCTTGATGGCGGCAGTGTGTCAAGGAGCGCCCAAGCCATTGGCTGAAAGCCCCTTGTTGACACCCAACCCCGTTCGATCCCCCATGCATTTGAAACCGCACCCTGGGAGATCCCCCGACCGTGCGCACACCCTTCCTTTTCATCCTGCTTTCCTCGTCCGCATTGCTTCCCTCCGCCGAAATTTACGTCGCCACCACGGGCAATGATTCCACCGGCAACGGCACCATCGGCGCGCCTTTTGCCTCCATCCAGCGCGCCCTGAACGCTGCCTCGCCGGGCGACACCGTGATCGTCCGGCCGGGCCTGTACAATGGCCGACAGCGTCTCGAAGGCGAGTTCGACCCGGAGGTCCGCGTCATCTCCGAGGTCCCCTACCAGGCCCGGCTTCGCCACTCGCAAACCGTCGTCACCTGCTACGGGTGCCGGGGCATCACGCTGGAGGGCTTTGACATCGCGCACTCCGGCCCCGGCGCCAGCGCGCTCGTCGTGCAGGTCGCCAACCCCGGCACCGAACGCGTCCGCATCGTCAACAATGTCCTCCACGACAGCTACAACAACGACATCCTGAAGATCAACAACGGCGCCCGCCACGTCGAGGTCCGCGGCAACCTGTTCTACAACCATGGCGACAGCGACGAGCACATCGACATCAACAGCGTCGAACATGTCACCGTGGAGGAAAACATCTTCATGAGCGACTTCCCCGGCAGCGGCCGCTCCATCACCGGCAATGCCTCCAGCTACATCGTCGTCAAGGACAGCAACGGCGACGACGACGGCATCGTCACCGCGCGCCACGTCATCGTCGCGCGCAATGTCTTCCTCAACTGGCAGGGCGGCCCCGGCTCCAACTTCGTCCTGTGTGGCGAGGACGGACATCCCTACTACGAAGCCGCCGACGTGCTCATCGAAAACAACCTGCTACTGGGCAACAGCGCCGTCCAGATGCGTTCGCCGTTCGGCGTGAAGGGCAGTCGCGACATCACCGTCCGCCACAACACCGTCGTCGGCGATCTCCCCTCGGCGGAATACGCCCTGCGCTGCAACACGGAGGGCGACAATCAACCGTGCGACAACATCCTGTTCGCCAACAACATCTGGAGCGACCCCACCGGCACCATGACGCGCTTCGCCCTCGGCCCCAATGGCGAGGTCACCAACTGGACCCTCCACAACAACCTTGTGTGGAACAATGGCAACGCCATCCCGCACTACGCGTCCAGCATCATCAATGTCACCAACGACGCCGCGCGCATCCTCGCCGATCCGCAACTGCCATCACCCTCCGGCATTGTCCTGCCGCGTTGGAATCCCGCGTCGGAAGGTGGCAATGACCTCTTCGCCGACGGCTCGTCAACCATCGCCGAAGCCTGGCACCACCTCGTCACCACCTATGGCATCCCCGGACCCGGCAGCGCCGCCCTCAACGCCGCCGATCCACTGCACGCTCCAGCGACAGACATGCTGGGGACCTCGCGAGGATCAAGTCCATCAGTCGGCGCGCTTGAAATCCCCGCAGTAGGGGAGAGGGACGCGTGGGTAGTGTGGTGAGGGTCAATATGTTGGCTTGCCAACACCCCGGCCCTTTGACAGGTTGTTTGCAGCTTCTTGCCATGGTGGGTGTCCATGAAACTGCCGGGAGGAGACCGAGCCATTGTTCCTTGGGAGAAGCTGATCGATTACTCACTAAATCCGAATCATGGAGAGGGGGGGAACAAGGCCCGGGTTTTCAGAGCGGCGCTCGGAATCACCCGGGAGAACGCGGGGGTATTGAGGGAGGCTCTCCTGCGGGCTGCAGCCGACGGGGAAGCCATCGAGAGTGGCTCCGATGAGTACGGGCGCCGCTTTCGAATCCGCTTCCAGCTCGAAACTCCTGCTGGACAGGCCACCATCATCAGTGCTTGGATCATAGATACGGGTTCCAGCACCCCAAGGCTGGTCTCATGTTTTGTGGATGATGAAGGAGGCAGCCCATGACCCAGGAAATCAAACTCCTCGACATTGTCGCTCTCACTCGTGACATTCCGGAGCGTGGTCTACGAAGAGGGCAGGTTGGCACAGTTGTCGACCGCCTCATCAAGGGCGCATTTGAAGTTGAGTTTGCGGATCTGCAGGGCAGATCCTACGCCTTCGCCCCCATCAAGCCGGAAGACATGTTGGTATTGTCCTATGCGCCCTCCAGCGCTGTCCTGAGCACTTGAACCGGGTGATACGAGGATTCGCTGAGGACCCCCATGGGCAAGCAGGACTACAAACTCTTCGACATTATTGCCATCAAACGCGATCATCCTGATCGGCGACTCTTCAAGGGCCTGCAAGGCACTGTCGTAGAAATCTATCGCGACGGTGAAGCATACGAAGTGGATTTCAGCGATGAGCAGGGGCGAACATTCGCACTGGAGACCCTAGGGCCTGACGACTTGCTTTTGGTCCCTACGATCAATATTGAAGGGATCTTGCGCCAGGTTAATGCATATCTCACTGGAGCAATCACCCGCGAGGAACTGTCCGAATGGGGGAGGGGGCTACTTCAGGCCATCTATGAGGAACGTGCATTTCTGAGACCAGAGTCCCGGACTGGAGACTTGGTTCACGCCATTAGCCAGATCGAAGGCTTCGACCTCCGCCACGGCGGTCCTGAGGAACCTTTCATGTTTTCGGATGAGCAGTTGGTCGAATGGGTTCGCGAGCTGGATTCGGGTTTCCGCCCCCTGACATCTCCCCGATCAGAAGCCTGATCCCCCCCTTTTTGACTTCCGAACTCTCACTTCTCCCTTCTCAAGTCACTTATCCACACCCTGTGGATAACTCTGGGGATAAGTCTGTGAATCACTGTGAAATCCTGAAAATACAGCCCTTTTGATCCCGCCCCTGCCACCGCCAGCTTGACCTCCGACGCCGGCCTGCCCACCCTCCGGCTCCAAACCCGTCACCCACAGGCACCCGATGGCCGACGTCCCCGCCCAGACCCCCCGCTCCGCCCCTGCCGACAACGGCGCCCCCCTTCGCCTCCCTCAGAACATCGATGCCGAGCGCTCCGTCCTGGGCTCCATGCTGCTGGACAGCGGTATCATCCCCGACATCATGGAGCTGGTCGCCGCCGAGGACTTCTACCAACCCTCGCACCAAGTCATCTACCGCCGCATTATCGAGCTCTACGACGAGCGCAAACCCGTCGACCTCACCAGCATCAGCGACCTCCTGCGCCGCCACAACGAGCTGGATGCCACCGGCGGCTATCTCTATCTCGCGAACCTCGAACACTTCGTCGTCGCCACCAGCTCCGCCCCCGAGCACGCACGCATCGTCCGCGAGAAATCCCTCCTGCGCCGGTTGATGAGCGCCACCGACGCCATTCGCCGCGAAGCCAGCGAAGAGCGCCAGAGCGCCCCGGACATCGTCGAGATGGCCGAGAAGCTCATCTTCGACGTCTCCCACCAGGCAAACACCGGCACCTTCGCAGACCTTGAGGAGTTGATGGCCATCACCCTCGAGGAGATCACCTCCCTCTATGGCCGCCACGGCGCGGTCCACGGGCTGCGGAGCGGATTCCTCGACCTCGACAAGCTCATCGGCGGTTTCGACTCCACGGCGCTGGTCATTCTCGCCGCGCGTCCCTCCATCGGAAAGACAGCCTTCGCCCTCAACCTCGTGCGCAACGTCGCCATGGAAAACATCCCCGTCGCCGTCTTCTCCATGGAAATGGGCGCCGAGCAACTCAACATGCGGCTGCTCTGCAGCGAGGCGCGCCTGTCCGCCCACAGTATCAAGGAAGGCTACTTTAGCGAAAGCCAGTTTCAAACCCTCAAGGAAACCGCCGCCCGCATGACCAGCCTGCCGATCCTGATCGACGACACGGCGGGCCTCACCCTCGTGCAGCTCCGTTCCCGCGCGCGGCGCCTCAAGGCCCAACGCCCCGACCTCGGCCTCATCGTCGTCGACTACCTCCAACTCATGTCCGCCCCCGCCGGCCGGCGCGAATCCAACCGCCAGCAGGAAGTCGCCGAAATCTCCCGCGGTCTCAAGATCCTCGCCAAGGAACTGCGCGTCCCCGTCCTCGCCCTCAGCCAGCTCTCCCGCAACATCGAGCAGCGCGGCACCAAGAAGGAACCCGCCGTCCCCATGCTCAGCGACCTGCGCGAATCAGGCTCCATCGAGCAGGACGCCGACATCGTCATGTTCATCCACCGCGAACGCCTCGAGATCACCGGCGAGAAGGACGGCGTCCCCGTCGACCGCCGGGCTCCAATCCCCTCCAAGATCATCGTCGCCAAAAACCGCAACGGCCCCACCGGCACCGCCGAAATGCTCTTCTTCCCCGACTACACGCGATTTGGGAACCTGATGGGGTAGCGGGGAGCGCCATCTGGGGGCGCCGGGCTTCGTACCGGCGCGAAAGAAGGGACGCCGGTGCAGAGCCCGTCCTTCGCTGAGGCTACGGACGACAGGCCGACGCTCCCCGATTGACATTCTAAGGCTCACCCCCCGACCCATTCCCTCAAGACACTTCCCGAGGTCCCCCGATGGCCCGCCGCCGCACCCGCAGCACCCGCTCCACCCCCAACCCCTTCGGCAAGCTCGTCATCGCCATCGTTCTCCTGATTGCTGGCACTGCTGCCGGCTATGTCTGGCGCTCCTACGCCCCCCTGCCCCTCCCCACCCCCCTGGGCGGCGACGACGCCTATGCCGAC
>CAZVAQ010000211.1:0-5018 GCA_964625145.1 uncultured Candidatus Sumerlaeota bacterium
AGGATGAAGGCGGAAGGATGAAGGCGGAAGGATGAAGAATCAGCTTGGCAGTTCATCTGAAGGAAGGAATGGCAGACGATGAGTGACATCCAACAACAGGCAAGCGAGTTCCGGGCGGAGTTCGAGAAGGTCAACTCCGAGGTCGCCAAGGTGATCGTCGGGGCGGAGGAGATCGTCGAGGGCGTGCTGATCGCCCTGTTTGCGGGTGGCAATGTGCTGCTGGAGGGCGTGCCGGGTCTGGGCAAGACGATGCTGGTGCGGACGCTGGGCGAGGTGCTCGACCTTCCCTTCTCGCGCATCCAGTTCACGCCGGACCTGATGCCCACGGACATCATCGGCACGAACATCGTGCAGGAAGACCCGCACACGGGACGGCGGGACTTCATCTTCGTGCAGGGGCCGCTGTTCTCCAACCTGGTCCTGGCGGACGAAATCAACCGCGCGACGCCAAAGACGCAGTCGGCCATGCTGGAGGCCATGCAGGAGAAACGAATCACGGCAGCGGGCGTGACGCACGATCTTGCCAAGCCGTTCTTCGTGCTGGCGACGCAGAACCCGTTGGAAATGGAGGGGACGTATCCTCTGCCGGAAGCGCAGCTCGACCGGTTCCTCTTCAAGCTGCTCGTGCGCTTCCCCGGCCGCAAGGAACTGAACGAGATCATCGCGCGGACGACCACCAACGAGATGCCGCGCGTGGAGAAGGTGATGACGCAGGCGCGGTTGCTGGAGTGGATGAGCTTTGTCCGCGGCATCGTGATCGCGCCGCACGTGCAGGACTACGCGATTCGCCTGGTGCTGGCTACTCATCCGGAGAGCGAGTTCGCGACGGACCTGGTGAAGCGGTATGTGCGGTACGGCAGTTCGCCGCGCGGGGCGCAGGGATTGATCCTCGCCGCGAAGATCAAGGCGTTGAGGGCCGAGCGGTACAACGTCGCCTTCGCGGACATTGCGAGCGTGGCGCTGGCGACGCTCCGGCACCGGTTGATCCTGAACTTCGAAGGTGAAGCGGAAGGGATCACCACGGACATGGTCGTGAAGGACCTGCTGGACAAGGTTCCTCGCGAGGCGGGGGTGGCAGCATAGCCCGGAGATTCTTTGGAGGTTTAGGCAGTGGAGAAGTATCTAAACATTCTCGAAGAACCACCAGCGATCTTCCGGGCCCGGGATGACCGACAGGCTCAGTACGCCCTGTGCGGTGGTCTTGCGGTTGCAATTCAGGGGCATTCACACGCTACTGAGGATATCGATCTCGTCATTCTCAAGGAGAAACTTGAGCCAGTCAAGCAGGCACTTAAGGACTGCGGGTTCATCATTGATAACGGCTGGATCCCGCTTCCCTCCCAGGGTGTGGAGTTTTATCCGATGACCAAGATCATCGACACTGATTGGCTTGTCGTAAATCTGTTGCCGGTTGCCGAGGAGAGTAATCTGTGGAAGGAACATGAACAGCACCAATCTGAACAAGGGATTGTCTGGGTCTTAAGCAAGGACGGCCTCATTGAAATGAAATCGAAGAGTCAGCGTGAAAAGGACAAGGTGGACGTCGATGCACTTAGACGACTCAAGCGGCAAGGTTGACATGTCGCCCGCGGCAGTTTCGCGCCGAATCAGGAAGGCGTTTGATATGGGTATGCTAAATCGGCATTTCCTGTCCAAGCTCGTACCACCTGGCGGGAAGGCGGCAGGGGATTCCAACGCCTCCGATGAAGCCACGCAGTCAACCGGGAGTGCCGAAAGAACCAATGCCCGCCACTGAACTCAAGACCCTTCTCGAGCCGGAGCTCATTGCGAAGCTGGATCAGCTCGAGGTGCTGACCCGCAAGGTGTTCCGCGGGCGCACCAAGGGCGAGAGGCGTTCGCGCAAGAAGGGCCAGTCCATCGAGTTCGCCGATTACCGCGAGTATGTCCCCGGCGATGACACGCGTTTCTTGGACTGGAATGTCTTCGGTCGTCTGGATCGCCTGTACCTGAAGCTGTTTCTGGAGGAGGAGGACCTGGCGTTCTATGTGCTGGTGGACACGTCCGAATCGATGAATTTCGGCAAGCCGGTGACGAAGTTCGACTTTGCGCGCAAGCTTGCCGCTGCCTTGTCCTATGTGGCCCTGATCAACCAGGACAAGGTCGGTGTGGTGAACATGAAGGAGCGGCTGGAGTCGTCCTTCCGTCCCGCTCGTGGCAAGGCACAGCTCGCAAAGATTCTCACCTACCTAACCACCCTGCAGCCGGGCAGCGGTACCAACCTGCTCGAGACTTGCCGTGACTTCGCGATCCAGCATCGCCAGCCCGGCATCGCCATTGTCATCAGCGACTTCCTGGACGAGCGCGGGTACGAGGACGCGTTGAAGCAGTTCTTCCTTCGCGGCCATGAGGTCTATGTCATCCAGGTGCTGAGCCCGGAGGAGAAGGACCCGAAGGAGGTCGGGCACCTGGAGTTGGTCGACGCCGAGACCGGCGAGCGGCAGGAGGTGACTGCCAACGACATGCTGATCAAGCAGTACAAGCGCACGGTGGAAGCCTTCTGCGGGGGCTTGCGCGATTGGGCTACCTCGCACGGCATGACGTATCTGGCCGCGACGACCGACATCACCATTGATGAGTTGTTGCTGTCGCATCTGCGGCGTCAGGGGTTGCTGCGATGAACTTCATGCCCAATCCCTACTTCTGGCCGATACTCGGCGGCTTGTCGCTGCTGCTGCCGGTGATTGTCGTGATGTATCTGCTGAAGCTGAAGCGGCGGCGTGTCATCATGCCCTCTACGCTGCTGTGGCGTCGGTCGGTGCAGGACCTGGTGGCGAATGCGCCGTTCCAGAAGCTGCGCAACAACCTCTTGATGTGGCTGCAGCTCCTGTTTCTCACATTGCTGATCCTGGCGTTCATGCGACCGGTGATGGAACTGGAATCCACATCGGGCACCACGCTGGTGCTTCTCGTGGACCAATCGGCATCGATGCAAACGGTGGAATCGGACGGCCGGACACGGTTGGACCGCGCCAAGGAGGCCGCCCTCCGCGCGGTCGACAGCCTGACAAACAATGACGAGGCGATCGTCGTTGGGTTCAGTGACCGTACCAGCATCCTGCAAACTCTCACGAGCGACAAGGCCACCTTGCGCAATGCCATTGAATCGATGGAGGCACGGGACGTGGAGACGACGCTGGCGGAGGCGGGCCTGATCCTGCAGGGCCTGACCACCGTGGACAGCGGCCAGGGTTTTCGCATTCCGCGAGAGAGCACCCGCACGCTGCTGATCTCCGACGGCGGAGTGTCCGAGGCGGCGGCGCTGCGCGACGTGCCAAACCTGCAGTTCGTGCGGGTGGGTGATACGACGGACAACCTCGGCATTGTCTCGGTGGATGTGCGCGAATCGTACACCGAGACATTCGAGTACGAGATATTCGCCGCCATCGCCAACTCCGGGCCGCAGGAGAAATCGACTTTCCTGGAACTGGAGGTGGAGGGTGAGGTCGTTGACCTGAAGGCTGTCTCCGTTCCTGCCGGTGGGACGGCCGGTGTTTCCTTTGCGATGGCGGAGACTTTTGACGGCTTGGCGACTCTCTCCATCGAGACCCGCGATTCGTTCCGCCTCGATGACCGCGTGCAGGTGCTGCTCTCGCCGCCCACGGAGCTGGATGTGCTGCTGGTGACGAATGGCAACATCTTCCTGGAGCGCTTCCTGAACGCCGATGACCGCACGCGTGTGAGCGTCATGAGCCCGTCGGCCTATCGGCCGCGCGGTGACTTTGACATGACGATCTTCGATGGCTTCACGCCGACGGAACTCGTGCCGGGCAATTATGTGTTCCTAAACAGCCTGCCCCCCATCGACGGTTTCCAGGCGGCGGGGGAGCGGCTTCGCAATCCCGCCATCATCGATTGGAACCGCGTGCATCCGTTGATGCGCTTCACGAATTTCGACAGCGTCCTCATCGGCGAATCGCTGCAGTTTGACGAGCCGGCGGATTCGACGCCGTTGGTCGAGGCGGTCGACAGCAGCCTGATCACGATCCATGAGACGGACGCCACGCGGGTTCTGGTCATTGGCTTTGACATCTTCAAGTCGTACTGGCCGCTCGACGTGTCGTTCCCGATCTTCATGGCGAACCTGCTTGACTACTACTCGCGCAGCGGCAGCGGCGTGTTCCGTCCGACGTATGTGGCCGGCGATTCGATCCCCATCGTGCCGCCGCGCGAGGCGACATCCGCCACGGTCAAGACCCCGGACGATCGCACGCTGGAGTTCTCCTTTGACGGCTTTAGCACCGCTTACCTGACCGAGACCCATCTGGCCGGCATCTACACGGTCGCCTTTGACAACGGCACGGTCTATCGCCTGCCCGTGAACCTGCTGTCCGAGCGCGAAAGCATGATCGCCCCGGAGGATTCGCTGGACATTGGCGGGGAGGCGCTGGTGAGTTCCGGCAATGTGGCCCGTACCAACCGCGAGGTCTGGCAATGGTTCATCCTGGCGGCCCTGGCGATCATGGCTGCAGAGTGGATGCTGTATTGCCGCCGGACATTCATGTAAGCGGCCTGGGTGCAATGGTCTCCGTGGGCCTGCAGGGGGCTGCTCCTTAGGCTTGCGCCCCTTGGCCCTACGGGCGAGAAAACGCTTCCTCAAGTTGGGAAGATATGCCCCTCCGGCGGGGTGGCCTCGGCCGCCCACACCACAAAGACCTCAGGACTGTCGAGCTCACCCATGGCATCAGTCACCCTAAGCGATGTTTCGAAAATCTATCCCGGGAATGTAAAGGCCGTCGACGGCGTCAATCTCGAGATTCATGACAAGGAATTCCTCGTGCTGGTCGGTCCGTCCGGCTGCGGAAAGTCCACGACGCTGCGCATGGTCGCCGGCCTGGAGGAGATTTCCGAGGGAACGATCAAGATTGGCGATCGTGTCGTGAACGATGTCCCGCCGAAGGATCGCGACATCGCCATGGTGTTCCAGAACTACGCCCTGTACCCGCACATGACGGTGTACAAGAACATGGCGTTCGGCCTGAAGCTGCGCGGCATGCCCA
>CAZVAQ010000212.1:0-4959 GCA_964625145.1 uncultured Candidatus Sumerlaeota bacterium
CGTAGTAGCGGTTCTTGTAATACATCAGCCCCGACTCCGCGTCGAAGCGCTGGCCCGTGTAGCGGATGGAATTGCTGATCGCGCCGGGGTGCAGCTCGTCGCCCGCTGGGGGGAAGGGCGGGGGACTTGGGGAAGTCAGACGCTTGGGGGCGAGTGCCGGCATGGGCCGCGGGTCCGTGTGGGATGCACAGGATGGGGCAGGTTGGTTTGCAGCGGTAGCGATGTCAAACGGTTTGGGCTGGGAGCGCCGGGCTGCGGCCCGGTGGGTTGGGGTGGTGGGTGATGGCGTGGGGTGGTTGACCGATGCGGGGGCTGGCTTGCCGACGGCCGCAAGCAAGCTTGCTGGGGGAGAGCGACAGCAAGCTGATCGCACTCCAGAGCGCCTGCGCGCCGAGGGTGCGGGGCGGGTGGGATTTGGTGGGCGGGGGCGCTTGTGCTACATCGGCGCCCGAAAACCAGACCCGCATGATCCCATTTTTCCGCCGCTTGAGAAAGAATTCACAAACTTTCCGCTTGTGTCCCCCCGACGCGGTTCCTAGACCCTGCGCACCGCCGGGGGCCCCCTTGGCCGGGCGTCGGTTTTTGCGCCGACGAGGCCGGTTCAGATGGAGGGCAAGACCCGTAGCCATGGCCGGAGAAACGCCCAATCCTTGGAGACGTCGCGGGGAAGACCTGCGGCGGATGAGCCGGGGTCTCGCGATTCCTAGCCTCATGCTCGGCGGCCCGCTGGGAGGAGCCCTGATCGGCTACTTCGCGGGGGGGTGGTGGGGCGACTCGGGAAAAGGGATCGTCCTCGGGGTACTGGCCGGCATCGCCATCGCCATCTGGGAAGTCGTCCGAATTCTGCGGCAAATGTCGCTGGAACAAGATTCCGACCGCAAGAACCGGGAATGATCCGCAACCAGGCAGTCAACCTCCTCTTTCTGAAGACGGGTCTGGTCACCGCGCTGGTGGCCATGGTTGTCGGTCTTCAGGTGGACAGCCTCTGGGGGGCGCAGTTTGCCACCGCCGGTTTGTTCGGCCTGATCAACTGGTATCTGCTCGCGGTGGCCCTGATCGCCTGGACGGAGAAGCGCGAGGGGCGGGCCTTGATGGCAATCGGCGGCAAGCTGGTTTTCTTGACGATCTATGCCGCCATGGTGCTTCCCTTGACGGGGCTGGCAATCTTCCCCTTCCTGGTCGGTTTCAATATGTTCCTCCTGATCGCGATTCTGGAATCCATCGGATCGCTGATCGTGGACCAGCAAAGACAAGTTCGTGGCCAGCGGCCCATGCCGCCAAGCCTCAAAGCCCTCTTGACGGATCGCCCGAATGGCTGATGAGACGACAAGGACAGTTCCCGACGCTGCCCACGCCGATGGCCACGCGGATACGGAAACCCTGTCCCAGACGCACGACGCAGTCGACCATGCCCTCGACGCTCACCATGGCGCCGAGGAACACCACGGCCGCCATGTGTCCCATCCACCCGAGCCTCCTCACCTCATCCAGTTGTGGTTCTACAAGGACTACGACAAGCTGAAGAGCGAGGGGAAGAACCCCTACGGCGATCCGGTGGATGACGGCACCTTGATGAAGGGCCTGACCATGCCGCAGGTGCTGCATGTCGGCCGTCTGGAGAAGCCCGTCCCCCTTATCGGCTACGCGCCGTGGGAAAACCACGTGTACTTCGGCCTTGGCTGCCTCGTCCTGATTGTCCTCGCGCTGCTGCTGACTCGCGGCGTGCGGCGGCCGATCAAGGAAGCCATGCGCAAGCCCACCCGCGCCCAAGTGCTTGTCGAGACCCTCGTGGACGCGTTCGACAATTTTGTCCAGGGCATCCTCGGCGAGAAGAACGGCCGTGTTTACCTGCCCTACGTCGGCACTCTCTTCCTTCTTATTCTTCTGCTGAACCTGATGGGCATCGTCCCGACCATGCGCGCCCCAACGGCGTACATCCTGGTGACGGTCAGTCTGGCGCTGAGCACGCTCCTCGTGGTCCAGTTCACCGCGTGGGTGCGTCTCGGGCCGTTGACGTACCTGCACCACCTTGCCGGCAGCCCGCAGACTCCGGTGCAGTGGGTCCTGTCCCCTCTGTTCCTCATCCTCGAAGCCCTCAGCGACTTCGTCATCAAGCCGCTGAGCCTTTCGCTTCGTCTGATGGGGAACATTTTTGGCAAGGACATCCTGCTCGGCAGCTTCCTCTTCATGGGTATCGCGCTGCTGGGTTTGATCGTGCCGGGGGCGGACAAGTTCGCTGGCCTTCCGCTGTCGCTCCCGTTCTACTTTCTGGCTCTTCTCCTGTCGGCAATCCAGGCGCTGATCTTTGCCCTGCTGTCGACGATTTACATCCTGCTGGTGTTGCCGCATGACCACGATCACCACGACGAGGGGCACGCGCACCACTGAGCAGGAGCTTGAGCAGGGTTCCCTGCCCCGGGGGGGTTAGCTTCCTTGGGCTTGTTGTTTCGACCAGATTGACCCATTTCACCGGAGGTTTTTCTCCATGGATGCAGCAACAGCGATCGGTTTGGCTTATCCCCTGGGCCTTGGACTTGCGGCCCTGGGCGCCGCGCTCGGCCTCGGCCGCGCGGTCGGTTCGGCGATGGAAGCGATGGGGCGTCAGCCCGAGGCGATTCCCAGGATTCAGATCGCGATGATCATCGGTGCGGCGTTCATCGAAGCTCTGGCGATCTACGCGCTCATCTCCGTCTTCCTGACCGGTACAGTGCTCGAGACCGGCACGAAGATCGCGGAAATCGCGGCGACCGCGGCTGGCAGCTAAGGCCTCCCCACCCGGGGGCTTCATACGTCCACGGGGTTGATTCCCGTGGGCGGTGGTCGTGTCCACCCGGGCCCCTTGGGGCCCGAAACCTCCGCCGAGGATGGTGCCGTAGATGAGTTCCCTATCAACATCCGGGGCCCTGCTGATGCTCGGAGCCTCCGCCGCTCCGGAACTGCTGGCCCAAGTGGTCACCATCGTGATCGCCTTCGCGATCACGGTCGCGATCCTGTACGCGGTGGCGTGGAAGCCGATCCTGGCCCTGCTCGACGCGCGCAAGGCCGAGATCGTGCGCTCCTTCGATGAGATCGACCGCAAGGTCGCCGACTCCGAAGCGCTCATCAAGGACTACGAGGAGCGCATTCGTCGCATCGACGAGGAGGCGCGCGAGCGCATGAACAAGGCCATCGACGAAGGCCGCCGCGTCGCCGGCGAACTGGTCGACAAGGCCCGCGCCGAAGCCGACGAGATCATCTCCAAGGCCCAGCAGTCCATGCAGATGGAGATGGCCCAGGCCCGCATCGAGCTGCGGCGCGATGTCGTCGAGATGACTTTGGCCGCCACCGGCCGTCTCCTCTCTGTCGAGGTGGACGACGAGCGGCACCGCCAGTTGGTCAATGACTTCATCGCCGATGTCCAATCGCGGCGGAGCGCAACATGAACCAGGACCTCCAGGCCGCACGCGTCTACGGCGAAGCCTTCTTCCAGGTCGTGGAGTCCCGCGGCGAGGATCTGGGCGAGGTCGCACGGCGCGTTCGCGAACTGCGCACCGCCCTGCGCGAGACGCCCGGGTTTCTGGACTTCCTCGGCGCCCCCAATGTCTCCCGCGAGCAGAAGGAGGCGCTGATCCGCCAGGTGGTGGCGAAGCTGGAAGTGCCCATGCTTCTCAACTTCCTGCTGCTGCTCCTGCAGCGTGGGCGCCTGGACCTGATGCAATCCGCCCTTCGCGAGTTCCAACTCATGGCCGAACGCAAGCTGGGCATCGCCCGCGGACGCGTCGCCACGGCCAAGGAGCTCTCGCAGGACGAGAAGGACCGTCTCAAGAAGTCCTTGGAGCAATATACCGGCACGAACCTGAGCATGACGTGGGTGGTGCAGCCCGAACTGATCGGGGGCGTCCTGTTCAAGAGCGGCGACCTGCTCATCGACAGCAGCCTCCGCAGCCAGTTGCAACGCCTGCGTGCCAGCCTCATGGCACCGCGGGTCTACTGAAGTCCTGATGATGCGTGTGTGAAAGTGAGCGGGGAGAGGGTACAACAGACTACCCCCAAGACCCGTGCAGCCCAGCTTGACTTACCTGACCGGAGCAACCGATGGCCATTCGTGCGGATGAAATCGCCTCGATTCTAAAGACCGAGTTGGAGAACTTCGACCGCAAGGTCGACGTCGACAACGTCGGCACCGTCCTTCGGGTTGGGGACTCCATTGCCACCGTCTATGGCCTGAACCAGGCCATGATGGGCGAGCTGCTGGAATTCCCGGGCGGCATCAAGGGGATGGTGTTGAACCTGGAGGAGAACTCCGTCGGTGTCGCCCTCTTCGGCCGCGACACCGCCATTCGGGAAGGCGACACGGTGAAGTCCACCGGCGAGATCGCCTCGGTTCCCGTGGGCGAGGCCCTCATCGGCCGCGTGGTCAACGCTCTGGGCGAGCCCATCGATGGCAAGGGCCCCATCCCGCACAGCGAGATGCGCCGCATCGAGATCAAGGCTCCCGGCGTGCTCCAGCGCAAGTCCGTGCACGAGCCCCTCATGACCGGCCTCAAGGCCATCGACTCGATGATTCCCATCGGCCGCGGCCAGCGCGAACTCATCATCGGCGACCGCCAGACCGGCAAGACCACGGTTGCCATCGACACCATCATCAACCAGAAGAACTGGACCGGCAAGGACCGCGTCCATTGCTTCTACATCGCCATCGGGCAGAAGGCCTCCTCCGTGGCCCAGGTCGTCCAGACCTTGGAAGAGAACGGCGCCATGGAGTACACCACCGTGGTTTGCGCCTCGGCGGACGATCCGGCCTCGCTGCAGTTCATCGCCCCCTACACCGGCGTGACCATGGCGGAATTCTTCCGCGATTCGGGCCGCCACGCCCTTTGCGTGTACGACGACTTGACGAAGCAGGCGGCCGCGTACCGCACGCTGTGTCTTCTCCTCCGTCGTCCCCCCGGCCGCGAAGCCTACCCCGGCGACGTGTTC
>CAZVAQ010000213.1:0-4952 GCA_964625145.1 uncultured Candidatus Sumerlaeota bacterium
CCGATTCCGCTTGCTTTGCCTTGGGGGGTCCGCTTGGCCTGTCGCTGCCCCGGGTGTCCGGTGATTCGGCCCGCGGGTTGCAGAGCCCCTTCTGACCCGATCCCCCCGTCGCGTTGGGCCCTCGCCCGCGCGCGTGTGAGAGTTCATGCCCGCAAAAGCCCGCAAATCAGCCTCCGACGGCCCCGCCTTGGTCATCGTCGAGTCCCCTGCCAAGGCCAAGACCATCAGCCGGTTCCTCGGCGATGGCTACCGAGTGGAGGCCTCCTACGGCCACATTCGCGACTTGCCCGAAAGTGCCGACGAGGTCCCCGAGTCCGTGAAGGGCAAGCCGTGGGCGAAGCTCGGCGTGAACATCGAGGACGATTTCCAGCCCGTCTACGTCGTCTCCGCCTCAAAGAAGAAGTATGTCGCCGCGCTGAAGAAGGCGATGTCCGGCGCGGGCGAGCTGCTCCTGGCAACGGACGAGGACCGCGAGGGGGAATCCATCAGTTGGCACCTGCTCGAGGAGCTGAAGCCACGGATCCCGGTCAAGCGCATCGTTTTTCACGAGATCACGCCGGAGGCCATCGAGGAAGCCTTGGCCAATCCGCGCGATGTGGATGAGAAGCTGGTCAACGCCCAGGAATCGCGGCGGATTCTGGATCGACTCTTCGGATATTCGCTCTCTCCGGTGCTGTGGAAGAAGGTGCAGGGCGGCCTGAGCGCCGGCCGGGTGCAGAGCGTCGCGGTGCGCCTGATCGTCGAGCGCGAGGAAGAGCGCCGCGCTTTCAAGTCCAGCGTCTATTGGGATCTGGAGGCGACGCTGGCGGCGCCCATGGGCGAGTTCAAGGCGACGCTTGTTCGTCTGGGCGATGCTCGCATCGCCACGGGGAAGGACTTCGATTCTGCCACCGGTTTGCTGAAGAAGGGGAGCAACGCGCGGCATTTGGAGGAGAAGGACGCGAAGGCCCTGGCCAAGGCCACCGAAGCCGCCGTGCCGTGGCGCGTGACCAAGGCGGAGGAGAAGCCCGCCACCCAGCGCCCCTATCCGCCGTTCACCACATCGACCCTGCAGCAGGAAGCCAACCGCAAGCTCGGCTTCTCCGCCGACCGCACCATGCGCGCGGCGCAGCACTTGTATGAAGGCGTCGACCTAGGCGGCGGCGAACGCGTCGGTCTGATCACCTACATGCGCACACTCGGTGACGTTGTCGCAGCGCGCGTTGCGGGAAGCAGAGGCGCAGATCAAGGCGATCTACGGCGCCGACTACACCAATGGCCCGCGCCCCTACACCACCAAATCGCGCAACGCGCAGGAGGCCCACGAGGCCATCCGCCCCACGCGCATGGACCGTTTGCCCCAGGACATGGCGGCCTATCTCGGCGCCGACGAGCGCAAGATCTACGAGTTGGTTTGGAAGCGCACCATCGCCAGCCAGATGGTGGACGCGCGATTGCTGCGTTCCTCCATCGAGATCACTTCGGAGCCGAAGGGTTCGGAGCCCGCGACGTTCCTCGCCACCGGCAAGAAGATCCTCTTCCCCGGATTCCTGCGCGCCTATGTGGAAGGAAGCGACGACCCGGCCGCCGAGATCGGCGACCAGGAAACGATCCTGCCGGACCTGAAGGAAGGCGACCAGATCCCGGCCGCTGGCGGAGCGAAGAGCGACAAGCCCTCGCTGCGCAGCGTGTTGCCGCTGCGCCATGAGACAACGCCGCCAGCGCGCTACACGGAAGCGTCACTGGTGAAGCGCCTGGAGGAGGAGGGCGTCGGCCGTCCTTCCACCTACGCCAGCATCATCAGCACGATCCAGCGGCGCGGGTATGTCTTCCAGCCGGAGCGGTCGAAAAACCTGGTGCCGACGTTCACGGCCATGGCGGTGACCAACCTGCTGCGGAAACATTTTGGCGATTACGTGGACCTGCGCTTCACGGCGCGCATGGAGGACGAGCTGGACGAGATCGCCCGCGGCGAGCGCTCGTGGAAGGATCATGTGAAGGTCTTCTATCGCGGTGAGCAGGCAGCGGCCAAGGCCTCCGGCAACGGCAGGTCCGGCCACGCGATGGGATTGGAGAACCTGATCGCCCACGAACAGAGCAAGATCGACTTTCCGGCCGTGGAATTGGGCCAGGACCCCGAGACGGGCCAGCCGGTGGTCGTGCGCGTGGGGCGTTTCGGGCCCTTTGTCGTGCGTGGCGAAGGAGGCGAGGGGAATACCGCGAACGTGCCGGAGTACATGGCCCCGGCGGACTTTTCGGTGGAGCAGGCGCTGGCGCTGATCAAGTCCAAGGCCGAAGGGCCGCGCCATCTGGGTGTTGATCCGAAGACGAACCTGCCGGTGTACGCCGCGCGCGGGCGCTTCGGCCCCTACGTGCAGCTTGGTGACAATCCGGAAGGGAAGGCCCCAAAGCCCAAGCGGTCCTCGCTCCCCAAGGGAATGAGCGAGGAGGAAGCGACGCTGGAGCTGGCGCTGAAGCTGTTGTCGCTGCCGCGTGAATTGGGGAAGCATCCCGAATCCGGCGAGCCGATACTGGCAAACATCGGGCGGTTTGGCCCCTACGTGCAGCATGGCTCGGATTTCCGTTCGTTGGGCGATGACGATGATCCGTACACGGTGGAACTGCCGCGGGCGCTGGAGCTGTTGTCGCAACCGAAGGGAGCCCGCCGCGCGGCAAAGGGTGCCGCGAAGAAGGTGCTGAAGGAGCTGGGCGCGGCGCCGGACGGGCGCACCATTCAGGTTCTTGATGGGCGCTACGGACCCTACGTCACGGATGGTTCAACGCACGCAAGCCTGCCGAAGGCGATGAATCCCGACAGCATCACTCTGGAATCGGCGCTGGACATGATCGCGGCCAAGGAGAAGAACCCTTCCAAGAAGAAGGCCGCGAAGAAGGCGACGAAGAAGGCGACGAAGAAGGCTGCGAAGAAGGCGGCGAAAGGATGAGATCGGGCGGCAGGATATGTCCGCGGCAGGACATGTCCAAAAACAGGGGGAAATGGACGGATGGGCCAGAATGTGTACCCGGTCTGGACACGTTGTGGAAACGTGTCCAATATCTCGTCTTCTTTGGACGCGTCAAGGGAGCAGGTACCGGGGTGGACAAGTCAGGAACTGAGCACCCGCAGCAAGGCGGGATGGCTGTAAATTACTTCACGTCCAACTTTCTGGCTCTCCAAAATACCCAATTCCTGCAACTCCCGCAGATAACGTGAAGCGGTCTTTCTCTCCGCAAGTCCCGAATCAACAAGGAAATTGATCCGGCAATAGGGTTGGACGAAGATCAACTCAATGAGTTCCTTGGAGTAGACATTCCCAGGAAGGGCATGTCGGCATTTCTCCAACGTTTCCTCCAACAGTTCGCGGACGGCATGAATTCGCTCGGTGGTGAGCAATGCGGTACTCTCCACGCCCCGGAGCATGTAAAGCAGGTAGCCTTCCCAGTCGTGGCTCTCGGTGACCTCCCTCAAGCGCCGGTAGTATTCGCCCTTGTTGCCGATGATAAATCGGCTGAGATAGAGTACGGGCAGGTTTAGCAGCTTCTCCTGAAGCAAGTGGACGATGTTCAGGATGCGCCCGGTCCTGCCGTTGCCGTCGGTAAAGGGGTGGATAGCTTCAAACTGATAATGGGCAACCGCCATGCGGACAAGCGGATCAAGGTCGGTCCCGGCATCGATGAAATCGATCAGGTTTTCGAGCTCTTCCATCAGGAGCGCGCGGCCGCATGGAGGAGTGTAGATGACGCTGCCCGCCACGCGATCGGCGATGTAGACGGTCTCCCGGTCACGCACACCAATGTCATCGTCGTGGATGGTGGCACATATGTTCTCCATCAGACTGATGGTGATGCGCTCGCCCTCCTTGATCCGTTCGGAGGCACGGCGCAACGCGGTGCGATACCGCAGCACCTCCTTCGTGCTCGGATCGACTTGCCGCGATTCGTCCAGCGCCGCCTTGTAGAGCTTGTCCTGCGTGGTGACGATGTTCTCGATTTCAGAACTGAGCTTGGCTTCCTGGAGAGGAATGGCGTTGATGAGCATGGTGGGATTGGGGATCAGATCACCCGCGCCCTTTAGTTCGGCCAGCGCCCGATTGGCGGCGATGCACTGTTTCAGCACTGCCTTGCTCTCAAGTTCACGCTCGGGCGGCAGGAGGGGAAGATCGTTGTAAGCGTCTTCGGGATGAAAAGGCATGGCCCAAGCTCTCACGAATTCCGGCAACGGATGCCTTCAACCGAAGGGTTTAGACCTTCGTTCTCCCGCGAAAAGCAGTCGAAACCTCCCGTCGGTCAACGAAACTCTACCCATTCGAGGGATTTCCCGCTCGTTCGGCCTTGCGCCGGTTTCCGGCCGGTTCCTACCGTTCGCCACTCTTCGGGCTGGCATGCCGCGGCTCGGATCAACCAAAGCAAGGATACGCGCCTATGAAAGGGAAGTACCTCTTTACCTCCGAATCGGTGACCGAAGGTCATCCTGACAAGGTCAGCGACGCGATTTCCGACTCCGTGTTGGACGCCGTGTTGGCCCAGGACAAGAACGCGCGCGTGGCGTGCGAGACGTTTGTGTCGACGGGTCTGGCCGTGGTCGGCGGGGAGATCACCACGACGGCGCGCATCAATTACCGCGAGATCGTGCGGGATACAATTCGTCGCATCGGCTACACCAAGCCCGAGTATCATTTCTCGGCCGACTCGTGCGCGGTCCTGGAGGCCATCGGCACCCAGAGCCCCGATATCGCCCGCGGCGTGAACCGCAAGAAGAAGGAAGCCCAAGGCGCCGGCGACCAGGGCATGATGTTTGGCTACGCGTGCGACGAGACGCCGGAGCTGATGCCGCTGCCGATCCTGCTGGCTCATCGCCTGACCCACGCCCTGGCCGACGCCCGCCGCCATGACAAGCAGATGTCCTGGCTGCGCCCCGACGGCAAGTCCCAGGTCACCATCGAGTACGAGGACGACAAGCCCGTGTGCATCGA
>CAZVAQ010000214.1:0-4884 GCA_964625145.1 uncultured Candidatus Sumerlaeota bacterium
CAGCAGATGGCTCCGTGTGGGAAGGAGGAGCGCGTGCCGTATGAGGAACGGCATCGGGAATTGCTGACGCGTTACTTTGGAGCGACGCATGTGTTGGAGACGTTTGCGGAGGTGAAGGACGATGTCCGGACGGTGGTGGCGCGGTTGCACAGGGGGGATGATGTGAAGGAGGTGAGTTTTGAGGCGGTGGAGATGCCGCACATCGCGAATGCGGCATCGATTCGGGATTGGTTGATCGAGGAGCTGGGGGATTTGTTGACCGATGCGGATGCGGAGGAGATGCGTCGGCCGTTGATGGGAAGCCGGATCCAGTGGTCTGCGGATCCGGAGTGGGAGATCCTGCGTGATGATCCGGTGCATCCGCTTTGGGATGAAATCATGGCGGAGTCTCCATGGGCCGAGTATCTGCTGCATCGCCGGGCAGGAGATGCTTTGGATAACCGTCGGCGGGAGACCTATGCGTTGATCGTGCCGCCACCGGGTGATGGAAAGGTAGGACCGCTGTACTTGATGGCGCGTGCGCGGTTGCTGAATGCGCTGGGGCAGAAGGAGACGGCACTGCACGACTATGAGATTTGCCTGGCGATGTATCCGGGCGCGACAAGCCAGGCGCGTGTGTTCCTGAACACATGGGGCCCTGACGAGATGACGCGCGGGCGGTTGGTGGGTGTGTTCGAGCGATGGCACCGGGCGATGCCGCAAGCAGCGGCGTGGGACCTGTTGATGGCACGCGCGCATTTGACCGCGAGCGAGGCTTGGATGGTGCCGGGGTTGGAGGCTTCGCGGGAGACGATCATTGGGCGGGTGTATTATCACAATGACGAGGCGATGAAGTTGATCTGGCGGGCGCACGAGACAGGCGGGCCGATGCCGCAGACTCTGGAGCTGGCGCGGAGGGGGACGGGGCCTTATCATGATCTGGGACTCATCGCGCGAATCTTTGCCGATGTCGTGGAATCGCATCCGGAGAGCATTGCGCCGTATCGTTCATGGCTGCGCTTGTTGGTGAGCCTGGATGATTGGCACAAGAGTGCGGAGTCACGCCGCAGTCCCCGGGAGTTCATTGAGTGGACGTTGGAAGCCCGGCCGGATTGGCCGTATGCGTACCAACTGTTTGACGACTATCTCATCGGATACGAAGGTCACAAGGGTTTGCTTGAACGCGAGGAGTACGCGGAGGAGGTGACGGCGAATGTGCTGCGGCGGTGGATTGGCGAGAATGAGGAGTGGAAGGAGATAAGCCGGCAGTTGGCGGAGCGCATCCTGCGGGTGGACCCGTCACCGGGGGGTGCTGCGCGAGCGGCGGGCTACGCGTGGTTGGCGCGGGATGAGGATCTGTTGCGGCGGATCGCGAGGGAGCAGCCGCGGGTCTTGTTGGAGGGCAGGGAGGAGTTTCGCCCACTGGTACACCGCGGAGTGCTGCGACGTACCTTGCTGAATGGGCTGCGGCGCGCAGGGCATGTGGAGGAGGCACTGGCGACCACGACAGAACTCGTCACGAAGTACCATGATTGGATGCAGGAGACTATGACGGAGCATGTACGCCGATATTATTATGCGCACCACGCCACACTGTTGGGGCTGGCGGGTCGCGCCGCCGAGGCGGACGAGTGGTGGGAGAGGGCGAAGTACCCGGAGAGCTGGCAACCGTTGCGCACGTTGTCTTGGGCCGTGTGCGACCACCGGGTGACGGAGGCGCGCGAACACATTGCGCGCCTGCACGCGGAAGGACAGGATGTTGCGGAGGTGACGCTGGCAGAAACGATCCTGCTCGCGCGTTATGTGGGTGTGGATGCTGCGCGTGCGTTTGCGGAGTCACGGCAGTTGCACACGCGGGAGGATTACCCGTTGGTGACGAGGCTTTATCGGGAGGCGGTGGGGGAGGAAGAGTGAGGAGTGAAGTTGGTGGGCAATAAGTCGACAGAAATTGGGTTGGAGAAGCATGACACGATCCTGATTGGGATTGATGCGGGCGAAAGTTGGTGGCACCTTACTTGGAAAAAGACTCTCTGGTGGTTTGTGGAGGTGCGGGTATGAGTGATGCTACGGGCTTGATAGCCGTGATTGACGTCGAGACGACGGGGCTGTTGCCGCGTCGGGGGGATCGGGTGATTGAGATCGCTGCCGTGGTGATGAGGTTGAATGGGCAAGTGGAGCGGGAGTTCTGTTCGCTGGTGAATCCGGTACGGGATATTGGCCCTTCACATATCCATGGATTGTGTGCAGAAGATGTCATCTCTGCGCCTCAGTTTGATGAAATAGCCCCTGAGTTTGTGGATGCCCTTCGCGGAAGCGTTGCGGTTGCCGGTCATAACGTAAGTTTCGATCTGCGATTCCTTGAAAGTGAGTTTCATAGAATCGGCCAGGAATTGCCCGACATGGCCACGTTATGCACGATGCGGTTGGCTGGCGGCGGTAAGTTGGGAAACTGCTGCCGGGACCATGGCATATGCGTGGAGGAGGGGCATCATGCCCTTGCCGACGCACGCGCCTCGGCTCGGTTGTTGTCGTCTCTGATTGCAGATGATCAGGAAGCTATCGAGGCGCTAACTGCACTTCCGCCAATCCAGTGGCCCACATTGCTTTCGACAGGACACCCGCCGGTAACACGCGAGGATGCAGGTCGAAGGCGAATGCAGCGACCTTCTTATCTGCAACGCCTCTTCGACAGGGTAGATGGCTCGACAGCGAGCACCGAAGCAGATGAGGCGATGCTTCAATACCTGGCTATTCTTGATCGAGTCCTTGAGGATAGGGTTATTGAGGAAGGCGAGGTCGATGCGCTTATTGACGTCGCTGAGATGTATGGGCTGACCGGGGATCAAGTGCGTGCGGCACACGCCGATTACCTTGCCATGTTGGTGCGTGCCGCGCTCGCGGATGGAGTCGTGACTGAGGCGGAGAGAATTGACCTTTGTCGTGTGTCGCAATTGCTTGGTTTTTCTGAATCGCAATTGGATGAGATGCTCCGGGATGCAAGCTCCAATGAAGGTGGATTCTGTGAGAACGCTGATCTCCAGACCAGTTTCGACAAAGTCCATTCGGGGATGCGCGTCTGCTTTACGGGGGAGATGACCTGCTGCTACCAAGGGAGGTTGCTAACCCGGGAGTATGCACGCCAGTTGGCGACTGGTGCAGGTTTGGTCATAACAGAATCACTAACGAAAAAGGTGGATCTGCTTGTCGTGGCCGATCCCCACACTCAATCTGGCAAGGCCCGCAAGGCGAGAAGTTATGGGACCCGCATTCTGCACGCGACCGCATTCTGGAAATCCATTGGAATTGAGGTTGAGTAGAAATGGACACACGTCTTTATCGTTCAATTGGGGAGCCAGTAAGGGATGGGCTGGATTGGAATGACCGGTGGATGGGGCCTGATCAAGGCCTGATCTGGTGTTGGGAGCGTGGTAGACAAATGGTCGCCGAGGAACCTGACTTGGCCAAGGCTGCGAATGAAGGTGAGCTGCCTCTGATGCCGTGGAAAGGTGGTGTCGAAGAGAAGTTGAAGATCGAGCGAAAGGCCGGCACCCTCCAATATCTGGCGACTTGGCAGGGGCTTCGCGGCGAAGATCTTGATATCGACAGGGAGGGGGAACGCGCCATAGTTTGCAGCCGAACCGGACAGACGGTCGTCTTCAGTCGAAAGGGAGCACAGGAGGAATAGCCAAAACCTTTCAGTAAGCAACGCACTGTAATTATCATCAGTGCGCAGTATCCCAAGCCCGATAGCGAACACGAAAGCGACCCACCCGGTACTGATCTTCTTGAGCGATCAGAGTTCGATCGCACAACACAACCCGTTCCGGGTAGAGATTCATGATCGCATTATCCCCGGGTAGCGCCTGAAGCGCAACCCGGGGCTATCGAGAAGAATCCCGGTTGGGATTCAGAGGGAAGACGACAGATGCGACACGAAAGCTACGGAACGGAGTTGGATCCCTTCGCCGAAACGGACTTGATTATACCCCCCTCACGCATTATACGTCGACGACGCCGTGATGCCGCCTCGGCCGGTCCAGTTGGTGTGGAAGAATTCGCCGCGGGGCTTGTCGGTGCGTTCGTAGGTGTGCGCGCCGAAGTAATCGCGCTGCGCCTGCAGCAGGTTCGCGGGCAGGTTCGCCGTGCGGTAGCCGTCGTAGTACGCCAGCGCGGCGGTGATGGCGGGCATGGGGATGCCGTGCGTGATGGCCAGAGCGGCGATGCGGCGCCAGGCGGGCTGCGCGGTGTGCAGCGCGTCGGTGAAGAACTGGTCGAGCAGCAGGCTTTCCAGCGCGGGATTGCGGTCGTAGGCTTCCTTGATGCGCCCGAGGAACGCGGAGCGGATGATGCACCCGCCGCGCCACATCAACGCGATGCCGCCGTTGTTCAGATGCCAACCGTACTCGACGGCTGCGGCCTGCATCAGTTGATAGCCCTGTGCGTAGCTGATGATCTTGGAGGCGTAGAGCGCCTGTTCCAGGTCGGCCAGGATCGCGGCGCGGTCGCCGTTGAAGGTTGCGCCGGGCCCCTTGAGGATGCCGGACGCGCGCACGCGTTCGCCCTTCAAGGCCGACAGGCAGCGCGCAAAGACGGCCTCGCCGATGAGCGTCAGCGGCTGGCCGAGTTCGAGGGCGGCGATGGCGGTCCACTTGCCGGTGCCCTTCTGCCCCGCCGCGTCGAGGATGCGATCGACGGTGAAGGCGCCCTCCTCGTCGCGATAGGTCATGATGTCGCGCGTGATCTCGATCAGGTAGGAATCCAGCACGCGGCGATTCCATTGCGCGAACGTCTCGGACATCTCCTCGTTGCTCATGCGCAGGATGTCGCGCATGACGTGGTACACCTCGCAGATCATCTGCATGTCGCCGTATTCGATGCCGTTGTGGACCATCTTCACGAAATGGC
>CAZVAQ010000215.1:0-968 GCA_964625145.1 uncultured Candidatus Sumerlaeota bacterium
AGCGAGTCGCACCAGGGCGAGAACCGTGTCAAGTTATGACGTGAGGGTCAGTAAAGCCCCTTGACTCTGCAGCGCAAACGCAATTGAAATATAGGTCCTCGCCGCAATAGAAATTGCAAACACTTGAATCCCACGCGGGCAATTCGGGCCACGCGGGAAAATCAGGGGTCTGGACGTCTGCACCCCATATCAAACCAACTTGGACCTCAGGCATATAACAACCGCAATCATCCTCCGGCGTTGGCGTTGGCGTTGGAGTCGGAGTCGGAGTCGGAGTCGGTGTAGGCGGCGGATGCGGATCCTTTGGATCTCCATCCGAAAAGCCGACTCCGATGAATGCGACCATCAACAAACCTGCGATCCAAGTGGCCGCAAAGGCCATCGAGTAGCGATTTCTTGATTTCATCGCTCCGCCTCCACTGAGGTGGCCTTGCCCTGCTCGTAGGCCGCCAGTTCCGCCCGATAGTATTCCTCCAGAGCGAGGTCTTCCAAGCGATACGATAGGTGCGCCAGCCACCGAAGGGCATGCACCTTGAAGTCCGGAATCGTCTGCCACCGGTCATTCGGCCCGAAATCCATCTCGAGAATCTTCTCGTAAGTCGCGAAGGCGTCGACGAATCGATCCTTGCCGAAGAGCGCGAGGCCCTTGAAGCAGAGCGCCGTGGCGATCTGGCGCTTGGCGCGCGGGTCTTGCGCTTCCAGATATGCATCGACGCGATTCAGCAGCTCCTCCTTGTCGCCCTCGTAATAGAAAGTCTCCAGGTACATCAGGTCGATCACCGAGAGGTCGTCCCAATAGAGGGGATCGACGGCCAGGTGCCGATTGGCATCGACGAACGCGCGGACGTCGGCCAGTTCCCCATGACCCAGGTCCTTGGCAATCTCCATGACCAGGCCGGTGCGTTCCTTGATTGCGCGGGCGACGGTGCGCGGGTTGTCACCCATCGAGGCCCCGCGCACCAGGGCCC
>CAZVAQ010000215.1:978-1790 GCA_964625145.1 uncultured Candidatus Sumerlaeota bacterium
GCGTGCGACCGTGCGTGGATTGTCGGCGGCGAAGCGCTGAGTCTCTGTGTGAAGGCGATAGGCTTCGAGGTGATTCCCCTCCTGGTGGGCGATCCAGCCCAGACGCCACATGGACATAATGCGGTGATTGGCCGCTGCTTTGACCTGCCCATTGGCGACGCGCTCAAAGATCTCCTTCGCTTCGGTCAGGTCGCCGTCCAGAAGCGTCAGGATGCCAAGGTTTGTTTCGACGTATCCCGCCAGCACTTCGTCGGGTGAGACATTCCCACGCGCCTGCAACAGCGCCGCCCGATACTGCCCGCGCGTTGCGGGTGTGTCGAGTTGCTGCAATTCCGCATAGCCCGGAACGTTTGCCGTGTTCTGGTATTCCAGTTCGGAGGATCGGGCCACCTCCAGATTGAAGCGCGGGGGGATCAGGTCCAGCGGATCGACTGTCTGAACAGCCGCCTTTTCGCTGCGTTGGGCGCTGGAATCATGACCGGTGGATGCCTTGATCGACTCGGCAACGAGCATGGCATCGGCCATGGTGGCGAAGCCCCCTACCACGGCGGCGACCTCGTGATCGCTTCCCCGCCGGTACTCGATCAGGCCGCGGATGGCGACGGGCAAGGCATGCGCCATGATTTCCGCCGGGCTTTCCGATTCGGCGGTGAAGAGAACCACTTCGTAATGATTTGCGAAGCTTGATTCGGCCAACCCCACAGCGGGATTCGCGAGGTGGATCAGGTTCACCAGCACAAGTACGATCAACATTCCCAGCGATCGCGGGCGCACGTCAGTACCGCATCTGCGGGGGGGGGAGGGGGAAGTAA
>CAZVAQ010000215.1:1800-4878 GCA_964625145.1 uncultured Candidatus Sumerlaeota bacterium
ACCGTGCGCGGTGGTACTCGCCCGAAGCCGGTCGGTTCCTCACCCGCGACCCGAGCGGGTACTTGGGTGGCGGGAACAAGTACATGTACGCGGCGGGCAACCCGTTTGGGTTCCGGGATCCGTGGGGGTTGGAAGGGACCGCCTGCGGGGGGGGGAGGGGGAAGTAATCTGCCATTTGCCACTCCTTATGTCGATATTGGACGCAATCCAATTCAACCCAGCCGCGCAAGTCAACCAAAACCGCCCGCGGAATCGTTTCCTGAGTCTGTTTGATCTTGAGAATGCATGAGAAACGACTGCGCCCAAGCAGCGGGCCCCGTTGACGATGAGAGTCAACGGGGCCCGGTTTGTTGGTGGTCCTGGTGAAGCGGATCAGATGTTCTCGAAACGCTTCTTGAGCTTGAGCATTCGGCGGCGGAGCTTGCGGATCGCGGCCTCCTGCTTGCGCTTGCGGCGCACGCTGGGCTTCTCGAAATACTCGCGGCGGCGGACCTCGGCGGGAATGCCTGCCTTCTGACATTCCTTCTTGAAGCGCTTGAGGGCGCGATCAATGGGTTCGCCTTCTTCGACGATGATTCGGGTCACGAGAAGAGATTCACCTGCCTATCCGGCCCAGTAGGGCGATGAGGGCGCGGGCTTGTCTGACACCCGCGCGGCGCGTAGAAGGACCCGAACCCGCCCCCCATCGTCAAGCCTGAAGTCTTTCCCAATCGCCCCAATCGACAGGCCTGCGGCGGGTGGAGACTTTCCGGCGTTCAAATCCTGAAAATCGTCCTTGCGCCGTGGCGCGGCGTCGGCCGACACAAGCGGCCCTGCGAACGACGGCCCCGGCCGTCACGTCTGCTCCCCTATAGCTCAATCGGTAGAGCGGCGGACTGTTAATCCGTAGGTTCCTGGTTCGAGTCCAGGTGGGGGAGCCACTCAAAACACAAGACTTACAAGAAGGCGCCACCCTCCGATTCCTCTCGGAGTGTGCCCAAGGTCGGTCGACGCAACTCCAACAAAAAAGCCTCTTCCTGCGACCTCGTGGGCACACTGATCCCGCCCTCAGAAGCTCACCCATCGCGAGGCCGCGGCGGACCAGATCAGGGTCACGCCGCTCAGTGACGACAGCACGATGCTCGTCTGGCCGTCGTCGATGATGTCGCTGCCGGCGCGCTGGATCGTGACATTGTTGCTGGCGTCGATCACGCGCACCCTCACCGTGTGCCCGTCGGCAATGGATGAGGAGGCGGGAAGCGTGACGTTGAAAGGGCCGCCGGAAGCGTCTGCCACGATCAGGCCGTCTGTCACCGCGACAGAAGTCCCCGTCGTTCGCAGGCGCGAGACGAGGCGGTTCAGCAGGCGGTCGAGCTTCGTGAAGTTGTCGTTGATCAGCGCACGCCAGGTCGTCGATCCGATCTCGATGGTGTTGGATCCGTTTGGGAGGACTGCCATGGTGATGCTCCTGTGGACGGGGATGTCAGATGATGATTTGTGCGCCGCTGGATGTGTGGCCGGCGAGGCGGCACACGACGGTGTAAGTGCGCACCGGCGGGCTGCCACCGACCACGAGTGAAGGTTGGTCGGTTTCAACAGGGCCGAAGCCGTCGTTGCCGGTGATAACGAAGATGCCCTCGACCTCGTCGTCGAAAGCGACGCCGTTGTCGGCGTTCCACTCCCCCGCCCCACCATGCCTCTTCCGCGCCACCCAGGAGAGCGTGACATCCGTTCCGTCGCGCACGCCCTTCAAGTGAACGGGAGAGTAGGGCGTTTCCGGCCGATAGCCGTAGGCCATGGCCGTGGTCTTATTCGGGCCGCGCGCGTAGCGGTTCGCGCATCGCGCCGCGATGGAGAGCGTCGCAAGGTTCTGCCCGCGCACGCCCACGATGCCATCGCGCGCCGTCCCTGACCTCGGCAGGAACCACACGCGAGCACCCGACCCGTGGTTGACGCGCGGCGTGCCGCCGAGGCCACGGATGACGCCCGATGCCTGGAAGGATCCGCCGCCCAGGTCGGTAAGGTTCTGAATGGAGACGAGCTCCCAGTTCGTGCCCCCGCTGTCAATCAGCGCGACCTTCCCCATGCGCTGCCATGCTCCCTCGGTGTTCGTGAAGGCCTCCACGCCCAGGGCATTGATCACGGTGAAGCCAACGGCGCGGTCGACCCACCCGGCGCTCGATGGATACCCTCCGGCGTCCAGCACGGCTGTCGGAACGATCTGGAACTGTCCGCGAAGCTCCCCTCCGACGAGGACCTGATAGCGGTCGCTGAATTGAGTGGGCGGCGGCGAGGCGAGCGCGCAGACGGCGGTCTCGAAGGCGAGCTCGGGAACGGCGTCGCGCACGAAGACATGTGCAGGCTGCTCGGTGAGCGTATAGTCTTGGCCGACGTAGTCGCTCCCCGGCAGCTCCGGCTCGGTGAAGTTCTCGAGGCCATAGACGTCCTCGATGGCTTCCACGGTGATGACCTGATCGCGATCGCCGTCGCCGGAGATCGCCAGGATGCGCACGACGACATCCAGATCCATCTCGTCGTCCTTGAGCCGAACAGCGTCGCCCGGGTTGAGCGTCGGCCATTGGACGCGCGAGAGCTCGAACCGGTAGACGGCGAGGGGATAGAACATTCGGCGCATCATGCGCGCAGAGACCTTCTTCACCGCCGTCTCGTTGCGCAGCCAGGTGATATCGACGCTCTCGATCTTCGCGTAAGCAACGGCATTGCGCGCGGCACTGTTGACGATCGTGCGCTTGATCGGCTTCCACGTACGCACCGACATATATTCGAACGTCACGGCCGTTGGCAGGTCTTCCCACGTTCGGACGTGCCGAACGAGCTTTCGAGTGTGGGTTTGATCGATGACGGGGATCGTCGAGGGGTTGTAGTCCGAGCGGACAAGCTTGTAGGTCCACTTCCCCGTCGCCGCGTGCCGGAAGAGTACGCCGTCGGCATAGCGGTTTATTTCCTCGATCCATTCGGAGATCAGGCGCGGCTTTTCCATGGCAAAGGCAAGCCCGATGCCCTCGCCTTTTAGCGTCGCTGCCGCCGCGTTGAAACTGTCCTGATCGATCTCTGCTGGGTTCACCTCGGCGAGCTTCG
>CAZVAQ010000216.1:0-4812 GCA_964625145.1 uncultured Candidatus Sumerlaeota bacterium
TAGTATTGAGCGAAGAGGTGAGCGCGCGTCAATAATTCTCGTGGGCGACTTTCGTCGCGATGACATTTTTGTCATCCGAGTCAAACCTTCCGACTGTCACCGGAACACGCGCAAGATGGCGAGCCGAACGAAAAACCCCGGCGCCATTGGCAAGCGCCGGGGTCATCTCATCCATCAACCGGTGGTGGGCCGCCGCGGCCTGGCGGAGGTCCGCCTCCCGGCGGTGGTCCTCCGCCCGGACCGCCACCGCCCGGACCGCCTCCGCCCGGCGGTCTGCGTCCGCCCCAATCACCACCCGGGCCGCGTCCTCCCTGATTTCCTTCTTCGGCACCGGACAGATCCACCAGGATGTCCAGCAACTCTCCCGCGTCGTTGCCGATGGTGACGCGTTCGCCGCCACGGCCCCCGCGCGAGATCTGAAGCGTCGTCACACCGCGCGGGTACTTGCCCAGGATAAAGATTCCGTCTTCGCTGGTCACCCGCCCGCGGCGCACTCCCGCCCATCCCAACTCAGGGAGGGCAAAGCGCGGGTTGACGTTGATACTTTGCAGCGGCTGCCCATCGGCCGTCGCGCGGATGACAACTTCCGTGTCCTTGTACATGACAACCTGGACAGGATCGACGGAGTTCAGCACCGCCGGCGAGAAGCCCGTCGCATGATCGCGCTGGATCGCGTACACATACATGGGCGGCGCTTGTTCGCGGGCTTCTTCTTCGGTCTGGCCAAAATTGCCGATCGGAATGTTGAGGTAGAAAATGCCGGCCGAGTCCGTCGTGGCCGAGACCGCGCGCGCCGCGCGGGAGATGTCGGTCCCGCCCAGTCGCACCACCAGACCCGGAACCGGCGAGCCGGATTCGTCCACAACCTCACCCCACACCAAGGCTGAGTACCCCAGGTTGAGCGTGACCTGCTCGCCCTCCACGATCTCATTCCAAGAGAGCGTCGGATAATCGAACGAGCGCGCATCCTCGGGCAGCGTGCGCTGCTCGATGAGGAATGTGTACTCCGGGCTTTCGGTCAGCTCCAACGAGAAGCGCCCGTCCGCCCCGGTCTTCTTCGCCCGGAAAATCGAGCGGTCATCCATCATCGGCCCGCCGCGGCCGCCGCCGCCACCCTCGGACCGCGCGCCGCGAGCCAATACCTCGATGCCGGAGATCGGTTTGCCGTCCGGCCCATAGACGACACCGGTCACTTCGACCCGGTCCTGAAGTTCCATTTGGAACACGAACTGTCCGGGCTCGTCCGGCATGGTCACTTTGTGGATATGCTCGCGGGAGATGGCCCCAAAGGTCCCGGCAAAGTTCCGCATCATCTCCGCGTTCGGTCCGCCAAACCCCGCAGCGACCGGCATGTCCCCGGGGCTGGCCTTCTCGCCCGACCAGGCCAACCGCGTGCGGAACAGCGTGATCGTCACGTCCTCGCCAGGGGGCGCCGTGAACCGCACCTCGTTGTCGCTGGTGACGGGGACATACATCTGCATGATCCCGCGACCCTGCACCATGGCGGCGAATCCCTGGCCCCGGTCGAACCTCGGAACATTCTGCAGCCGCCCGATGGCGTTGACCTGATTGAGGCGGGCCACGATGCGGGTGGGTTCCTCTGCATCCGGGGTCACCGGTCGTCCCTCCAAATACGGATTTGTCCACATGCCCCGCCCCATCATGCCGCCGGGACCGGCTCCGCGCCAACCGCCACGGCCGCGCGGCGTGGAGAACAGGATCGGCTCATCGCTCGCAATCAAGTGCGTCCGCACGCCCTCATAGCCCATCACGGTGAACGTTCCGTCGGCCGCCGTGCGTACATTCTCAACATAGTGCGCCGCCGGGTCGGCCTCCTCGAACAGGCTCATGCCGACCTTCAAAGGCTGGTTGGCCACGGGATTGTCTTCCTCGTCCACCAATTGGAAGCGCAGCGGCACGCGGCCGGGATACTCGGCCAGGTGGTTCGTCTGCGCGGCGGGTTGGATGGTCACGATGCCGCCATCGGCCTCCGGTCCCCATCCCCATTGCAGCTTGGTGGTGTAGGACCCCGGCGGCACTCCGCGCAGCACCACCGCGCCCCGCGAGTCCGTCCTCAAGTCATGCAGCGGCGTGCCGGGATTGTCCTCCGCGGCCAGCACCACCTTCACCTGCGGCAAGGGGGCCTTGGTGGTCTCCTCCAGCACGACCAGGCTCAGCGTCCCCGGCGCGTCCAGATTCACCGGGGGTGGCTCGGGAGCCTTGGGCGGCTCGGCCACGACCGGCTCCGCCACGGGCTCGGGAATATCAGGATCCGCCGGCGCCCCGGCAATGCGGCCACCACCGGTGCGCGAAGGCGCCGGCAGAGAGACCACATCCAACGCGGGCTTGGGCGATTCCACGCGCGCTTCGGCCACCACATCCGACCGCGACGAGCGCGACAGGGTGACCGCTATCACGATGAGCACCACAATCCCGACGATGGCGGGGATCAGGATCAGGGGGGCATTGCGTCTCATAGGAAGACTCCCAATTTCTTGCAACCGCTCAATAAGAGCATAACTCTACCCTCGCCCCGGAGCAAGACGGGAGCCAAATCCACGGTAGCTTGCGGACCGGAGGCCCACGCATCTTGCGGCAACTGTCACTCCTGGTGTTGGGCTGCCTCCTGCTTCTGGCCGGGGGGTGCTACCGCTCCCACGCCGCAAAGGTCGCGCGCCCGCCCATCATTGCCGCCGCCGTGTCGGGCTCGCAGCCCTTGGCAATCCCCGACGACCAACGCCACGTTCCCCACCAGATCACCGTGCATCACTCGTGGGATCCTGCATTCACACGGGATACGCGCCCTCACTTCTTGATCACGCGTGACGGGCGCATCCTGGAGGGGGCACCGGTGGAACTCGCGCTCCCCGCCAATCCCGTGTATGACACTCGCGGACATATCGCCGTGCAGCTCTCCGGGGACTTCGACCGGGAGACCGTCACCCTTGAGCAGCTTCAATCGGCGGTGCACCTGATCGCCTGGCTTTGCGACCGCCATGTCATTCCGCCCTCCACCATCAGCGGTCATCGCGACGTGGCGGCGGGGACCGATTGTCCAGGCCGGGACTTGCAACGCTATGTGGATGGTGGTCAACTACGCGTGTGGGTTGCGGAGACGATCGCCGGCCGCCAGCCGCGCATCCAACTCATGAGCGATGACCCCGAGAACAGCGCGGCCCAACGCGCAGACAGCACGGATCCATGAATCGTCAAGCCATGCCGGCATACCTGCGCTGGGTCCTGCTGTTCCAGGCATTCAACGCGATCAACTTCACCATCGCGCTCGGTGCCCCCTTGGTGCTCACCGCCCAATACCTCGGCCTCGGCCCGTTCTACATCGGCCTGCTCAACGCGCTGACGCCGCTCCTCGCCGGGCTGCAGATCTTCGTCACGCGCTGGGTTGATCGCCTTGGCTATCAACAAACGCTCATCCGCGGGTGGACGCTGCGCTCGATCTTCCTGCTGCTTGTCGTGCCGCTCCCGTTCCTTGTCGGCCGCGTCCCCGATTGGGTGCTGGTGTGGGGGCTGATCTTTCCCATGGTCATCTTCAATGTGATCCGCGGCCTCACCTCCGGCGCGTGGTTCCCTTGGCTGACGCTCATCGTGCCGGAGGAACGCCGCGGTTACTACTTCGGCGTCGAGCAACGCGTCATCAACTTCTCCGCGCTGCTCGCCCTTGTGGGCTGCGGCTGGTTCCTTGGCCCCAACCCGCAGGCTTGGCGCTATGCCACCCTGTTCGGACTGGCGTTCGCCTTTGGCGTCATGAGCCCCTGGGCGCTGCGCCAGGTTCGCGTCAACGTGGAGTCGCATCCAAAGCCCGACCGCCCGCCCGGCATGCGCGGTCTCATGAAGCAGGTCGCCCGCATCTGGCGCCACAAGCCCTACCGCCGCGCCATGCGCTTTGTCACCATGCACAACATCGGCATGTTCGCCGTCCCCGCCTTTGTGGTGTATTACCTGAAGGTCGATGTCGGCCTCGGCGACGGCATCATCCTCAAGCTGCAAGCCATGACCACCCTGGGCGTGCTCATCACCTCCGTGTCGTGGGGTCGCCTCAGCGACATCTATGGCAGCCGCCCGCTTCTGCGCATCGCCGTCACCTCGCTCATGATCCTTGTCGGCTATTGGACGCTCTGCGCCTGCGGCATCACGCCCCCGAACCCTTGGATCATCGGCGCGGTATTCCTCCTGTGGGGCGTCTTCTCCTCCGCCCATGCGGTCTCGCAATTCCGCCTGATCCTTGGCTCCGTGCATCCAAAGGACCTCACCATGTCCATCGCGTGGTACCAGGTCCTCATGGCCGTCACCGGCGGTGTGGGGCCCATGGTGTGGGGCGCTTTGCTGGAGGCCCTGCGCATCCCGTCCCTCGAAGCCCCCGGCCCGCAGAGCCTGGCGTTCTCCATCCTCTTCGGCGGCGCGCTGATCCTGGGCATCGGCACCCAGTACCTCCTGTACTACGTCCCCGAGATCAAGGCATTCCCGACGCCGAAAGTCCTCGCGCAGATCCTGTGGGATTGGCCCGTCAAAGTCGTCGGCGGCCTCGTCGTCATGACCGCCAACCGCCGGCGGGAGAAGTAGCGCCATCCCCCGTATTGTGGTGCAGAAACGTAGGGCAGGCGTCTCGCCTGCCAATTCCAACCCACCACCCCCAGGCATCTCCACAAACAGCCGTGGAGGGCGGGCCTGTCAGCCATAGCCTCGGCGAAGGCTGGCGCCCATACACCACCGAGGAACGAGGAACCCGGAACGAGGAGCTTTCCTCTTCGCGCCCTCTGCGGACTCCGTGTTGAAACGGCATTTGGGATTCGAACC
>CAZVAQ010000217.1:0-4760 GCA_964625145.1 uncultured Candidatus Sumerlaeota bacterium
CCGTCAGCGTCAAGTCGGTGATGGACAAACCGGTGGACAAATCCTCCATGTCGATCACAGAATCCTGAAGTTTCAACAGCTGTTTACGGCGGTATTCCAGATCGTTCATCGGATCACCGGCCTGCTGTTCGATCAGGTTTTCTTCACCGGTGGCCGAGATGTCCAGGAGAACCATGCGCCCGCTGACGCGTTGCTCCAGCTTGATGTATTCCTCCAGCTCCATGTTGGGCCAGAAGTTCACCAACTGAATGACCCTGTTCGGAGAGCCCAGGCGATCGATACGACCGAACCGCTGGATAATGCGCACCGGGTTCCAGTGGATGTCGTAATTGATCAGCCAGTCGCAATCCTGAAGGTTCTGGCCTTCCGAAATGCAATCCGTGGCGATCAGCAGGTCAATCTCGCCCTCGCCCGCAAATTCGGCGGGCCTCTCCTTGGCGCGCGGCGCGAAAGCCGAGAGGATGTCCGCCATGCGTTTTGGGAGACCGGGGAGGTTGGTACGGATGCCCGCGCTGCCTGTCACCAAAGCTGCGTGCAGGCCTAATGCGTCTTTCGCCCAATCCGCCACCTGTGCATACAGGTATTCGGCCGTATCTGAGAACGCCGTGAAGATGATGATCTTTTTGTTGCCGGGGTTGATGGGATTCCGCACCTTGTCGGCGATCATGGCGCGCAGCGCCGCCAGTTTGGCGTCGCGTTCAGGAATGACGTGCGCGGAGTCGTTGAGAAGCTGGAGCAAACGGGTCCGGTCTTCCTGCAGATCCTGTTTCCATTTGATCAGGTCGACGTCCCCCAAGAGGACTTTGACCTTTTTGCCGGCGAGCAGGGGCTCGTAGACGGGATCCTCGATATCGATATCCAGGATTTCCGGGGTTTCGATGTCGCCGGACTTGGACTCGATGCGGGCCAGAATGGCCTCCACGTCCGCGAGTTGCCGCTCTACGGTGAGACGGAAGGAGACTACTGAGCTTTCCATGCGCTTGAGCGCGTTGACCCGCATCAGGTGGATCAGGCTTTCTTCGCGATCGGATTGACGGAATGTGCCCTGTCCGTCCCTGACGGAGGTGTTGTACACCGCATCGTACTCAGCCTGTTTGTGTGGCAGCACGTACCGCAAGGGCGCGTAGCTGGAGAGGTTCAGTTTGCGGATTTCCCGGTTGATCTCCTCGATCGCGCGGAACTCTCCGGTGGTGTCCACGTTGGGCTTGATGTTGATCGGCAGGAGGCGCTCGGGAAACTTCCCGGTCTCCTGCGTACCGTAGTACCGCTCGATGTGCTTGCGTGACCGCGCGATCGTCAGGTGATCGAGCAAGGTGAAATAGTCGAACCCCAACATCTCCACCAAAGCAGCGGGGTTCCGGTCTGCAGCAGGAATTTTAAGCCACCGGTTGAACTGGGCTTGCGCGGTTCGGGTGGTTTTCTCAATACTGGTTATTCCATGCGCTTCCAACGCATTATCACGACCCTCCGTTACAAAGGCGATCTGGTTCTTCAGGTCGGCCAGACGGTTGTTGACTGGGGTCGCGGACAGCATCAGGACGCGCGTCTTGATGCCATCGCGAATGATGTGCATCAACCGGTCGTAGCGCGATTCGCGGTCCTTGTGGGTCGACTTGTTGCGGAAGTTGTGGGACTCATCGATGACCACCAGGTCATAGTTTCCCCAATTGATCTGGGAGAGGTCGATATCGCCCGACTGACCCCGATCCCGGGAAAGGTCGGTGTGATTGAGGAGGTCGTAACTGAAGCGGTCTTCGGAAAGGGAGTTGCGCTTCTCGTTGGCCCGGAACAGGTTCCAGTTGTCGCGCAGGCGCTTTGGGGCGATCACCAGTACGCGGCTGTTGCGCAGCTCGTAGTACTTGATCACGGCTAGCGCTTCGAAGGTTTTCCCAAGGCCCACGCTGTCGGCGATGATACACCCGCCGAACCGAGTGAGTTTATCCAGGGCGCCGATGACGGCATCCTTCTGGAACTTGTAGAGCTTGCGCCAAACCTGGGTATTGCGGAATCCCGTGGCGGAGTCGATGACGCGATCCTCATCCATCGCGTCCGCGCTGTCCCGAAATAGTCGGTGCAGGATGAGAGCGTACAGGGATTCGGGGGAGGGGTATGCGCCCAAGCTGCGAAGCGCTTGTACGAACTTCTCACGATGTGCCGGCGACTCATCCAGAGCGGCCCATTGTTGTTCGAACCAGTTCGCCAGCATGGCGGTGTCTTCCGCAGACTCGGAGGCCTGCACAAGATTCATGGTACTGGTCGGGGCCAGACCCAATCCGCCGGTGGAGAATCCGAACGAACCGATGACGGCCTTTGTAGGAGTCCCCTCGGCTGTCCGCAGAATCAAGGATGATTGCGGAACCGTTCCCGGGGCGATGCGAACCTCAGTCTTTTCCTGGATCCAACGTGCGCAGTGATTGGCGAGCCAGCGCGTTTGCAGCTTGTTTCGTTCCGCGCGATCCGCATCCGTGCCGCAGAACTGCAAATCTTGTCCCGTGGAGGGGAGAATGAGACGAACAGCGCCCAGTTTCAGGAGAATTTCCTGGAGGGCAGAGTACGCAAACAGGGAAAAGTGAGGCGTGGCGCAGTCAGCCTTGCTTGCATTCTCCGCTTCTGCGCGTACGATATCGATGACTCTGTCGCTGCCGGAGTTGCGGATGAGCTTCATGGTTCAGCGATGCCTGCCTGGCTGGGTGGGTACCTCGAGTTCGAAAGTTCGCTTAAGCGAACTTTTGAACATAACAAAAGGTTCGCTAAAGCGAATTCCTCCTGCCGCCGAACCCCCTATCCTTGCCCCCCACAGGGCATGGTCACCTTACAGGAACTCCTCGGCGCGCGGATTCGCGTGTGCATTGAAAAAGCCGGTTACCGGACCGTCGAGGAATTCGCCTTTGCCCACGGAATCGGGAAAAGCACCCTCAGCGACGTCCTGACCGGCAAGAAAAGCCCCACCGTGGCCACCTTGGCGCGCTGGGCCCACGCCCTCGGCATCCCCATGCGGGACTTCTTCGAGGACCGGAAGCTGGACGACTGGGTCCGCGAAGCCCCGCCCGGGTATTTCCGCAACCGCGGCAAGACCCCGCGCACGACCCGGGCCCCTTCGCCGGCCAAGAGCGCGGCCAAGGGCTCCCGCTCCCGGAACTGACCCTCCGCCTGCATCGTCGCCTCGGGGGAGGGGAAGGCCAGCCGGGATCCGCGTGTGCGTGGCCGACGCGTCATCCCGCCCCGCGCAGCGCCGGGCGGTCGAGCCGTGCGCGATTTCCCCGTACCTCCCCCTGACCCACCGTTCGCCATGCGCCCGGTTGCCGTCAACGGGCAACGGGAAATGGAGGGGGAGGGCCCCGGGGGGATCCGGGTTCGGGGAGATCACCGCACATCACCGTACATCGCACCGGGATGAGCGGCTGCGTCGACCTCGCGACCGCCCCTCCACGCCTGTCGGCAGCCGTCTTGTTGTTTCCTGGCCAATGACGAATGGCCTTTTTTCTCATGAACGGACGGCTTGCGGTGAACCGCAGCAGGAAACATTCCCTCCCATTGTTCTATTGTTGCATTGTTCTATTGAGCATCGCTCATGGAACCACCCGTATCCCCAACCAGGAGTCCCCATGGCCACCGTCACCCTCAAGGGCAACCCCATCCGCACCGCCGGCGAACTGCCCGCCGTCGGCACCAGCGCCCCCGATTTCCGCCTCACCAAGGCCGACCTCTCCGACGTCAGCCTCAAGGATTTCGCTGGCAAGAAGATCATCCTCAACATCTTCCCCAGCATCGACACGCCCACCTGCGCGACGTCGGTGCGCACGTTCAACAAGGAAGCCAGCCAGGTCCCGAACGTGGTCGTGGTCTGCGTCTCGAAGGACCTGCCCTTCGCGCTGAAGCGCTTCTGCGGGGCCGAGGGCATCGACAAGGTCGAGACCACCTCCGCGCTGCGCGATGATTCCTTCGCGCGCGGCTACGGCGTGGCGTTCGCGGAAGGCGCGCTCGCCGGGCTCTTCTCCCGCGCGATCGTCGTCATCGACGAGCACGGCAAGGTCACGTACACCGAGCAGGTGGCCGAGGTATCCAGCGAGCCGGACTACGCGAAGGCGCTGGCGGCGGTGAAGCAAGCGTGAGGCAAGCGAAGGCCTGAGGCCGCGAGGCTTCAGGCTTCGGTGTTCTTCGTCTTCCTTCCCCCGGCCCGGATCGCCTTGATCGCGCCCTTGGCGAGAAGGCCGATGGTCTTCGAGTAGAGGAGCATGCCGCCGAGCGCGGCGAGCGCCAGCAGCCGGGGCAGGACTTTCAGGACGGGGTTCGTGGCGCTGCGGCTGCCGGGAGTCGATGCGGCGTGGGTGGTCATGGTCGTTTCCTCCGAAGGTTGACTAGCAACCTACGCGGAAGGAAGGACGCGGGCGATTACGGAGCGTTACGGAACCTGCCGGGACCCTTTTTCTTCGGGCCAGCGGCGCCGTGACGTGTGTCACGGTGAGGGCGGACTTTTTTAAACTGGAGCCGGAAGACCGTACCGGCGGATTCCCCGAACAGCCCGAGTCCGCGGAGAGTCCCCATGCCCGCCCCGTCCTTCGTTCATCCCGTCCTCATTCTTCCCGGCTACGGCGGCTCCGGCCCGGAGCACTGGCAAACGCTGTGGGAGCGCGCGCATCCGGGGTTCCGGCGCGTGGTGGCGCGCGACTGGGACCGGCCCGACCGCGCGGAGTGGGTGGAGAATCTCGAGGCCGCCGCGCGCGCGGCGGGAGAGGGCGCGCTCCGGATCGCGCACAGCC
>CAZVAQ010000218.1:0-4727 GCA_964625145.1 uncultured Candidatus Sumerlaeota bacterium
GCAACGGCGGCAAAGCAGACGGGACAAGGGCATAATTCGGTACACATGGACCCACGATAGCCCAATATTCACCTCGCCGAAGTGATCCCCCTTGATGGGCACCCGGTCCGATGTTGAACATGCACGAAACCAATCGCCCCCCGCCGGGCGGCCCCTTCGGAGATCACGCATGTCAGTCCTTCACGACGCCCCCATGACTTCCGCCGACCTGATCGCGCTGGAAGATCAATTTGGAGCGCGCAACTACAACCCGCTCGATGTCGTCCTCACCCGCGGCAAGGGCATCTGGGTCTGGGACGTGGAGGGGAACAAGTACCTGGACTGCCTCTCCGCCTACTCCGCCGTGAATCAGGGTCACTGCCACCCGAAGATCGTCCAGGCCCTCATTGACCAGGCCCAACGCCTGACTCTGACATCCCGCGCATTTCGCAACGACCAGTTGGGGCTCTTCTACAAGGAAATCTGCGAGCTCACCCACTCCCACCTCGCCCTCCCCATGAACAGCGGCGCCGAAGCCGTCGAGACCGTCATCAAGGCCGTCCGCAAGTGGGGCTACAACATCAAGGGCGTCCCCATGGGACAGGCCGAGATCATCGTCTGCGGCGACAACTTCCACGGCCGCACCATCACCATCGTCGGCTTCAGCACGGAAAAGCAGTACCAGGAGGGATTCGCCCCCTTCACACCCGGCTTTAGGATTGTTCCCTATGGCGACAAAGCCGCGCTTGAAGCCGCCGTGAACGACAACACGGTGGCGATCCTGGCAGAGCCCATCCAGGGCGAAGCCGGCATCGTCGTCCCCCCGGCCGGCTATCTCAAGCGCATGCGCAAGCTGTGCGACGAGCGCAACATCGTGATGGTGCTCGACGAAATCCAGACAGGTCTCGGCCGCACCGGCAAGTTCTTCGCCGAGGAACACGAAGGCATCGTCGCCGACATCACACTCGTCGGCAAGGCGCTCTCCGGCGGCGTCTACCCCATCTCCGCCGTGCTCTCCAACAAGGAAGTCCTCGGCGTCTTCCAACCCGGCGACCACGGAAGCACCTACGGCGGCAATCCGCTGGCCTGCGCCGTCGCGCGCGTCGCCCTGCGCGTCCTCGTCGAGGAAGGCATGATCGAGAACTCCGCCGTGCAAGGCGCCTACCTGAAGGAACAACTGCTCAAGCTGCGCTCTCCGCACATCAAGGAAGTCCGCGGCCGCGGCCTGATGATCGGCGTGGAGCTTCACCCCGAAGCCGGCGGCGCCCGTCGCTTCTGCGAAGCCCTCATGAAGCGCGGCATGCTCTGCAAGGAAACCCACCACCACATCATCCGCCTGGCACCTCCACTCATCATCCAGCGCGACGAGATTGATTGGGCGTTGGAGCAGTTGAGTGCGGTGCTGAGTTCCGAGTTCTGAGTTCCGGGTTCCGAGTGGAGAGCAGGCAATCAATGGCAGTAGTCACTTGAAAAGCGCCATCGATGACCAGTGTCTATAGCGTTTTGTGGACAGCTTGCCTCTCATCCAACTCACAACGTACCACAGTGCGGAATCGGTCCCGAAGGGACCACAGCTGAATAGCCCCGTATCGTCCCGAAGGGCGATGCGGGGTTGGCGGCCGAATTGATTCGCGCCCCGAAGGGTCGCCACACCAGTTCGGCCAACCACGTGCGACCGAGGCGTGATTTCGAAGCCTGGTTGGAATGCCAGTATCCACCGGGGTCACACGCGGGCACAGCCCATCAATTGGAAACGATCTGACCAGACTGGCGATTGGAGACGTCGGCCCCGGAACTTGCCGAGTCCCGAAGTGTTGTCTCCCTGCCTCCCAGGCTGAATGTTCCGTCATAGTGAAAAATATCGATCTCAGTCTTGTAGAATAGGTAGAAGAGGGCAAAGCACAGGAATGACCCAACGCTCCCCCTCATCGCGGCACTGCCCGGATCGGTCGACCAAATGGCAATCATACCTGCGAACCAGTATCCGGCAAGCAGGCCACACACCGCCATATTCCTGCGCCATGTTTTCGCCAGATGGCGTTCGAATCGCCACATGTAAATGAGTACAGGAACCAAGCCAACCAGAATGAAAGCGAGCATCGAGGCTGTAAGCGAATCGTGCCCGATGTTTGGCTCCATAAGGTAGTACACAATCCCCATGGAGGGCACGGTGGCGATTGGGCTCAAAGCGGCCAGCGCATCGAGCAGGCGAGGGGTTTGAATACGGGGACTCATTTTCAACTCCCTTCACGAGCGTCCAATCACTCCACAATCATCTCCACCAGCATCTGGAGATCCGCCTCATCGACTACTTCGTCGCCGTTCAAGTCCGCGACTTCCGGATCTGGTTCGTCGACGATGTGATCGTTGAGCATCGCCGCGAGGAGAGTGACGTCCGCTACGCTCAACACGCCGTTGCCGTCGATGTCCCCTGGGATGGGCGCCAATTCCGCGGTGATGTATCCGGCCCATTGCTCGCCCGTGACGGTGACATCCCCCTCCGCGAGCGTTGACGGGAAATCGCCAAAGTCCTGCACCGACAGAAACCCGTCGCCAGTGGACTCGCCTGCGTAGCTCATCACCGATTCGATGTTGTCCACTTGCCACGCCAGCCAGTAATCGCCAGCGGGGAGCTCCAATGTGGCGGGAGCGCCGTCGGCGATGGGGATTTCAAGGAAATCGTCGGCGACGGAGACGGCGGTCGGGTCCGATTGCCAAAAGAGCGTCTTGTCAATGCCGTCTACATAGATGGCCGCGCGAATGTTGCCGACGGCTTGGTGCGAGTAGAGGTGGACGGATTCGACGTCGGCGGTGCTGGGGATGGAGAGTCGCGTGGCCTTTATGTAGCCCTGCTGGGCGATGGAGATGAAGGCGGGATTGCGCAAGGACTGAAGACCGGCCACGACAACACGACCGAACTCGGAATCCATTTCAAACTTGGCATCCTGTCTCCATGTGAGGAAAGGGATGCCTTCTTTCCACGTCATGGTCGCCAGATCAATTGTGCTGAGCCTTGACGAAGGATTTCTGGTCCCCAACCAGCCAACACGGCGGACCGGATCAATGCCCATGGCAACTGGGCGAAGGTCCGTAGTTGGCAGGGCAAGATCCCGCACGATGGTAAACGACTCCAGGTCCAGTTCGTGGATGAATCCGTCCGGGGCATTGATGGATGTCCCCACATAGGCCAACGACCGCGACTCGTCCACCACGACGAAGTCGCTCTGAACCGGCAACTGGAGAGTATCGATGTGGGCCAACGTGTCGGCGTCGTAGGAGTGGAGTTTCGCCTCAGTAGCGACAACATACAATTCGCGTCTGATGGAATTGAGTGCCATGGCACCGGCGGTCGCGGATTCTGTTGGTGGCGGAATGGAATCAAGCAATTCGAGTGTCTCGATATTATAGTGATGGATGAACGCGTCGGACGTGACCGGGACAAAAATCGTCCCGTTGCTCGCATCGACCTGGATCCCACGAAACTCGGTTTTCTGGTCATTATAGGCGACGAGTGGAGCACCAGTGGCCCGATCCAATACACTGAGATGCCCCGAGTCGGAGGTGTTTGTGTGCGAAGAATCGATCGACACCAGCAGATCGCGGGAAGCGTCGAGGGCAGACCGATGCGATTCGACGCCCGGCGAGATTGATATCATAGATTCTATCCCGTATGGATCATGAGCAAGCACGGCGGCCCTGGGTTCCCGGCTCGGTGTAGGGGATAATCTCTCCCCAATCTGGATCGTTCGCCCCCGGATCGGATCCTCAATGAACTGCGTTGGGATCCAAAAAGATGCCGATTCGTAAGGTGGTGAGGCGATTACTTGAAGTGGCGAGAGTGATAGGATATCCACGGCGGTGGAGGAGGGTGGACCCGACTTCACAATAGCCTTGCTGCGCGAATCGTGCGGCTGCATGGGCGCCAGATTTCCGATGAAGAGTCCCTCCTGTATCTCCAGCGTCGCGGGATCCAACGTGATCGCGCGGGTATTCGCATGCAGCACCAACAGTGACTCGTCGGCGCTCAGAAAACCCGACCACACGCCCGTGTCGCCGGAATCCAATTCCTGCGCCTCTTCCACCGCAAAGGTATCGCCATTCAATCGAATCACCCGCGCGGGTGTTCCACCTCCCACGATCTCAACCAGCCAGACGGAGTCCCCCTCATCGTCTGCAATGACCACGGCTGCCGGTGTCGCAGTGACGGAAGCCAGACCCACATGGACGGTGCTCTCGAGATCCAGCATGTCGACGACTGACAGGTGGGGCTCGCCTCCGCCGGTCACGACAAAGAGCTTGTTCTGGTTTGCATTGTAAGTGGCCCCGAGGAATGCGCCGGTTTCGACTGGAAACCCGAGAGTATCAACCTCAGCCAATGCCGCTCGATCGAACAATCTGACGTTGATTGGCGAACTTTCGTCCACGAGAAGGAATTGCGTGTCAGTGGCGAGCGTGGCGGCATACTGCATTCCGGAGGATCCAATCACATCATACTCGCCAATCCGCGAGCCGTCAAAATCAACCTGACATGCGATCACATCACTCGAACTCCTAGCATTGGCTATCAGCGTGTCAAACTCTTCGGCGGGATCAAAGAGTATATGGTAGGGACCGAGCATTCTGGGCATTCGACGAATGACGAGCTCGAAATCACCGGTATCCAGATCGAACCGATATACATCCTTCGTTTGTTCGCTGCTCCAGTTCGGATGGTAGAACATGCGCTCCGACATGTCGAAGACACCCGG
>CAZVAQ010000219.1:0-4701 GCA_964625145.1 uncultured Candidatus Sumerlaeota bacterium
CTCACCACAGAGGACGCACGGGCGGCGATTGCCATGAGCGAGGACACGATGCTTCGCCTGGTTGCGGCGGAGGCCACGCGCGTGCCGGGGTTGCTGGGAACTGTTGAACTGCACGAGGCAGGCGACGATGTCGAGTCGCTTGCCTCCGTTGCGGCAGGTAGTCCCTTTGCAAGTGACATGCGCCTGCGCATGATTGCAAACGGCAAGACGCCCGCAGCGATCGGCAGCATGGCGCTTCCGCTGACGGTTGGCCTCAGCCTCCTCGCGCTGGCAGTCGTGGCGAGCGTGGGGGCCCTGCGCTTGACGTACAGCCGCCTGAATCTTGCGCGCCTGCGCAGCGACCTGGCCGCGACGGTTTCCCATGAGTTGAAGACGCCCGTGGCGTCCACGCGCGTGCTGGTGGATACGCTGCTCGACGGGGATTTTGAGGACAAGAAGGAGACCCGTGAGTATCTTGAACTGATCGCGAAGGAGAACTTCCGGCTTTCGCGGTTGATCGAGAACTTCCTGCTGTTTTCGCGCATCGAGCGCGGGCGGCTTTCCCTCCGACGCGAGGAACTCGATCCGGTGGAGTTGACAAGATCCGTCATGGAGACGATGCGCGAGCGTTCCCTCGTGGGTGGCCGGCGACTGGAGTTGCAGCCGGGCGATGAGTGTCCCCTCATTCATGCGGACCGCGAAGCCATTGCGTCGTGCCTGCACAACCTGCTGGAGAACGCCGTGAAGCACACGAAGGAGGATGGGGGAGTCATTGCCGTGAGTGTGAAGCCCGCGGGTCGACAGGTGGCCTTCGTCGTCGCCGACAATGGTGATGGCATTCCGCGCGAGCATCTGGCGCGGATCTTCGAGCCGTTTCACCGCGTGGATTCCCGCCTGTCGCGGGCAACGGAGGGCGTCGGCCTGGGCCTGAACATTGTGCGGACGCTTGTCGAAGCGCACGGAGGCCGGGTGGACGTGCAAAGCGATCCCGGCGCAGGAACAACATTCACCATCACCTTGCCGGCAGTGGAGGCTGCGCCATGACGAGAGTCCTGATCGTCGAGGATGACGCCGCGATGCTGCGGGGCCTACGCGACAACTTCACGCGAAAGGGGTACGACGTGATCACGGCCGCCGATGGGGAGAAGGGGCTGGAGTTGGCGCTGAATGAACGGCCCGACCTTATCGTGCTCGACATCATGTTGCCGCGAATGAACGGGTACGAAGTGTGCAAGACACTTCGCGACGAAGGGTTAGACATGCCGATCATCATGCTGACGGCAAAGGACCAGGAATCGGACATCGTCCTGGGCTTGAACATCGGCGCGGATGATTATGTGGCAAAGCCGTTCAGCATCCGCGAGTTCATGGCCAGGGCTCAGGCGCACCTGCGGCGTAGCCAGCGCAAGGCCGAACTGGGAGTCTTGTCGCAGTTCGGTCCGTTCGTCCTCGACCGCGCCTCCAAGAAGCTCCTGCGCGACGGCGTTGAGGTGCCCCTGACCCCAAAGGAGTACCGTCTGCTCGACCTGTTCCTGGAACGCGCCGGCCGTGCGTTGACCCGCGCGGAGATCCTGCGGGCCGTGTGGGGATATAATGTGTTTGTGACGGACCGGAGCGTGGACCGCTGCGTCACGACACTGCGCGCGCGCATCGAGGAAAACCCGCGCCGGCCGCGGTACATTCACACCGTCCGGGAGACGGGTTATCGTTTCGAGCCAGAGGATGAATGAAGATCGCCTCGGTTGGTTTTCCCACTTGAGCGGCGCCGGTTGACGCGGTTGAATCGCGCGGATCGGCGACAGCATCCAACAATTTCACAGTGGGCACCAAACCAAGATGCCACGCGCACCCCGAGGCTGCCACGTCATGCGACACCCGGCTCTGACTTTCCTGTGCGGTTCCATCCTTGCCGTTTCCGCGACATCATCATTTGCCGACGAGATCGAGTATTTCCGGCACACACGCTACGAGCTGCTTTCGCCGTCGTCGCGTTCGTTCCGGGTGATCTTCCACACATCGGCGACGACGCCGGGGGAGACGCGCTTCTTCAACATCATCCGCCCCGGCAGCGCGGCCAGCAACGTCGCCGTGTTCCTGGAATCGACCAAGGAGGAATTGCCGTACTCCGTCGTTTCCGGCACGCGCGCTCGCAGCGCGGGTCATGAAGGTGCGCGCGAGGACGCGAGCTACATCCAGATCGAGCTGCCCGAGCCCGTTCCGGAGGATGGCGAGACGCGCCTCATCATCCTGAAGACGTACACGGATGCGGATTCGTATCATGAGACGGAGGAGTCGCTGCTTGTCTTCGAGCGCAGCCTGACTGTCGCACGCAACGAGATCGCGCTGCCGCCGGGCTATCGCGTGGCGCATCTTGACTATCCGTGCCAGATGATGTCCGAACCGGATGGGCGGATTGTCCTGTCGTTTGTGCGCGATCATCCCGGGCCGGCGGAGTTTCGCGTCGAGGCGCTGCCCTTGGCGGGAAGTCTTTGGAGTCTGCCCGGTTGGCGCGATGGGGAAACCACCGTGCAGCCCGATGCAGTGACGGCCACGGCCAGTCCGGTCCTGCGCGCCGTTCCGATCTCGCGCGAGGATGGCACGATCATCTACGACCTGGATGACCCGGACACTGCCGCTTTTCGCGTGGTGCGCAAGATCACCGAATCGCAACGCCTTCGCATCGAGGAAACCCGCACGGACGGCGAAAGCTACGGATTCTCCAGAGGACATCTGTTCTGGTGGGGCGAGCTATCCGAGGCGCGCAGTGCCGTCATCCTGCCGGCCGGATACACGGCGCTGGATTGCACGGTGCCCGCAACGATCAGCACGACGCCGGACGGGCGGCAGCGGTTCGATTTCCGCGATCCAATGGCGCATGGTGCGCACGTGGTGATCCGCGCGCGCGAGATCGACCGCGCGGAATCCTTCAGGGCAGGCGATGTGCCGGTGCCTGCCTACGAAGTCATTTCCGGGCGCCAGGCCGAGCGGCGCGACGACATGCTGCGTGCCATGGAGGATTTCTACGACAAGCCCGAAGATGAAGTGGCACTCATTACCTACGCGCGCACGCTGGCATGGTATGGCCGCACACGCGATTCCATTGATGTCTACGCCCATGGCTTGATCATGCATCCGGACAGCTATCGCATCCTGCGCCATCGGGGACATCGCTATCTGTCCATCCGCCATTTCGACGACGCGGTTGCCGACCTGGAGAAGTCTGCCGCGTTGCTCGACCGGCAGTGGCCCGATATCGAGGACGTCGACGATCCGAAGGGCCACGACGCCTCGCCGCGTGAATACCTTCGCGCCATCCTGTATCATCTCGGCGTGGCCCTTTACATGGCGCGGGATCTGGAGGCGGCCGAGCGCGTGCTCGTGCGTTCCATGGAAGTGGCCGCCAACGACGACCAGCGCTGTGCGTCCGCCTACTGGCTGATCAATACGCTCATCCGCCTTGATCGCGCGGAAGAGATCCCCGCCGCGGTGGCATTCGTGAAGCCCGACATGCAGATCGAGGCCAACCTGTCGTACTCCGAGCTGGTACTGCTGCATGCGGGTGTGCGGACACTGGAGGAGACGCTGGACATAACAGACAGCAGCCACTCGCGATACGCGACGCTTGGCTATGGTGTCGCCAACTGGTTGCGGCTGAACGGGCGCGAGCAGGAGGCGATTGAGGTGCTCCAGCGCATTCTCACAACCGATGCGGTCATGAACTTCGGCTTCATCGGGGCCGAGGTGCAACTACACGAGGAGGGGCGCCTGTGACCGGCACCTGGCGCATTGGCATCGTGGCGATGCTGCTTCTTGCATCCGCGTGCAAGGGGAACCGCACCGTCGACACGACTCCACCGGTCGACCATGCCACGACCATATCCTACGTGCGGATCAAGGCGGGTTCCTTCTTGATGGGTTCGCCGGAGGGTGAGCTGCATTCAAAGGATGACGAACACCCGCAAACAAGGGTGACGATCACGCGAGATTTCCTCATGGCCAGGACACCGGTCACCGTCGGCCAGTTCGCCGCGTTTGTCCGTGCGACGGGCTACGAGACAGTTTCGGAGCGCGAAGGCTGGTCGCACTTTTACACGCCCAACGGCATCGAGGAAAGGCCGCGTCTTACCTGGCGCGATCCGGGATTTGCGCAGGACCCCACGCATCCCGTCGTCAACGTCGGTTGGGAGGACATCCAGGCTTTCTGTGCGTACATGTCGAACAAGACGGGCCGAATCGTGCGCCTGCCAACGGAGGCGGAGTGGGAATACGCCTGCCGCGCGGGGACCACGACGGCCTATTGGTGGGGCGACAATGTGGAGGATGGATTCGGGCGCGCGAATCTCTATGATGAAACGGGCGAGCGGTACCTGCGTCAATCCACGCCCGCTGATCTGGTGTTTACCGATGGGTTTGCGTACACCTCGCCCGTTGCCACGTTCGAACCAAACCCGTGGGGACTCTATGACATGCATGGGAACGTGTGGGAATGGTGCTCTGACATTTATTCGGGTCCGCATCCCGGCGGTGAGTTGACGGATCCCGCCGGCGCGAGCGAGGGCGAGTATCATGTGCGCCGCGGCGGATCATACTTTCCCGGACCCGGCACCGCCCGCAGCGCCAACCGCGGTCAAAGCCGCGCGGACTTCCGCATCAACAATCGCGGGTTTCGGGTGGTGATGGAAGCGGGGGAGGGGGGGGGGAGGAGTTATGAATTAGGAATTA
>CAZVAQ010000220.1:0-2635 GCA_964625145.1 uncultured Candidatus Sumerlaeota bacterium
GTGAAGAAGCCGAGCTCCATAGACTGCAGATGCGAGAACAGGCGCACCCGGAGGGCGCCCATGACGCTGTTGCCGATGCGGGCCGTCAGATAGGTCTGCGCGACCCCCAGCCCCGCCGACGCGCGCGATTTGCGGATTCAGTTTTGGTGCTATGTGGGGATGGCGGCGCTGACTTTTGTGTTCGGTGCGTGGCTCTACTACCAGCTTGATGCATTGATCCTTCAGGCGGAAGAACGCCTGCTTGATTGGCACCTCGTCAATCCGGAGGAATGGGCCATGCTCCGCGAAGACCCGGAGTTTGATCCCCTGAAAGCCACCCTCTGGATCATGCAGATGCTCGTGATCACGATGACGCCCGTGCACGCGCTGGTGTATGTGATCGCCGCGTGGTATCTGCATCGGTTGAAGGGTTACTGGACGCTCATCGCGATCGCCATTTTTAACACGATTGCCGCGCCCATTGGAACGATCGTGAGCGTGTATCACCTCGTTGTGTTTTTCCGGCCGTCGGTGAAGGCATTGTTTGGCAAGTGAGAATGAAGGGAGCATGGAATCCCTTCCCGTGCTCCCCTTGTTCAACTCAGGACTTCACTTACTGCCGTTACCTTTTGGCCGTGCGATGATTTCGTCGAGAAGGGGGCGGTGCAGGATCTGGCTGGGACTGCGTGGGAGTTCGGCCTCACGCAGGAGTTGCGCGGCTTCTTCCGGTGCAACGGGATTGATGAAGAATCCCGTCCCCCATTCAAATCCGGCCACGCGCGACAGCGCCGGCAGGATCTCGATATGCCAGGTGTAGTAGGGCACCGGGCCGTTGTTGTGCGGTGCGGTGCGCAGGATCATGTTGAACGCCGGGTCGTCGGCGCCGGCGCGCAGCTTTCGCAGCGTGCCCTGCAGGATCTCCGCCAGATCCACCACGCCTGTCTTCGTGATGTTGCCAAAGTGCTGTTGGTGCTCCTTGGGCAGGATCATGATCTCGAACGGGAACCGGGACGCCCACGGGCAGAACGCGACAAACGTCTCGTTCTCCATCACCACGCGCACCTGGTCCTTCAGTTCCTGGCGCACCATGTCCATGTAGGGGTTGCGTTCCTTGTATTCCCAGTGGCGCTTGGCACCGTCCATCTCCTCCTGGACGCGCTTGGGCACGATGGGGAGCGCGATGATCTGGCTGTGCGGATGCCAGATGGACGCGCCGGCCTGCGTGCCGTAGTTCTTGAAGATCATGATGTAGCGGAATCGCGGGTCCTTGCGCAGTTCCACCGCGCGGTCGCGATACGCCCAGATGACCTCCTGCACCTGCTCCGGGGCCATATCGGGGAACTGGACATCGGGGTCGGGACCCTCGATGACGATCTCGTGGCGGCCAATGCCGGCCATCTTGTCGTACATGCCGTCGCCGGTGCGTTCGATGGCGCCATCGGCGGACAATGCGGGAAAGCGATTGGGCACCACGCGCACCCACCACCCGGGGGTGTTTGGCGCCGTGCCGGGGGGGCGATAGGCCAGCACCTCCGGCGGCGTCTCGGATTCGTTACCGGGGAGGAAAGGATTGAACGCGTCCTTCTTCTCGGTGGGAACGGGCTGGACCAAAGTCGAGGGACGGCCTGCCCTTTCGGCGGCAATAATGACCCATCGGCCGGTGACCGGGTCTTTGCGGAGTTCACTCATCGGGGTTCTGCTTCTCCTTGCTGGCTGCGAATCCCGATCTGTCCGCCCGGCGGTGCCACCGCCTCAACAAGAGACTGATCCGCCAAGGAGTCCGGCGGCGGCAATTCGTCGTGGATGCGCTGGAAGAGGACCGACAGCAGGCCCGTGGGCAGCGAGCAGAGCGTGGCGAGGCCAAGGCCGAACAGGGCCAGGCCGCCGACTCCCAGAGGTGTGAGCAGCAACACCAGAGCGATGACGCCCGCGCCGATCAACAACCCGGGCCGGCCGCGGCGGGGCAGGAGGAGCACCTGCGCGAGCAGGCCGAAGCCCACCCCGAAGGCAACCGTCACCCACGGCAGGTGGGCGGTTCGCACGCGATGGTCCGTGTTCAACCCCGCGGCGATCCACAGGAAGAACGCCAGTCCCGCCGCCACCGCCAGCAACATTGGCAACGAGCCGTTCAGCACGGATCGAATCAGGCGCCCGCGCACAGGGCGATGGTTTCCCAGCGGCCCGCGGATGGCCTCGAAGATTGCCACCGCCGCCGGCGCATAGATCCCCATCAGGGCCACCACATAGGGAAACTGCAAGGTCATCGCCCGCAGGTCAATGTTCATGGCGACGAGTGATAGGATGAACAGGGCCAGCGCCACGCCCGCCAGGCTCACCACGATCTGGCCTATCCAATCGCTGACGGATGTGCGGGGGATGAAGACGCGGTCACGGCGGTGGGCGCGTTCGGATTCCCACCAATCATCGCGCACGAACAGTTCCGGGTTCACGGGGCCAAAGCAGATGCGCCCCGCCGCGCGCCCCATCGTTCGCAATTGCACGATCACCATGACACCCCCGACGAAGGCGGACAGTATCACCAAGGATAATGTGAAGAAGTGGATCCCAGGAATCGAGCTATAGTAGATGAAGTAATTGTTGCGGGGCAGGACACCCAACAGTGCCGTGCCCAGCAGGATCAGCACGCCAACGAAGA
>CAZVAQ010000220.1:2735-4668 GCA_964625145.1 uncultured Candidatus Sumerlaeota bacterium
TCCCATCCGCAGCAGGTTCAATCGCAGCAAATACACGGCGCCAATGCACAGCACCCAAGCCAGGAGGGAGACTCCCAGCAAGGCCGCCCACCACGCCCAGATGTTCACGATGGGAAATCCCGACCATCGCGCGATGCTGTTGAACATGCCCTCCGAATTCTTTTGCTGCATCAGGGCAGGATCCAGCAACCAGATGGGCGATCCTTCACCCAGCAGCCACATCGCGGCGACGGGCAATGCCAGGCCCCCGATCACGAGCAGCCAGAACAATCGCCCGCGCGCTCCCCGCGATTTCCACGGTGCAAAGTGCCAAAGGATGGGGTTGTCGCGAAAGAATGGGCGCATGGGAAGTTTCGACTTATATAGTCAATTTGGGTACTCAATCGGAACGGCGCAAGGGCTGTTCGCACTTGACAGGATCCCATGTTCCCCGGAATCGTGCCGTCCATATCGATACCCACTTGAAGATATTTCACCATGACATCATTAGGGCTGGGGCTCCGCGGGCGGAGCCGGATACTGTGTGGTGGTGTTGCCTTCGCTGCACTCGCGTTGCCGGGAGCGCTGAGGGCACAGCCATTCCCCAACATCAATCGCACACCCGGCGAACTGGTCGCCGGACCGATCGCTCCCGAGCAGGGGCGCACGGCCATCGTCGCCTGGCATGGCGACCGGATCGTCACCGTGCCGGAGAACCCGGGGAGCCAACCCGGGGCGGATCGCTACATCCGCGTCGTGAACATCAGCAACCCGGCGAGTCCGCAGGTGGTGACGCTCCCCGCGCGAGCCGGAGGCTTTCACGCGCACGGGTACTTTCATTCGGGGAATTATCTCTATATCGGCCCGCATTGCCTCAGCGGGAGTCTGCAGCCGTGCAATGGCACCTACCCCCACGACGTCTGGGGGGATTCGCTACGCATTGGCGGATCAGGGACTCCGATCGGCGATTCACAACTGCGGCGCGCGGAGATTGAGGGCGAGAGCGGCCTGCTGATCGGCAGCTACCAGAAGGCCGGCGCCCAATCACCGTGGGGACTGAACGATTTCTGGACGTACAACACCTTCGAGGGCGAAGACGCGTTCCTGGCGGTGCGCCGGAACAACCAATGGGTCTACGATTGGAACAACGGCGGCGCGCCCGTGGGGCCGGCAATAAAGGCCAAATGGGATCATCTCGGCATGACCGGCGTGACGGGCTTCCCCTTCATCATGGGGAACATCCTGATCTGGGCTTCGGACCAGGCGGGCACCGGCATCGCCAGCTATGACATCTCTGACTTCACCAACCCAGTGCTCCTCGATGTGCTGAAGGAGGACGGAGTCGGCGGCTATTGGCCCGAAGTGTACAGCCATTATGTCTTCTTTCCGCGCCGGGATGGCGAAGGCGGACCCGGGAGTCTGGCGGGCTTCATGGTCGTTGACTTCTCGGATCCGACGGACCTGCGCATCGTCGCCAATCGCAACCTGGAGGGATTGAACCAATACGTCACCTTCCAGGACGAATATGCGTTCATGAACAGGTACAAGATCGACATGCGCACCTTCGAGCCGGTGCTGGAGCTGCCAACGGTGCCGGGCACGTTGGACGCCAGCCAGTTCGCCCTTCCCGTCGGCAACCTGGTCGTCACCGGCGGCTACGGCAGCGAAGGCCCGGGCCTGGCGATCTGGGCGCACCAATCGGGTCCTGACAATCGCGCACCGTTTGTCGCGTATCACATACCGCGTCCGGACCAGACGAACTATCCGCTCGAGCTGCCAATCACGCTCTCCATCCCGGAGACGCTGCGCACTGAAACCATCGTCAATGGCACGACACTCATCGTGCGTCCGGTTGGCGGGTCTCCCATTCCGATCTGGCATTCGTTTGGACAGGGAAAACTTCTTACCGTCACGCCGCGTCAGCCATTGCAGCCCGATACAACATACGAAGTCG
>CAZVAQ010000221.1:0-4618 GCA_964625145.1 uncultured Candidatus Sumerlaeota bacterium
CGAAGTCCAGCTCCTGATCGACATGAATCGCCCCGAGCAGGCCGCCGATCTGCTCGCGGCCATGGTCTCCGAGAACACCAACGACTTCTCCATGCGCTCGTTGCATCTGGAGACGTTGGCCGAGACCGACCGCGAGGACGACACCACCGAGACCCTCAACAAGTTCGTGCGCGACTTCGCCGTCGACAAGCCGCTGGACACGCAGATCGTCCGCGCCCGCGTCCTGCGTCTGCGCGGCGACAACCAGCGCGCCCTTGGCATCCTGCGCCCGCTGGCCCAGGAACACGCCGACAACACGCAGGTGCAGTTCGAGTACGCGCTGACGCTAGGCGAGCTGAACGAGCTCCCCCAGGCGGCCCGCGCCTACCGCCGCGTCATGGAACTCGCCGAAGGCGTCGAGCAGCACCAGGGCTATTACGTCAACGCGCACAACAACCTCGCGTACCTTTACGCGCAGAATGCCACGAACCTGGAGGAGGCGGAGAAACTGGCCCGCCGCGCCGTCGAGCTGCGCCCGCGCACCGATTACATCCTCGATACGCTCGGCTGGGTGCTCTACCAGCAGAAGCGCTACGCGGAAGCCGAGGAGCTGCTCCTGCAGGCCGAGCGGCTGTCCTTGGGCGATCCGGAAATCTTCGAGAACCTGGGCGATCTGCTGCGCGACACCGGCCGCCCCGACGCCGCGCTCGAGCGCTACCAGAAGGCTTTGGAACATAACCCCTCAAAGCCCGGCCGCATCGAGCAGATTCAACGCAAGATCGAACAACTGGGCGGCAACACCCAACAAGCCCGCCCGGCAACAGAGTAGAAGCTGGGATCCGGGGTTGATAATCGCAACCCGCCAAACTCCTCGCATCGCCGTCCCTGCCGTCCTTGCTGTCTCTGTTGCCCCTGCATTTCCCCACAATCCCAGCCGCCATGCTCTTCCTCTACGAATCATTCGACCCCGAAACCCTTCGCGAAGTGAACCTCGCGAAGCTGACCAAGCTCTTCCTCGAGCTCCTCAACAAGACATCCGGCGATGCCGAACGCGCGTTGCAATACCTGCAGATGGTCTGGGACAGGAACCGCATCCAGCAGCAAACCGGCATCTCCTTTGAAGAGTTCCGCGAACACATGGAGGAGCAGGGCCTGCTGGAGGAAGACCCCCAAACCGGCGCCGTCATGCCCACCGCCGCCGCCGACATTCGCATCCAGAAGCAGGCCTTTGAGGAAATCTTCCGCGATCTCGCGGCCGGCGACATCGGCAACCACCCCACGCCCCACGCCGGCACCGGCGGTGACAAGCTCCCCGAGACGCGCGCCTACGAATTCGGCGACTCCATCGCCGACATCAACTTCACCTCCTCCATGGGCAATGCCGTCCGCCGCACCGGCATCGACGACTTCTCCCTGGCGGAGGAGGACCTCGAGTCCCACCAGACCGAGCACCTCACCACCACTGCCACCGTCATCCTCATCGACATCAGCCATTCCATGATCCTCTACGGCGAGGACCGCATCACCCCCGCCAAGAAGGTCGCCATGGCCTTGGTCGAATACATCCAGCAGAAGTACCCGAAAGACACCATCGACGTGGTCCTGTTTGGCGACGAGGCCACCGAGGTCCCGCTCCACGAGATCCCGCGCATCAGCGTCGGCCCCTATCACACCAACACCAAGGCCGGCCTGCAGATGGCCCAGCGCCTGCTCATGCGACGCAAGGCGGCCAACAAGCAGGTCTTCATGATCACCGACGGCAAGCCCAGCGCCATCACCGAGAACGGCTACATCTACAAGAACCCCTTCGGCCTGGACCCCAAGATCGCCAGTCAGACCATCAACGAAGCCACCCACCTGCGCCGCAAGGGCATCACCATCACCACCTTCATGATCACCACCGACCCGTACCTGCAGGACTTCGTGGACCGCATGACCCAAGCCAACCGCGGCCGAGCCTACTACGCGTCCCTCGACAACCTCGGCTCCTTCATCTTCGCCGACTACGGCCGGAACAAAAAGAAGAAGCACGTCTAGGATTGGCAGGATGCCAAGCGGACGTCCACCCTGTCCACCCCTTCCATTTCGTCCACCCCCTCCACACTCTCCCCGGTTGCATCCTCCACCCTTCTTGCGGCATTTGTCCGCAACTTTAGGATGGCGCGGCAACCACCCCATGCTCGGCAAGCTCCTCTTCCCCGAAATCCAGGACCTCGTCGCCCGCAAGGACTTCCGCCAACTCAAGGAAGTCCTCGAGGAACTCGCGCCCCCCGACGTCGCCGACATCATCTCCGACCTGGAGGACAGCGACCTGCTGGTGGTCTTCCGCCTGCTGCCAAAGACCACCGCCACCGAAGTCTTTGAGCACATGGACATCGACCATCAGGTCCTGCTGCTCGAGTCCCTGAAGGGCGAGAGCGTCCGCCACCTGCTGGAGGAGATGTCCCCGGACGACCGCACCGGCCTGCTGGAGGAGCTCCCACCCCGCGCCGCAAGCCGGCTGCTGATGATGCTGTCCCCCGAGGACCGCAAGGTCGCCCAGGCGCTCCTGAATTACCCGGAGGAGAGCGTCGGGCGCATCATGACGCCCGACTTCATCTACCTGCTCCCGGAGATGACCGTCGAACAGGCGCTGGCCAAGATACGCCGCATCGGCATCGACCGCGAGACCGTCTACGCCCTCTACGTCGTCGACCCCGGCATGCGCCTGCTCGGCAGCATCGCCCTGCGCAAGCTCGTCACCTCCCCCCTTGAAACCGCCGTCAAGGACCTGATGAACGAGAATGTGGTGTTCCTGACCGTTGACGAGGACCAGGAACGCGCCATCGAACAACTGCGCCACTACGACCTCGTGGCCCTCCCCGTCGTCGACCGAGACACCAAGCTGGTCGGCATCGTCACCTTCGACGACTTGATGGACATCATGGAGGCCGAACATACCGAGGACGTGCACCTCCAGGCCGCCGTGGTCCCCATGGACGAGCCCTACCTGTCCATCAGCGCCGTCTCCATGGTGCGCCGCCGGATCGGTTGGCTGATGGGCCTGATGCTGGCAGAGGCCATCGGCGTCCTGCTGCTCGGCCGCTACGAGGAGCAGATCGCCACGGTCATCGTGCTGGCCCTGTTCCTCCCCGTCATGATCGCCACGGGCGGAAACACGGGCACCCAGGCCTCCGCGCTGGTCATCCGCGCGCTGGCCACCGGCGAAGTCGCCCTGCGGGATGCTTTTCGGCTCGCCACGCGCGAGGCCCTGGTGTGCCTTCTCCTTGCCGTCCCCCTCGGCGCCGTCGCCTTCCTCCTGGGATTTCTTTACAGTGGCGAACCACTCCTGGGGTTGTGCATCGGCATGGGACTGGCCACCATTGTCCTGATGTCAAATTTGACAGGAGCCCTCCTGCCCCTGCTCTTCAAGCAACTAGGAATGGACCCCGCCCTCATGTCCGGTCCCTTCATCACCACGATGATCGACGTGATCGGGCTGGTCGTCTACCTCGAGATCAGCGTGCGATTCCTCACCTGGCACGGCATCCTCTGAAAGGCCCCGCAGCCGCCCCATCGGCAAAATTGATCATGGCAGCTTCCACCGCCCACAGCTCCCCCTTTCCGTCCACCCGCGAGGCCATCGAGGCGATGTACGTCCATTTGGAGAGCGACCTGGCGCGCGTGCGCGAAGTCCTGGCCCGCACGCACAAGGTCCACGGGAAGCTGATGCAGGAGGTCGCCGCCTATGTGGCCGACGGCGAGGGGAAGCTCCTGCGCCCCTGCATGCTCTGCCTCTCCGCCCGCGCTTGCGGACTCGATACGGCATCCACCGACCACCACATCAACCTGGCCGCAGCCATCGAGCTCTTCCACGTCGCAACACTGTTGCATGACGATGTCATCGACAAGGCCACCCTGCGCCGCGGACGCCAAACCGTCAACGACCGCTGGGGCGATGATGTCGCCATCCTGTATGCCGACTACCTGTACGCCACGGTCTTCGACCTGGGCCTGTCGACGCTCAACCCGCAAACCATCCGCATCCTCACCAGCACCACGCGGCTGATGACCGAGGGCGAGTTCCTGCAGATCGAACGCCGCGGCGATTGGCTACCCGTCGAAGATTACCTGAAGATCATCAAGTACAAGACGGGATACCTCTTCAGCGCCGCCTCCGGGCTGGGCGCGCTCATCGCCGGCGCCGACAGCGACACCATCGAACGCATGCGCAAGTTCGGCGTCGAGTTCGGCATGGCATTCCAGATCACCGACGACACGCTGGACTACGAGGCCCAGGGGGACCAGTGGGGCAAGCGCGTCGGCGCCGACCTGGCCGAAGGCAAGCAGACCCTGCCCCTGCTGCAGACTCTTGCCGTCGCCAGCCACGCCGACCGCGAGGCACTCGTCAAGGTCCTGGAGAACGGCCGCGACTTCAACACCGTGCAGACCTACGTCCGCAAGTACCGCGCGATCGAGCATTCGCTGGAAACAGCAACCGCGCACGCCGCCCGCGCCATGGAGCAACTCGATGCCCTCGGCACCGACGATCCATCCGCAGAGTTCCTGCGCTCCCTCACGCAGCACGTGACCGCGCGGACGCATTAGGACGGCTCACACACAAGCTCATCGGGCAATTGCCTTCGTTCAGCCCACGCCA
>CAZVAQ010000222.1:0-2421 GCA_964625145.1 uncultured Candidatus Sumerlaeota bacterium
GCTCGACCAGGCGCTTGGCCTTCTCGATCACCATCTCGGCCACCTGCACGTGGCGCTCGGCCGGCTCGTCGAATGTCGAGCTGATGACCTCGCCCTTCACCGTGCGCTCCATGTCGGTCACTTCCTCGGGCCGCTCATCGATCAGCAGCACGATCAGGAAGATGTCCGGATGGTTCGTCGTGATCGCGTTGGCGATGTCCTGCATCAGGACCGTCTTGCCCGTGCGCGGCGGCGCGACGATCAACGCACGCTGCCCCATGCCCAGCGGCGTCAACAGGTCCATCAACCGCGTGGTCAGCTTCTTCTTCGTCGTCTCCAGCTTGATCTTGCGATCGGGATACAGCGGCGTCAGGTTGTCGAACAGGATCTTGCCGCGGGCCGTCTGCGGATCGACACCATTGATCGTGTCCACGCGCAGCAGCGCGAAGTAGCGCTCGCCTTCCTTCGGCGGGCGCACCGAGCCGGTGACCGTGTCGCCCTTGCGCAACCCGAAGCGACGAATCTGCGACGGGGAGATGTAGATGTCATCCGGCGACCACAGGTAATTGTAGCTGGCCGAGCGCAGGAAGCCGAATCCATCCGGCAGGATCTCCAACACGCCGTGCGCCATCATCTGGCCATTGCGCGAGGAGGTGGCGCGCAGAATCTGGAAGATCAGGTCCTGCTTCCGCATGCCCGCGGCGTTGTCCAGGTTCAACTCCCGCGCCATTTTGGACAGCTCGGTGACCGTCATCTTCTTCAGGCTGGAGAGATCGAGGATCTGCCGGGGCTCGGCGCCGTTTCCGTCGTCCTGGGCCGAAGGCAGCGGATACTCATCCTCCTCCTCATCCTCGTCCAGAGGCAGAAGCTCATCGGGATCATAGGGATTCCCTTCCGCGTCCAGCGGGAGGGGCTGCTTGTTGCCAACGCCACCCCCCAACTTGCGGCGCCGCCGCGGGGGTCCCTGCTGGCCGCCGCCTTGCGGCTTGTGCTGGCCCTGGCTCATCCCGATGCCACCGATCTTCTTGCGTCTCATGGACTGTGATTCCTCCTGGATACTCTGTTCCTTTGGATTGGTTGCCCGCGGCGACATGGCGCCCGGGCGATGGTCCTGCTGATAAACCCGCCTGTGGGTTCCGGCGGCATGACATGCCGCGCAATCATGGCGGCATGGGCATTTCTGTCTCGTTCGTCGTGAGCAGTCTGGTTGGTGGGAAATGTCCCTTTGGGTGGTTGGGAGGGGGCGGGGAGAATCCCCGATTGAATATGTGGGAAGGCCGCAAATGGCCTTGGGAATGAATCAGCGCCTGACGCGCTGGCCCCGCAAGTTTTGGAAGGAAGGGAACCCCGCGCGCCGGCCTATTGGCTTGTGAGATCCCGATAGAGTGACTGTACCTGTTGCAATGTCCGTTCCCAATTTCCGGAGTTGTCAATCACGTGGTCCGCCCGCCGGACCTTTTCCTCCTGGGGCATCTGCGCCGCCAGCCTCCGCGCGATCTCCTCCCGGGACATTCCCCGGCTGGCGTGCAGCCGTTGGAACCGCTCCTCCTCACCCACCGTCACCACGGCCACTCTGTCGCACAAATGCTCCGCGCCTGTCTCGAATAGCAGCGGGATGTCCAAGACCACCAACCCCGCGTCGCGATGCTTCTCGATGAACTCCTCCTCGGCGGCCCTCACCCGTGGATGGATGATTGACTCCAGCTTCCTGCGCCGACCGGGGTCCGAAAAGACCACCGAAGCCAACCTTTGGCGATTGATCGTTCCGTCCGCCGAGATGACCTCGGGACCGAACTCCCTCAGGATTTCTGCGTAGGCCGGTTGTCCGGGGAGAATCGCATCGCGCGCCACCACATCGGCCTCCAGTACCACGGCCCCCAATTCCTGTAGCGCAGACGCAACCGAGGATTTCCCGCTCCCCAGCGAGCCCGTCAAGCCCAGAATCATGGCCCGCACCCCTGCATCAAGCCCTCAACCGCCCCAGCGCCAAGCCCACCAAGGACATCAGCGACACTGAGGACAGCAGTGACACCGAAGAAAGTACCCTTCAAGCCCCGACATCCCATTTCACTCTTCACCCTTCACTCTTCACTCTTCTCTAGATCTCTTCCCAATTCTCGCCGTCCTGCACATCCACATCGATCGGCACCTTCAGCGGCAATGCCGCCTGCATCTCCTCCACCGCCAACGCACGCACGCGGTCGACCTCATCCTCCGGCGCGTCAAAGATCAACTCGTCGTGCACCTGCAGGATCATGCGCGCCCGCAGGCCCTCCTCGCGGATGCGCTTGTCGATCCGCAGCATCGCCAGCTTGATCATGTCCGCCGATGTCCCTTGGATCGGCGTGTTCATCGCGATGCGTTCGGCCGCGTTGCGCGCGTTGGGATTCGAGGCCTTGATGTCCGGCACATATCGCCGCCGCCCCAGCATCGTCTCCACAT